>NZ_FMTK01000030.1:0-56334 GCF_900100025.1 Pseudomonas sp. NFACC56-3 | reverse complement strand
CGCTACATCGGTTACGGCGGCATGCTGATGGAGTCCTTCGTGGCGATCATGGCCATGGTGGCTGCGTCGGTGATCGAGCCGGGCGTGTACTTCGCCATGAACAGCCCGGCGGCGATCGTCGGCGGTGACGTGGTGGCCGTGGCCCAGACCGTCAGCAGTTGGGGCTTTGCCATCACGCCCGAGGCGCTGCAGGCGGTGGCCAAGGACATCGGCGAGACCACTATCCTGGCCCGTGCCGGCGGTGCGCCGACCCTGGCGGTGGGGATCGCGCAGATCCTGCACTCGGTGCTGCCGGGTGAGAACACCATGGCGTTCTGGTACCACTTCGCGATCTTGTTCGAAGCGTTGTTCATCCTCACGGCCGTGGACGCCGGCACCCGTGCCGGGCGGTTCATGCTCCAGGACTTGCTGGGCTCGTTCGTGCCTTCGCTCAAGCGCACCGAATCCTGGCCGGCCAACCTGATCGCCACCGCTGGCTGCGTGGCGCTGTGGGGCTACTTGCTGTACCAGGGCGTGATCGATCCGCTGGGCGGCATCAACACCTTGTGGCCGCTGTTCGGCATCTCCAACCAGATGCTGGCCGGTATCGCCCTGATGCTCGGCACCGTGGTGCTGATCAAGATGAAGCGCCAGCGCTACGTCTGGGTCACGTTGCTGCCGGCGGCCTGGCTGCTGATCTGCACCACCACCGCGGGCCTGATCAAGCTGTTCGACGCCAACCCGGCGATCGGTTTCCTGGCCCTGGCGCGCAAATACAACGATGCCCTGGCCGCCGGCCAGATCCTGGCCCCGGCCAAGAGCATCGAGCAGATGCAGCACGTGGTGTTCAACGCCTACACCAACGCAACGCTGACGGTGTTGTTCCTGTTCGTGGTCTTCAGCATTCTGTTCTACGCGCTCAAGGTCGGCATCGCTGCCTGGGGCACCAAGGAACGCACGGACAAGGAAGCGCCATTCCAGGCCCTGCCGGACGCTTGATAGAGGATTGCAACGATGTTCAATGACTTGAGTCGCCTGGGTAAATACCTCGGTCAGGCCGCCCGCCTGATGGTCGGCATGCCCGACTACGACAACTACGTCGAGCACATGCAAACCAAGCACCCGGACAAACCGATGATGGACTACGAGGCGTTCTTTCGCGAACGCCAGGAGGCCCGTTACGGCGGCAAGGGTGGGCCCAAGTGCTGTTGAACCGCTGATGCCCAGCGGATGATGTAACCCTTGTGGGAGCGAGCTTGCTCGCGATGGCGGAGTGTCAGTTGACGATGATGTCGACTGATCCGACGCTATCGCGAGCAAGCTCGCTCCCACAGTTGTTTTGGGGTGGTCTCAGGATGTGCATACACCCCAGATCCCCTTGTGGGAGCGAGCTTGCTCGCGATGACGGAGTGTCAGTTGACGATGATGTCGACTGATCCGACGCTATCGCGAGCAAGCTCGCTCCCACAGTTGTTTTGGGGTGGTCTCAGGATGTGCATACACTCCAGATCCCCTTGTGGGAGCGGGCTTGCTCGCGATGGCGGAGTGTCAGTTAATGATAATGTCGACTGACCCGACGCCTTCGCGAGCAGGCTCGCTCCCACGAAACCGCTTTCCTTTCAGGCATCAAGGAGATTCAGTTTGTCCTCTCCCATCCCGGTCACCATCCTCAGCGGCTTCCTCGGCGCCGGCAAGACCACGCTGTTGCGCCATCTGCTCAAGGCCGAGCACGGCCTGAAAATCGCCGTGATCGAGAACGAATTCAGCGATGCCGGTATCGACACCCAACTATTGGGCGACGAGCCGGTGCAAGTCATGACCCTGGCCAACGGCTGCGTGTGCTGCACCATTCACACCGACCTGACCAAAGCCCTCTACCTGTTGCTCGAGCGGCTGGACAGCGGCGAGATCGCCTTCGACCGCCTGGTGATCGAATGCACCGGCCTGGCCGACCCGGCCCCGGTGGCGCAGACTTTCTTCATCGATGAGGACCTGCGCGAGCGCTATATCCTCGACGGGATCCTGACCCTGGTGGACGCGGCTCACGCCGACGTCCACCTGACCCAGGCCATCGCCCAGGCCCAGGTCGGGTTTGCCGACCGCCTGCTCCTGAGCAAGACCGACCTGGTGGACGCTGCCCAGGTCCAGGCCCTTGGCGAGCGCCTGACGCGCATCAACCGACGGGCACCGATCAGGGTGGTTGAACACGGCCGGATCGACCTGGCCGAGTTGCTCGACATTCGCGGTTTCAATCTCAATGCGGATCTGGGCGCAGGGTTCAGCCTGCGGCCGGTGGGCAAGGCAACCCCGGGCGATCGCATCAGCAGCCTGGTGCTGCGCACCGACAAGGCCCTGGATATCGACAAGCTCAGCGAGTTCATGAACCAGTTGCTGGAAGAGCACGGCAAGCAATTGCTGCGCTACAAAGGCGTGCTGAACATCGCCGGCGAACCTCGTCGACTGGTATTCCAGGGAGTACTCAAGCTGTACGGTTTCGATTGGGACACCGAGTGGGCCGCAGATGAACCCCGGGAAAGCGTGATCGTCTTCATTGCCGACGAGCTACCCGAAGAGAAAATCCGTGCCGGTTTTGAAGCGATTCTGTTTTGATGTCCCCTTCCTGCGACTGGCGAAGCCGCTAGGGAAAACCAGGCACCTGGATGTGCCTGGTAGATTGGATCGTTCCTGTGAGGACTGCTTCGCAGTCCAGCGGGGATAAATCCCCTCGCCACAAAGGGTTGCCTGGTTTTATATGTTTTGGCTGGCCTCACTTTCCTTC
The DNA here is from genome assembly GCF_900100025.1 of Pseudomonas sp. NFACC56-3. Classification (NCBI taxonomy): domain Bacteria; kingdom Pseudomonadati; phylum Pseudomonadota; class Gammaproteobacteria; order Pseudomonadales; family Pseudomonadaceae; genus Pseudomonas; species Pseudomonas sp. NFACC56-3. The sequence goes on along the minus strand of NZ_FMTK01000030.1, from coordinate 53,576 downwards.
ACGCAGGCTCAAGATAAAAGTGATCTTTGATTTTTCTTCGGTCTCGGCAAGATAGCGATAAGGTGAACCGCGCACTCTTAATCCACCGACATATTTATGAGTGGCGGTCATGAGCGAGACGGGTGTGTGCAGGGTGTTAATGTTTTTCCGTGTGATGATGTTTTGTTGATGGTCGATAAGAATAAAGCGCGTCGGATTGACGGTATTTGGATTTTCTGCGCCGAGCACTTCAAGCCAACTCTTGCTGATCAGCTTGTTATAGTGTTCTCCAGGGTTTTTCAGGGTCAGGATATAGCCATGGGGCGTAGGCCGAAAATGCAGGATCAATTGAGCGCGGTCCATGCCCTGGGTTTCGGCGCGGATGCCGAGCAAGTGTGAGTGATCATGGGTTTGCGGTTTGCCGGTAAAGAATCCACCGCTGAATGAACTGACGGTTGCCATCGCGGGTTTGCCATGCAGTGTTTCAAGTAGATTTACGTGGGCATCAAACATGCTAAGTGTTGCATGAAAAGATTGTTCACTGTCCATGTGATAAATGAATCCTGTATTGAGTTTTGACGTGTGGGTGCGGCGAGCTGGATCTTATTGGTTTATTGCTTGTTGGTGGTGTTATCTGTATTGCAGAAAGTTAAGTGCAATGGCAGATGTTGAGTGTTGTAAAGGTGGTTTGCTTAGGTGGCGTGGTCTTTTTAAAGGCCAATAAAAAAGCCCGCCTCGAAAGAGGCGGGCTTTTTTATTGCGGTCTGACCGGCTGATTAAGCGCCGTATACCGGCAGCTTCTTGCAGATAGCCTTGACCTTCTCACGCACGGCGTCGATGACCGCTTCGTTGTTCAGGTCCGCCAGGATGTCGCAGATCCAGCCGGCCAGTTCCTTGCACTCGGCTTCCTTGAAGCCGCGAGTGGTCACGGCCGGGGTGCCGAAGCGCAGGCCCGAAGTGACGAACGGGGAGCGTGGGTCGTTGGGTACCGAGTTCTTGTTCACGGTGATGAACGCCTTGCCCAGCGCCGCGTCAGCGTCTTTGCCGGAGATGTCCTGCTTGATCAGCGAGAGCAGGAACAGGTGGTTTTCAGTACCGCCGGACACCACGTCGAAGCCGCGCTCGATGAACACGCCGGCCATGGCCTTGGCGTTCTTCACCACTTGTTGCTGGTAAGCCTTGAACTCAGGCTGCAGCGCTTCCTTGAAGCAGATCGCCTTGGCTGCGATCACGTGCTCCAGCGGGCCACCCTGGGCGCCCGGGAAGACGGCGGAGTTCAGCTTCTTCTCGATGTCTGCGTTGGCGCGCGCCAGGATCAGGCCGCCACGTGGACCGCGCAGGGTCTTGTGGGTGGTGGTGGTGACCACGTCGGCGAACGGCACCGGGTTCGGGTACACGCCCGCGGCGACCAGGCCGGCCACGTGGGCCATGTCGACGAACAGGTAGGCACCGACCTTGTCGGCGATTGCGCGGAAACGCGGGAAGTCGAGGATCTGCGAGTAGGCGGAGAAACCGGCCACGATCATTTTCGGCTTGTGCTCGAGGGCCAGGCGCTCGACTTCGTCGTAGTCGATCAGGCCGTTGCCGTCGATGCCGTACTGGATGGCGTTGTACAGCTTGCCGGAGGAGGAAACACTGGCACCGTGGGTCAGGTGACCGCCGTGGGCCAGGCTCATGCCCAGGATGGTGTCACCGGCCGACAGCAGCGCCAGGTACACGGCGGCGTTGGCTTGGGAACCGGCGTGCGGCTGGACGTTGGCGTAATCGGCGCCGAACAGTTCCTTGGCGCGGTCGATGGCCAGTTGCTCGACCACGTCGACATACTCGCAACCACCGTAGTAGCGCTTGCCCGGGTAACCTTCGGCGTACTTGTTGGTCAGTACCGAGCCTTGAGCTTCCATCACCGCGGGGCTGGTGTAGTTTTCCGAAGCGATCAGCTCAATGTGCTCTTCCTGGCGCTGAGCTTCTTGTTCCATGGCGGCAAAGAGATCGGCGTCGTACTTGGCAATAGTCAAATCACGGCTGAACATGGCGGTCCTCAAGGATCGGGGCAGAAAAGGGGGGCATTCTACCTCAACCGGTTTTGGAAGGCATATGAAAGGGCGTCATGTCGCGGACGAATGGGTTTCACGTGCCATTTTGCGTCGCCTTGGCCGGCCCCATCGCGAGCAAGCTCGCTCCCACATTTGGACTTGCGTGCCCATCACCCTGTGGGAGCGAGCTTGCTCGCGATGAGGCCACTACAGGCACCGAAGGGCCTCAGTCGAGCATGAACAACGCATCATTGCTGAACTGTGCTTCGAACCGATTGGCCGGCATCGGCCGGCCGAACAGGTAGCCCTGGACTTCGTCGCAGCCGTGTTCGCGCAGGAAATCCAGCTGCTCGTGGGTCTCGACGCCCTCGGCGATCACCGCCAGGTTGAGGCTGTGGGCCATGGCGATGATTGCCCGGGCGATCTGCGCATCCTGCTCGCCGGACGGCAGGCCGTCGACGAAGGTGCGGTCGATCTTCAGCACGTCGATGGGGAATTGCTTGAGGTAGTTGAGCGATGAATAACCGGTGCCGAAGTCATCGACGGCGATGCTCAGACCCAGGTTTTTCAGCCCGGCGAGGATCTGCATCGCCTCGCTGACTTCGCGCATCAGGATACTTTCCGTCAGTTCCAGCTCCAGGCAGGCCGGTGGCAGACCGGTGCTGCGCAGGATATTGGCGATGCGCGTGCCCAACTGGCCGTCGGAGAACTGCCGGGCCGAAATGTTGACCGAGACCTTCGGCACCCGGACCTTGGCCTGGTGCCAGGTCCTGAGTTGCCGGCAGGCTTCGGTGATGACCCAGTCGCCGACGTCCACCACCAGCCCGAGCTCTTCGAGCACCGGGATGAAATCCCCCGGTGGCACCAACCCACGTCGCGGATGGCGCCAGCGCAGCAGGGCCTCGGCGCCGGTCAACCGTTTGCCATCGCCGCTGAACTGCGGCTGGTAATACAGCACGAACTCGTTCTGCTCCAAGGCGTGGCGCAGGTCGCTTTCCAGTTCCAGGCGCTCCAGGGCGCTGGCGTTCATGTCGGCCTGGTAGAACTGGAAGTTGTTCTTGCCACGCTCCTTGGCGTGATACATGGCCGTGTCGGCGTTCTTCATCAACTGGCTCAGTTCGCTGCCGTCCTGGGGGCTCAGGGCGATACCGATACTGGCGGTGACGAAAAACTCGCGGCCTTCGAGCACGAAGGGCCGGACCAGGCTGGCGAGGATCTGCTCGGCCACAGTGATGGCCCGGTTCAGCGCCATTTCACGGCTGACGCGTGGTTGCAGCAGCAGGGTGAACTCGTCGCCGCCCATGCGCGCCACGGTGTCGTCGTCGGCGACGCAGCCGAGCAGGCGCGTGGCCATCTCCTTGAGCATACGGTCGCCGGCGGCGTGGCCCAGGGAGTCGTTGATCGGCTTGAAGCGGTCGAGGTCGAGGAACATCAGCACGACCCAGGTCTTCTGCCGCTCGGCCGATTGCAGCGCAGTGTGCAGGCGATCCTGGAACAGCGTGCGGTTGGGCAGGTGGGTCAGGGCGTCGTAATAGGCCAGGCGATGGATGCGCTGCTCGCTGGCCTTGCGTTCGCTGATGTCGCTGAAGAAGCACACATAGCTGGCCAGGTCGCCTTCGTCGTCCAGCACGGCGGTGATGCCGACCCAGGCCGGGTAGTGTTCGCCATTGCGGCGCTTGAGCCAGACTTCGCCTTCCCACGTGCTGTGTTGCTGCAATTGCTTGAGCACGTAGCGCAAGTGGGCTTCCTGTTGCTCGTCCACGGTCAGCATGTTGGGCAACTGGTCCAGCACTTGCGACACGGCGTAACCGCTGACGCGACTGAAGGCTTCGTTGGCCTGGACAATGTAGCCGGCCGGGTCGGTGATCAGGATCGCCGAGGTCGAGTGCTCGAAGACCGTGGCGGCCATGCGCAGGTCTTTTTCGGCGCGACGCTGCTGGCTGATGTCGCGACCAACGCCCAGTACGCCTTCGAACGCGCCGTGTTCATCCCACACCAGCACCAGCCGCAGCTCGATGGGGATCTTGCGCCCATCGGCGCGCAGGCAGTCGAACAGGAACAGTTGGGTCTGCATCTGGTTGCGCAGCTCGGCCAGTTGCTCGGGCTGGTCGAGGGCCTTGCTGACGCAGTCCATCAGGCTGTAGATGCCGGTCAGTTGTTGTGGATTGGCAATGATCGATTGCCAGCCGTTCTGGAAAATCCAGTCGGCGGTGTAGCCCAGCACCGCTTGCACCGACGGGCTGACATAGTTGAGCGAAAGCTTGTTGTCGGTGGAGAAGATCACGTCGCTGATGCTTTCGGCGAGCATCCGGTAGCGTTGCTCGCTGTCGCGTAGCGATTCGCTGGCCTCGATCTGCTCGGTGACGTCCTTGGCCACGCCGATGATCCGGGTCACCTGGTCATGCCGGTCCCGGGCCAGTGCTTGTTCGCGAATGTCGAAACAGCGCCATTTGCCATTGCGATGGCGAAAGCGCAATTGGCATTGCAACAGCTGCGTGTACCCGCCACGCCGTTGTTCCTGGCGCAGGTTGTGGTAGTGATCGGCGTCGTCGCTGTGCAGCAGGATCTCCCAGAAGTACTCGCCCATCTGGTGCAGTTCGGTGCGGTCGTAGCCCAGGGTCTGGCCCAGGTGATGGTTGCTGAAGATCATCCGCTGGCTGATGACATCCTGCACGTAGAGATGATCCGGAACGGTGCGCACCACGTCGGACCAGAAACCTTCGCGCTCGAGCAGCGAGAGCTCGATCAGCTTGCGGCTGGTGATGTCGCTGATGCTCAGGATGACTGCGTTGTAGTCGGGCTGTTTTTCCGGCAGGCGCAGCACCAGCCACAGGTGCTGGTCGCGGCCATGGGCGTCCTGGAGCTTGATTTCCAGCTCCAGTTGCTTGTGTTGGTCGAGCAGCGCTTCGAGCAGTTTCGAGCCGATGGGGTTGTTGTCTGGCGTGCCCTTGCCGACCAGCAACTGCCAAGCCTGGGCACAGGAGTCGACGTTGAGCAGCTTCAACGCCATCTGGTTGACTTCGGTGACGTGAACTTCCTGGCGCAATTGCTCGAGTTGGTGAGCGGTTTGCAGCCAGGCGCGCAATTGATCGCCATTGTGCAGGCCCGCCCGCTCAAAAAAAACCTTGAGCCCCGACAGGTCCAGCACGCACAGGGCCACGCCGGTGCCTTCGAAAATATCCTGGTAACGCCGTCGACCTTCGTGCAACTGTCGCTGGCGCCGGCGCATGTTCAAGAGGGCGATGACGGGCAACAACGAAAACGCCAGGCCCAGCAGGCACTTGCCGATGAAGGCCGGCAGCAGTTGCTCGATCACCTGGCGACGGTCGAACAGCCCCCGCAGTTGCCAGTCGCTGCTGCTCAGGGGCACGGTCAGCACCGTGTTCTCCAGGTCATCCGGCGACAGGTGGGTAGGGCTGATCGAGGGCAGGCTCTCGTCGCGGCTGACGATCTGCTGGTTGAGGCGGTTTTCCACCAGCCACAGCGGGCGCAGCCCCACATCGGCTTGCTTGGTCAAGGTGGCGAAAAAGTTCGGGGTCAGGCGCAGGGCCCAATAGCCACGGCTGCTGCCGCTGGCCTGGTGCAACAATAGATGCACCACGGAGCCGTCTTCGGCATTGCTGAAATAATGGGCCTGGGCCCGGCTGCGCCGCACCAGTTCACTCAGGTAGTCGGCGTCATGGCTGTCGGCGTCGCTGTCACTGAGCACTCGCCCGGAAGGGCTCAGCAGTGCCAGGCTGCGCAATTCGGGTAACGATTGCTGGAGTTTACGAACCAAGGCTTGCTGTTCGTCGGCACTCTGTGGCTGTTCGACGATCGGTAGCAGGTTGAGGGCGATTTGCGCGTTCAGGGCCATGTTCAGGCTGACTTGCGCGGCAAGATCGGCGGTGTAGTCGATGGTGTATTGGCGCTGTTGCTGTTGGGTTTCACGCAGTTGGTCGAGCAGTTGCCAGAACAGCAAGCCGAGCAATAGCAGCACCAGCGTGGCCAGCGCGCCCTTCAGCGTCCCGCGCAGGGGCGAGCCGGGCACGACAGCGGGTGCGCGAGGGGACAAGGGCGGAGTGACGTTGGACAAGCTGTAATCCTGCAGTTTGCTGGACTGGCGCGACGTGCACTATAAGCCGGACGCCCGAAGGGCGGCTAGCATGCCTTGACTTGTGGCAAAGTGCCAGCCCCTGGCGGCTGGACCTTGACCGACGGTTGAGGTAGCTTTGCCGGTCAAACAAGAGCGTTCCAGCTCCAGATTCCCAGGCTCTATCCGCCCGCAGGCATTGATGACCGTCAAGTGCCGGCGCCGCGCATGGCCTGGCTCGTTCTTTTCACCTGTCACTGACGCTAGGTTCACCATGGCTCAATACGTCTTCACCATGCATCGGCTGAGCAAAGTTGTTCCGCCGAAGCGGGAAATCCTGAAAAACATTTCATTGTCGTTCTTCCCCGGGGCCAAGATCGGCGTACTGGGTCTCAACGGCTCGGGTAAGTCCACGCTGCTGAAAATCATGGCTGGCGTCGATAACGAATTCGACGGTGAAGCCCGTCCGATGCCGGACCTGAACATCGGCTACCTGCCCCAGGAACCGCAGCTGGACCCCAGCAAGACCGTGCGTGAAGTGGTCGAGGAAGCGGTCAGCGTGATCAAGGACGCCCAGGCGCGCCTCGACGAAGTCTATGCCGCCTACGCCGACCCGGATGCCGACTTCGACAAGCTGGCCGCCGAACAGGCCAAGCTCGAAGCGATCCTGCAGGCCAGCGACGGCCACAACCTGGATCGCCAGCTGGAAGTGGCCGCCGATGCACTGCGCCTGCCGGCCTGGGATGCGAAGGTCGAACACCTCTCCGGCGGTGAAAAGCGCCGCGTGGCCTTGTGCCGCCTGCTGCTGTCGGCCCCGGACATGCTGCTGCTCGACGAACCGACCAACCACCTGGACGCCGATTCCGTCGCCTGGCTCGAACACTTCCTGCATGACTTCCCGGGCACCGTGGTTGCGATCACGCACGACCGTTACTTCCTGGACAACGTCGCCGGCTGGATCCTGGAACTCGACCGCGGCGCAGGCATTCCGTACGAGGGCAACTATTCGGGCTGGCTGGAAGCCAAGTCCGATCGTCTGGCCCAGGAATCCAAGCAGCAGTCGGCCCATGAAAAAGCCATGAAGGAAGAACTGGAGTGGGTGCGCAAAGGCGCCAAGGCCCGCCAGTCCAAATCCAAGGCACGTCTGCAACGCTTCGAGGAAATGCAATCCCAGGAATTCCAGAAGCGCAGCGAAACCAACGAGATCTACATCCCGGCCGGTCCGCGCCTGGGCGACAAGGTCATCGAGTTCAAGAACGTCACCAAGGGTTATGGCGACCGCGTGCTGATCGACAACCTGTCGTTCTCCATGCCCAAAGGCGCCATCGTCGGTGTGATCGGTGGTAACGGTGCGGGTAAATCCACGCTGTTCCGCATGCTGATGGGCAAGGAAACCCCGGATTCGGGCAGCATCGAAATCGGTGAAACCGTGCAGTTGGCCTGCGTCGACCAGAGCCGCGAGGACCTGGACGGCAGCAAGACCGTGTTCCAGCAGATTTCCGACGGTTCCGACCAGATCCGCATCGGCAACTATGAAATCCCGTCGCGTACCTATGTCGGTCGCTTCAACTTCAAGGGCGGCGACCAGCAGAAGTTCGTCAAGGACTTGTCCGGCGGTGAGCGCGGTCGCTTGCACCTGGCGTTGACCTTGAAGGAGGGCGGCAACGTCCTGCTGCTCGACGAACCGTCCAACGACCTCGACGTCGAAACCCTGCGTTCCCTGGAAGAAGCCTTGCTGGACTTCCCGGGCGCCGCCATTGTGATCTCCCACGATCGGTGGTTCCTCGACCGCGTGGCGACCCACATCCTGGCGTACGAAGACGACTCCCAAGCGGTATTCTTCGAAGGCAACTACACCGAGTACGAAGCCGATCGCAAGAAGCGCCTCGGCGAAGCGGCCGCCCAGCCGCATCGTGTACGGCACAAGAAACTGGCCTGATAGGGTCGGTTGCAGATCGGAAATGTGGGAGCGAGCTTGCTCGCGATGGTGGCGGGTCAGCGACATTGAGGTCGACTGATCCACCACCATCGCGAGCGACCTCGCTCCCACAGTTCCAGCCTATGTCTGCAGCGCGAAATCGAGCGAGAGTATGTTGGGGATCGTTGGATCGATCTCATACAGCAAGGCATAACCTGCGCCCGTAATGCCAGTCAGCAGGCTGACATCGGGAACCCGATCATGGTCGAGGAAGGGGCCTTCGAAAAACTGCCGGGCGACCTCGCCAAGGGCCTGCTTGACCCTGCTGATGCCCTCGGGGTTATCGGCGTGCCGATACCCGTCATACAGGCAGATCAGATTGCCGAAATCGCCATGGCACAGGTTGTAGCCATCGCCCAGGCCGTGCCGCCAGAGATTGTTCTCGCAACGCTGGATGTCGTCGAGCACCGTCTGCCGGGTGGTTTCGTCCAAGGCCTCTCCCATCGACTTCATGAGTTGTCGCCTGGCGATGAGGATGCCGCCGTCTCCGTGACACCACTTGGTGGCATGGTCGACAGGGCCCAGGTCTCTCAGGTCCAGCCAGAAGCCCTCTCGGCTCAAGCGATTTTCCCCCTCCAGCACCTGGATGACCAAGGGCACCAACGCCCCGTCGCCGGTCACGTCATAGGCTTTGCACAGGGCCTGGATGACGCCGGAGAGACCATGGGACAGGCCCGTTAAAATCACGGAGCGATCATCGCGTCGAAGAAGCTGGCCTTCTTCGATCAGTATTTGGTCCTTTATGTAAGCCACCATGCGCCGAATGGCCGGCAGCACATCCACTTGCGCCGATAACCCATGAATATTGGCCAGCAGCGTCACCGCACCACAACAGCCGCCCAGGAAGTCGAAATCGTAATCTTCAGGGGGGACATCCATCAGTTGGGTCAGCAGGCTGGCAATTTTCTCATCGTGTTTCGGATCGCCGGTGATTTGGCGACGATTGATGAGCAGATAGAGATAAGAGCCCAGGCCATGATAGGCACTGACGGTCAGGTCGGCTTTGAAAAAGCCAAAGTGTTGTTCCAGTGAGGCCAGTATCTGATCCAGGAGCGACAGTAAGTGGGGTTTGCCGCTTACCTTGAACAGGCTCAGATAAAACAATCCAATCCCGGCGATACCGGAGTACAACCCATGATCCATGGGTGAAGGGTATTTTCCACGGGTCGTTAGGTGCGTATGGAACGCCAACCAACTGACGTCCGTTGCCGTTCCCTTGATCGCGAGCGCTTCGAGGCGGGAACTGATGCCGAGTATTGCGTCGAGTCGCTCCGCTTGGGGCGCTTTTTTTAGGGTGGCACGTGATGACGGCTGTTCATTTGACTCCGGATACAAACACATTTCGAGCAGCGTGAGTTGTAATGCCCTGTCGGCTGCGGACAGATTGGCTATTTTCTGTAGGCAGCTTTTTATCGGAGGTTGTACTTTCGTCATGTCTATTGTTGCACCTTGTGCGCTCATCAACGCGTTCGAGTTGAGCGGCATGGTGAAACACGGAATGCTGGATCTTTGCAGGTCGGCTATTTCATAACGCGGGATGCCCTTTGCTCGATAGGGCTCTTTCAAGTCTTTCCACAGGGTTGCAAGCAGAAGCTCCCGGTCCAACATGTTTTTCATGAAGCGAGGATGGCGGCTCAGCCCGATAAAGTCCGCATAACGTTGAGAGTTTTTGAACAGTACACGGGTTGATAATTCGCCTGCGGCTCGCTCAAGCATCTGCATGATCGTGTGCCGATGCGTCATCAATTCGCCATAAGCATATTCAAAGCCATGGACAAGTTCGGCTTTATACGTCTCATGCCCCTTGCGTTCCCCCTGCAAAAGCGGCAAATGCTTTTGCACCAGAAGGTGTTCGAACTCGACTTTACGTAAATGGTAAAAGCCATTTTCGAAAACCAGGGAGTGGCGGGTGGAAATGAACAGCGCTTGCCGAGTCAGCCCGCTCTGGTCGTTATTGGATTTTTGTGAAAAGGGCACGAAGCCGCTGGAGCACACCGACTGCTGGATCACTTTGAACGTGTTGGACAGTGCGCTATCGAGCGGCAGTTCGAGTAGCAGGTCGCTGGTGGACGCAGTGAACAAGCACTCAAGATCGATCATGACAGGGCTGCTGCCACACGCAATGATGTTCTCGTAATGGAAGTCGATGCCGTTGAGTGCATGAATGACGGCGATCTGTGCCCCCATCTTTTTATAGAACAGGGCCACGTCCGCTGCGCTGTCACAAGGCGTGTTGTCGACCTTTTCTATCCAGCTATGTCGCTCACGGCTGAGGATTCTTGGCGCGTGGATGGCAAAACAATCCGCGCCAGTCCACTCACGTAACTGTCCCAGCAGGCGATTGAAGAAAACTGCTTCGCGGCTTGCTCGTGGTTTGTAGATCAAGGAGGTTGTGCGGAATTTGACCTGGCAGACCGTTTCACCGCGACCGTGAGGGTCACCCAGGCCGAACTCGATAGCGTCGATTTTTCGGGATGGGATTGAGAATGCCATCTCCAGCGCGTCAACATCGCTGGCGAAGTCGAGTATGACCGCATAAAGATAGTTGAGGGTGTCTTCCAGCAAATCAAAAAGCAGTGTTGCCAACACAGGATAGGAATCGAAAAACTCAAACAGCGGCAATGTGCGCAGCTGTTCGCTGAACCCGCCCAGGTCAATCTCGTCGCCGTCCGCAATCCGCGTATTCAGAGAGTGGACCAGGCTTTGTTCCGATGTGCGTCCGACACGGGCCAAGACATAGTGCTCAAGGCTTGCCAGCAGGGCGGCTTCATCAATGTGCGGCGACGCTTTGGCGTAGCGCCCATCCGCCCTGAACGTATCGATGAAATAAAGAAAAAAGCGGTAGCCAAACCAATAAAAATTGTCTTTGCCGCTTGCGGTCTTTTCCCTGCCGACGTGAAGGCTGTCAAGGCGAGCAAGCTTTTCCTTCAAGGCCCTCAAGACGGCTTCGCCGTCGTCAGGCTGACGCTGTGGGTTAAAGGGTGCCTTGGCATACGACGCCAGTTGTTCCCGGTTCAACCCGAAATGATCCAGCAAGGCCTGATCATCAGCATGCAGGCGGGCCAGGTTGTTTACAAAAAGGGCGATGTCGCCGTCGGAAGTGAATCTGTACTGACCTCGCTGATTCAACTTCAAAGCGTTAACAAGCATGCCGTCGATCCTGAAATGGATAGAGCAGGCGTTGCCTGCTCTATGGTTATGGGTGTTGCCTGTTTGGACGATCAGTGGAAGGGCTTAGCAGCCGAGTGTCGAGCACTCGAGATTGGTGCACGTGCCAAAAGTGTTGCATTCCATTGTCGTTGCCAGTATCGAGCCCATGTTTTTGGTGGGCGCCTGATAAGCGTCGAAGTCGCTATAGAAGTCACCGGACATGTTCAGGATTTGTTCGCTCATGGGGTTTTCCTCATTCGTTATCAAACATCAAGTACAGTCAGTTGGGTGCGAGCAAGCGCATCCGAACTGTAGGATGTTGGTAAGTTGTTTTATAGGTGGATTAGGGAGTATGAAAGACCTGTTGGGCAGGTCCATGTTGCTGCAAAGGATTTAGCACAAAAGAGCGGTGCAGTTTATGGTACCGCATTCGACAATGGTCAGTGCTGCTGACTCGGAGCCGAGATCAGTGACCCGTTGGTAGAACTTGAAGTCGCTGTCGAAGTCACCTGACATTGCCAGTATTTGCTCGCTCATGAGTGCATTTCCTTTTTGTTTTTACAGTGCGCCGATTACGGTGCGGGAAAAACAGTAGCATGGTCCTGATTTAACGCAAACTTGTTGTTATGACCTCATGTTGCAGTTACATATGGCCACAGGCAAGTAACAGATTGTTGTCGGGTCTTGATGTTAGAGGCTTTAATCATGTTTTAAAGAAGCCGGCAACATCATGGAATATCTATCGCCACGACCTCGATGGCGAGATCCCCCAGGGGTCGCTTCCATATCACTTCATCCCCCACCTTCGCCCCCAACAACGCCCGCCCCAGCGGCGAGCCCCAGTTGATCAAGCCACTGGCCGCATCGGCCTGGTCTTCACCCACTAACTGCACTCGCTGTTCGTGATCCTGTTCATCGACAAAGGTCACCCAATGCCCGATCCGCACTTGATCGGACGACATCGGTGCAACGACCTGGGCGCTTTGCAGGCGCTGCTTGAAATAGCGCAGATCCCGTTCAAGGTCGGCGATCCGTTGTTTGTCCGCCAGATCCCCTCGGGTCGCCTGCTGGCCGTGCAACGCCTGCAATTCGGCGACCCGGGCCTGGAGTTGGGCAAGCCCGGTGGGCGTGACGTAATTGGGTTGCGCACTGACCTGACGTTCGACCGGCTGGTCGGCCTGGGCAGCGGCGTTGTCTTCGTTGACGAAAGCGCGGCTCATGGTGTTCTCCTCTATGGAGTTTGGGCCATGGTCGCAGGCTTTTGGTTTCGACGAATGTCTATGCGCGACTCACGGCGAGCGATAAGCCCGGCCGGCGTCCCGATCCTTTTCTTGTTGCCAGGCACGTTCACGGTCATCCCAATGACGATCGCGGTAGGCATTGCGCTCTTCGCTTTCGCGCATCGCCTGGCACTGCCGGAAACCATCGCTCCAGCCTTCGGCGTAGCGTGCATCCTTGAGATAACGCGGCACGTCTTTCCTGAACTGGCCGGTGATCACCCCCGCCGCTTGCCGACCACTGCTGCAACCGTCGTCGTAGCCGTCGGCGAACGCCGGTGGATAACCTCGGGCGATCAGGTCTTCATGAGTGGTTTCACAGCCACCGAGCAACATCAACATACCCAGTACCGCCGCCGCGCGCCTCATTTGAACCTTCCTGCCGTATCCACTTATACGAGAAGTCTAGAAGCGTATTCGTCAGGCCGATGTGAAAGCCCTGTGATTAATCCGTTTGTCTCTGGGCGCGTGCAGAGCGGTGCCGGTCAATAGTGATACCACTTCACCTCGAGCATCACCTCGTTCTCCGGCGAAGCCAGGTGGCTGAACTCCCGCTGGGCACTCAAGCGCAGGCCGAGGTTGCGGGACAATTCCCACTGCTGGTTGAGGCTCAGGCTACGACGTACTTCGCCGTTGACGAAATAGTCGCCCTTGGCTTCCAGGCTCAAGTTGCCCAGCGGGTTTTTCCACAGCACGCCACTGTTGAAACCGGCGGCCGGGGCGATGAACTGGGCGAAATCGTTGTTGTGCTCGACCCGCACCGTGCCCAGGGCAAAGCCCAGCACATCTTCGCCTAACGCCCAAGTGCCACCGGCACCGCCGTTGACGTGGCTGACCAGGGTTTCATCGTCGTGTTTGCCCGGTACCCGCTCCAGGCCGCCGGTAACCTGCCAGGACAGCGGTTGCAGCAGCTCGTTGCGTGGGGTCAGGGAGCGAATGGTCGCCAGATCCAGTTGCTGCACTTGCCAGTCATTGCCTTCGTACTGGCGCAGTTTCAATTGCAGGATTTCGATCTGTGCCCCCAGGGGGAAACTTTCGGCGTTGTCGTTGAGGTCGTGATAGGCCATGCGCAAGCCATATTCACCGAACGCCCGGTCGCCCCGGGTGCCGAGGCCGGCCTGCCAGGTGCGCGATTGGTGACCGTCCTCGGGCAGGCCCGGTTGCGGGATGTCGAGTTCCGGCGCGGGGTTCTGGTTGATCGCCCGCAACAGCTCGAAGCTGCGCTGGGCGCGCTGCGGATCGCGTTCCTGGCCGTTGGCACGATAGCGTTCCAGGCGATACGCCGCGTCGATGATCAGTGCCTGGCGTTCGCGGGGCAGCGCCTTGAATGCCGGTGCTTGCAGTTGCTGCTGATCGGCGCTGACGTTCAGTACCCATTGTTGTTCGTCATCGCTGAGCGGTTCGGCGCGGCTGAGCAGTTCCCGTTCCCGGGACGGCCGATACTGGATGCTTTCCACCAGGCCGGCTTCTTTCACCGCCTTGACGGTGTCGGTGGGAATCGCCGTCAGCGGGAATTGTTCGGTCAGGCGCAGGCTGGGGCGGGCCACTTGCAGCAATTCGAGCAGGCGATAGGAGCAGTTTTCGTCGAAAAAGAAATAGTCGAACTGAATCTGCTTGAGTTCCCAGACGTGTTCGACCATGCGCTCGGTTTCCGCCTGGCTCAGGTTGAGGCGGTATTCCCACAGGTCGCGGTTCTCCAGGCTACGGTACTCGGAGAGTTTTTCCTGGTACGGCACCAGGGCGAACAGGCCGGGATAGCCCCCCATCAGGCCCTTCCAGGCATAGAGGATGCTGTTGTCCGAGCCTTCGATGTAGGCGCCAAAGTTGATCGCGTAGCTGAGCAGGGCGGTCTTGTCGCTTTGCACATCGGCCTGGTCGATGCGCAACAAGGTGTGACCGAACATCGAGGACGGACTGTTGAGGTACGCGGCGGGGAAAATCATCACCGCACTGTGGGGCGACACGTCCTTGAACCACTGGGTGAAGTCGCTGCAATTGACCGCCGGCAGGTCCGTCAGGTTGAGCTGCGCCTTCAGCCAGCGGGTGCGCGCCGGATACACGCACTGGGCATGTTGCTGGCCGGCGCTGGCCGGGCCATACAGGGCTTGCAGCGTGGCGGTCAGTTCACGGTCAGGATGTTCATTGCCATCGGGGGCGAGGAAGAATTTTTTGTCGCTGATATAGCTGCGCCAGCCGCCCAGCTTGGCGGTTTCGTAGTGGCCCAGGGAGATCCAGAAGCGGTCATTGGCCAGTTGCTGCAAACGTTGAGGGTCGACATGAGGCGCGGCGGACAGCGGGGCGCACACACAGAGCGCCAGCCAGGCAAGGCGTTTGAGCATAGTTGGCTACTTGGAAAGTCGAAAAAATAAAGACCGAAGGGGGCCCCAAAAAGAAAACCCGCTCCCCGAGAGGAGCGAGTGGTGTCGAGCTTAAGCTTGAGTGGCGTACTTGGCCAGGCGAGGGTCGCTTTTCAATACGGCCAGGGTGTTGGTATGCACGTCTTCTGCGGTCACGTCAGCCTTGCTGAAGATCTGCTGGAAGTGCTCGTGGGTAACGGCGGAGAAATGTGCGCGATCTTCCGGGGCCACGCCCAGTACCACGGCGTAGGTGGTCAGCGCTTCGCCCTGACCCTTGGCCATGTCTTCGGACAGCTCGTTCATCATGCCATTCATGGCCAGCCAGGACTTGCCACCGTAGGTCAGTGCCGCGTTGGTCGAGCAGCCGTTGGTGCCGGAGGTCATGCCGAAGGTGGCGTTGCCGGAAGTGCCGTTGGTGGTGGATGCCAGGAAGTGAGCCGGGGTGCCACGCTGACCTTCGAACAGCATGTTGCCCCAGCCGCAATCCGGGCCGCCCGGCGCCTGAGCCATGGCGTTGAGGGATACAGCGGTGAAGAGAGTACCGAGAAGAATCCGTTTCATAGCTATGTTCTCTTTATGTGCATACCAATGGACAGGGTCTGGCCCCTACAGCTGCCAGTGGGCCGGTTATTGTTCCAGCCGCGCACTTTGGAGTTTAGGCACGATCCGAGGGTTCCGTGGCATTTTGCAAAAACATTACTGGGGATCGCCTGTTTACGGGGCCGCGCCCGGGGTTTTCCCATTGACTATGCTTTGGTCTGAGGCGCTCCTTGCCAGTCAGGTACAGGCAGCGCCAGAATGCCGCTATCTGCCCCGCCTGATGTAAGGAAGCCCGATGCCTGATCCTGTTGCTGCCAGCTTGCGTCTAGCGCCCGAAGCGCTGACCCGTCCGTTTTCCGCTGAACAGTTCAGCTTCTCTACCACCAATGATCTGGAGCCCTTCCGCGGTGTGCTTGGCCAGGAACGTGCGGTCGAAGCCTTGCAGTTCGGCGTGGCCATGCCGCGCCCCGGTTACAACGTATTTGTCATGGGCGAGCCCGGCACCGGCCGGTTTTCCTTCGTCAAACGCTACCTCAAGGCCGAAGGCAAGCGCCTGCAGACCCCGGCGGACTGGGTCTACGTCAACAATTTCGATGAGCCCCGCGAGCCCCGTGCCCTGGAGCTGCCGTCCGGCACGGCCGGTGCCTTCATCGGTGACATCAACGGCTTGATCGACAACCTGCTGGCGACCTTCCCGGCGGTGTTCGAGCACCCGTCCTACCAGCAGAAAAAAAGCGCCATCGACCGCGCCTTCAACCAGCGCTACGACCGGGCCCTGGATGTGATCGAGCGCCTGGCGCTGGAAAAGGATGTCGCGCTGTACCGTGACAGCAGCAACATCGCCTTCACGCCGATGAGCGAAGGCAAGGCCCTGGACGAGGCGGAATTCGCCCAGTTGCCGGAGGCCGAGCGCGAGCGTTTCCACGAGGACATCTCCGGCCTGGAAGAGCGCTTGAACGAAGAACTCGCCAGCCTGCCGCAATGGAAGCGCGAGTCCAGTAACCAGTTGCGCCAGCTCAACGAAGAAACCATCACCCTGGCCCTGCAACCGTTGCTGGCGCCGCTGTCGGAAAAGTACGCGGAGAACGCCGCGGTCTGTGGCTACCTGCAAGCCATGCAGGTCTATCTGCTCAAGACCGTGGTCGAGCAACTGGTGGATGACAGCAAGACCGACGCCATCGCCCGCAAGCTGCTGGAAGAGCAGTACGCGCCAAGCCTGGTGGTCGGGCATCCGTCCAGCGGTGGCGCGCCGGTGGTGTTCGAGCCGCACCCGACCTACGACAACCTGTTCGGCCGGATCGAGTACAGCACCGACCAGGGCGCGCTCTACACCACGTATCGACAGCTGCGTCCGGGTGCCTTGCACCGGGCCAATGGCGGTTTCCTGATCCTTGAAGCGGAAAAAATGCTTGGCGAGCCGTTCGTGTGGGATGCGCTCAAGCGCGCCCTGCAATCGCGCAAGCTGAAGATGGAGTCGCCCCTGGGTGAGCTGGGACGCCTGGCCACGGTGACCCTGACGCCGCAGCACATCCCGTTGCAGGTCAAGGTCGTGATCATCGGTGCCCGTCAGCTCTATTACGCCTTGCAGGACCTGGATCCGGACTTCCAGGAAATGTTTCGCGTGCTGGTGGATTTCGATGAAGACATCCCGATGGGCGACGAGAGCCTGGAGCAGTTCGCCCAGTTGCTCAAGACTCGCACTTCGGAAGAAGGCATGGCGCCGCTGACCGCCGACGCGGTGGCACGCCTGGCGACCTACAGCGCCCGGCTGGCCGAGCACCAGGGGCGCTTGTCGGCGCGCATTGGCGATCTGTTCCAACTGGTCAGCGAGGCGGACTTCATCCGCCAACTGGCCGGTGACGAGATGACCGATGCCGGCCATATCGAACGTGCCCTCAAGGCCAAGGCCACCCGTACCGGACGCGTCTCGGCGCGGATCCTCGACGACATGTTGGCGGGGATCATCCTGATCGACACCGCGGGTGCGGCTGTGGGCAAATGCAACGGGCTGACGGTGCTGGAGGTCGGCGATTCGGCGTTCGGCGTGCCGGCGCGGATTTCCGCCACGGTGTACCCGGGCGGCAGCGGCATCGTCGACATCGAGCGGGAGGTCAACCTTGGCCAACCGATCCACTCCAAGGGCGTGATGATCCTCACCGGTTACCTGGGCAGCCGTTATGCCCAGGAATTCCCGCTGGCGATCTCGGCCAGTATCGCCCTGGAGCAATCCTACGGTTACGTGGACGGCGACAGTGCGTCCCTGGGCGAGGCGTGTACGCTGATCTCGGCCCTGTCGAAGACGCCGCTGAAGCAGTGCTTCGCCATCACCGGTTCGATCAACCAGTTCGGTGAGGTGCAGGCGGTGGGCGGGGTCAACGAGAAGATCGAAGGCTTCTTCCGCCTTTGCGAAGCCCGGGGGTTGACCGGTGAGCAGGGGGCGATCATTCCCCAGGCCAACGTCGCGACGCTGATGCTCGACGAGAAAGTGCTGGCCGCCGTGCGCGCCGGGCAGTTCCACGTCTATGCGGTGCGTCAGGCCGATGAAGCCCTGAGCCTGCTGGTGGGCGAGCCTGCCGGTGAGCCGGATGAAAACGGCGAGTTCCCGGAGGGCAGCGTCAACGCCCGGGTGGTGGAGCGGCTGCGGGTGATCGCGGAAATGATCAGCGAAGACGACATCAAGGAAGCGGAAAAGGAACTGGCGCAGCAGGCCTTGGCGGAGGCCAAGCCGGCCTGATTGCAGCGTTTCCATGTGGGACCCTGTGGGAGCGAGCTTGCTCGCGATAGCGGAGTTTCAGTCACTCATCAGTCGACTGTCACACTGCTATCGCGAGCAAGCTCGCTCCCACAATTTTTGAGTGGCTTCAAAAAAACGTCGCCAGTTTGGCGTCAATATTCACACTATGACCGCTCGGCGCATTCTGGTCTCGAAAGCCCGTGGGACCGGAACTTTTCTTCTATCCTCAGCTCAAGGATAACGAGAGTCATCATTGGATCGAAACAGCCTCTTCCCGAGACTGAATACCGGATCTACCGAGGGGCGCCGCCATGTCGCGCAACCTTTGCCTCACTCGTCAATGCCTGGGCCTTGTTACCCGTATCGAATGCGCCATCCGCCCCCTGGCGGGAGATACCGGTATGTGGACCTTGCTCTTCGCCGCCGGAATGGCTGGCGAACAACCCTCCGCCATCAAGGCCCAGGGGCCATTTCCCGGCCCGACTGCCGCCGAATCCATCCTCGACACCATTGTGCAGAGCCTGACCTTGCACGGTTATGAGCTGGCCGACGATCCGCAGATCTGGTCCTTGCACATGCAGGCCCAACTGCGTGAAATCAATGGAGGCCGTTGTCGCAATGTCGGCGGCTTCGAGTTTCGTCCGCTGCATTGAAGGCTGTCGTCGCACGGGCACTCGCAGAAAAATTTTGACACAAGAGCAGGGACCAGGGATGGCCCCGGCATTTGTGGGGCAGGTCGTGGCTGATATACTCGCCGCGATTTTTCAGCCCCAGGTGTGAGACTCAATGGAACGCTTTATCGAAAATGCAATGTACGCCTCCCGCTGGCTGCTGGCGCCGATCTATTTCGGGCTGTCCCTGGGCTTGCTGGCCTTGGCGCTGAAATTCTTCCAGGAAGTGTTTCACGTCATCCCCAATGTGTTCGCCATGGCCGAGTCCGAGCTGATCCTGGTGCTGCTGTCGCTGATCGACATGGCGCTGGTGGGCGGCCTGCTGGTGATGGTGATGATTTCCGGCTACGAGAACTTCGTTTCGCAACTGGACATCGATTCCGACAAGGAAAAGCTCAACTGGCTGGGCACCATGGACTCTTCATCGCTGAAGATGAAAGTCGCCGCCTCGATCGTGGCCATTTCCTCCATCCACCTGCTGCGCATTTTCATGGACGCCAAGAACGTCGATCCCGAGCACCTGATGTGGTACGTGATCATCCACATGACCTTCGTGGTCTCGGCCTTTGCCATGGGCTACCTGGACAAACTGACCAAGCACTGAGGCCCGTTCCTCGCGCTGGCGCAACGCCCGCCTGGCGAACTGCAGGCGGGCGTTGTCGTTTCTGGCGGGTTGCTTTGACGTGGAGGCTCGTCACCCGCCGTGGCATCTGTGCTAGTCTGCTCGCCCTTTTGGTTCCGGGCGCTCCGGGAGGCGCTGTGTCACGCACGGCCACTCTCGAGCCGTCCGCACAGCGGAGCAGCATCATGTCCGAAGTTAACCTGTCCACCGACGAAACCCGCGTCAGCTACGGCATTGGCCGTCAGTTGGGCGACCAACTGCGCGACAACCCGCCACCGGGTGTCAGCCTGGACGCGATCCTGGCCGGCCTGACCGACGCGTTCGCCGGCAAACCAAGCCGCGTGGACCAGGACGAGATGTCCGCCAGCTTCAAGGTCATTCGTGAAATCATGCAAGCCGAAGCCGCTGCCAAGGCTGAAGCCGCCGCTGGCGAAGGCCGTGCATTCCTGGCGGAAAACGCCAAGCGTGAAGGCATCACCACCCTGGCTTCCGGCCTGCAGTTCGAAGTGCTGACCCAGGGTGAAGGCGCCAAGCCGACCCGTGAAGACCAGGTGCGTACCCACTACCACGGCACCCTGATCGACGGCACTGTGTTCGACAGCTCCTACGATCGTGGCCAACCAGCCGAATTCCCGGTAGGCGGCGTGATCCCAGGCTGGACCGAAGCACTGCAACTGATGAATGCCGGCAGCAAATGGCGCCTGTACGTGCCGAGCGAACTGGCTTACGGCGCTCAAGGCGTTGGCAGCATTCCGCCGCATAGCGTATTGGTGTTCGACGTCGAGTTGCTGGACGTGCTGTAAGACCCTGCCTGGTTTAATGCCGGGCAAATATGTGGGAGCGGGCTTGCTCGCGAATGCGGACTGTCAGTCGACATTATCGTTAACTGACCCACCGCTTTCGCGAGCAAGCCCGCTCCCACATGACCTCTGTGTTCATCCGTGGAATCTGCCGCTGAAATCACCCGTAGGGCGCAACGCCCGGGCATAGCAGAACAGGAACAGATTGCGCACCAGCTCCTTGAGCACCAGCGGCTCACTGGAATTGAGGCTGTTGAGGTCCAGGTCTCCTTGGTCCTGCAGCTCGTTCAAGGCTTCTTCTTCAAGCACCGCACAGACTTCCCCGGTTTCCCGATGCAGGATCCTGAGGTAGGGATGTGGGCGGTCCAGCCAGGCATCGATCAAATAGGTCATGGTTCTCATCTCCTTGATGGATTCGATGAGAATAATTCTTATTCGCTAAATAGCAAGTCTCTATTGGCGTTGCGATTGTTTTTCTGACGGTGGGTTGTGCTAGCTCAAGGCGGCTGGCACCTGGCTAACGCCCGGGAAATGGGGCTCAAGCGGGGAGGGTGAAGCTCCATCCCACACGCGGGGCATGGGATGGAATACAGCCGAATCAGACTTTTCTGACGAATTCGGATTTGAGTTTCATCGGGCCGATGCCGTCGATCTTGCAATCGATATCGTGGTCGCCATCGCACAGGCGGATGTTCTTGACCTTGGTGCCGACCTTGACCACCAGCGAGGTGCCCTTGACCTTGAGGTCCTTGATCACGGTGATGGTGTCGCCGTCCTGCAAGACATTGCCGACCGAATCTTTCTTCACGGTGTCGTCGGACGCCGCTTCAGCTTCGCCGCTGGCGGACCATTCGTGGGCACACTCCGGGCAGACCAGCTGGGTGCCGTCTTCGTAGGTGTATTCGGAATTGCATTTCGGGCAGGGAGGCAACGTGCTCACTAAGGTTCCTTGGGTATCAGGAGGGCAAAAGGGCGCACATTATATAGGGTTTTGTTGCTGAGAGGGTGTGTACACGGTCCTGTGGCGAGGGAGCTTGCTCCCGCTCGGTTGCGTAGCAACCGCAATGCATTCAATGGGGGCTGCTGCGCAGCCCAGCGGGAGCAAGCTCCCTCGCCACAAAAAGCCTCTTGCAATCGACTTAGTGAGTACGCGCCACCGCAAACTCGCTCAATTCCACCAGCGCATCGCGGTATTCGCTGGGCGGCAGGGCGTCGAGGCATTTGATCGCGCGGGCGACGTAGTCCCGGGCCAGTTTCGCGGTGTATTCCAGCGAGCCGGAAGCTTCGACCGCGATCCGGATGCTTTCCAGGTCTTCGATCCCGCCTTTCTGGATCGCCTGGCGTACCAGCGCCGCCTGTTCTGGCGTGCCTTCGCGCATGGTGTAGATCAGCGGCAGGGTCGGTTTGCCTTCGGCCAGGTCGTCACCGACGTTCTTGCCCAGGGTCTCGGCATCGCCCTTGTAGTCGAGCAGGTCGTCCACCAACTGGAAGGCCACGCCCAGGTGGTCGCCGAACGTGCGCAGCGCTTCGCTCTGCTCGGCGCTGGCGCCGGCCAGGGCAGCGGCGCTGTGGGTCGAGGCCTCGAAGAGCATCGCGGTCTTGCCGCGGATGACTTCCATGTAGGTCTCTTCCGTTGTGCTGGCATCGCGTACCTTGGACAACTGCAGCACTTCGCCTTCGGCGATGATGCGTGTGGCCTGGGACAGGATCTTCATCACCGGCATCGAGCCCAGCTCGACCATCATTTCGAACGAGCGCGAATAAAGGAAGTCGCCCACCAGCACGCTCGGGGCGTTGCCCCACATGGCGTTGGCGGTCGAACGGCCACGACGCATGCCGGACATGTCGACCACGTCGTCGTGCAGCAGGGTCGCGGTGTGCAGGAATTCGATGGTGGCGGCCAGCAGGCGCATGTCGTCGCCTTCGCGACCCAGGGCCTTGCCGCACAGCAGCACCAATAAAGGACGCAGGCGTTTACCGCCCGCCGAAGTGATGTAGTCGCCGATTTTCGATACCAGAGGCACGCGGGAAGTCAGCTGCTTCTTGATGATGCCGTCGACGGCGCTAAAATCGTCCGCCACCGCGCGGTAGAAAGCTTGGGGTTGCATCAGCGACAGGTGCTCCAGAAGGGTTGCGCGGCATGCTAGGACCCCCACCCAGGCCTGTCAAGGCAAGATGGACGGCTACTTGCAAGGCTCGAACAGCTTGCGTACAATCGCGCACCCTGAACTTCCTGGGCAGCACCTGCCTTACGCAATTGCATCCGGGCCTTCCAGCCCATGCAGCCATGCCAGCCAATACCTCTTCTTATAAAGCGCTGGGTGAGCAGGATTATCGGAGAAATACCATGTCGTACGCAGTAATTGTTACTGGTGGCAAGCAATACAAGGTCGCCCCAGGTGAATACCTGAAGATCGAAAAACTGGAAATCGCTACCGGCGAATCCGTGACTTTTGATCGCGTTCTGTTGGTCGCCAATGGCGATGACGTGAATATCGGCGCTCCAGTCGTTGCTGGCGCTACCGTTGTGGCTGAAGTGATCTCCCAAGGTCGTCACGATAAAGTCCGCATCATCAAGTTCCGTCGTCGTAAGCACCACATGAAGCGCATGGGCCACCGCCAGTGGTACACCGAGATCAAAATCACCGGTATTCAGGCTTAATTTCAGCCTAATTCCTCACTAGGAGAATTGAACTCATGGCACACAAAAAAGCTGGTGGTAGTACCCGTAACGGTCGCGACTCAGAAGCCAAACGCCTTGGCGTGAAGATGTATGGCGGCCAGGCTATCAAAGCAGGCAACATCATCGTGCGTCAGCGCGGCACCCAATTCCACGCTGGCTACGGCGTGGGCATGGGTAAAGATCACACCCTCTTCGCTAAAGTCGAAGGCGTGATCAAGTTCGAAGTAAAAGGCGCCTTCGGTCGTCGTTACGTAAGCGTTATCGCAGCTTAATTGCGAGACCGCTGGAAAAGCCCTGTCTTGCGACGGGGCTTTTTCGTTTGTGGGGTGAGTCTCTTGCAAAACTGTTTGTATGGGCTGTCGGCGCTGCGGTTGGGGCGTGTCATCAGGTCGCTGCGCTCATTTTTGCAAGAGTCTTATGTCTTGTTTTTTTGGCTCGTCCGTATGGCGAGAGGCGTGTGTCATGAAGTTTGTTGATGAAGTATCGATTCGAGTGAAGGCTGGCGACGGCGGCAATGGTTGCATGAGTTTCCGTCGGGAAAAATTCATTGAAAACGGTGGCCCGAACGGCGGTGATGGGGGTGACGGCGGCTCGATCTACATGCTCGCTGACGAAAACCTCAACACCCTGGTGGACTACCGTTACACCCGGCACTTCGATGCCGAGCGTGGCTCCAACGGCGGCAGCACCGACTGCACCGGCAAGAAGGGTGAAGACCTGATCCTGCGCGTGCCAGTCGGTACCACGGTGATCGATTCGGCCACCCAGGAAGTGATCGGCGACCTGACCAAGGCCGGCCAGCGTCTGCTGGTCGCCCATGGCGGCTGGCACGGCCTGGGCAACACCCGTTTCAAATCCAGCACCAACCGTGCGCCGCGCCAGACCACGCCAGGCAAGCCCGGCGAGCAGCGTGACCTGAAGCTGGAAATGAAGGTGTTGGCCGACGTGGGCCTGCTGGGCCTGCCGAACGCCGGTAAAAGTACCTTCATTCGCTCGGTGTCGGCGGCCAAGCCAAAAGTGGCCGATTACCCGTTCACCACCCTTGTGCCGAACCTGGGCGTGGTCAGCGTCGACCGCTGGAAGAGTTTCGTGATCGCCGACATTCCGGGGCTGATCGAAGGGGCTTCCGAGGGCGCGGGCCTGGGGATTCGTTTCCTCAAGCACTTGTCCCGTACCCGCCTGTTACTGCACCTCGTCGACATGGCGCCGCTGGATGAAACCGACGCCGCCGAGGCTGCCGAAGTCATCGTCAACGAGCTGACCAAGTTCAGCCCGGCCCTGGCCGAGCGTGATCGTTGGCTGGTGCTGAACAAGTGCGACCAGATCCTCGAAGAAGAACATGAGGAGCGGGTCAAGGAAATCGTCGACCGCCTGGAGTGGGAAGGTCCGGTCTATGTGATCTCGGCCATCGCCAAAGAAGGCACCGAGCGCCTGTGCCACGACATCATGCGTTACCTGGAAGATCGCGCCGACCGCCTGGCCAACGATCCGGCCTACAAGGAAGAGCTGGCCGAGCTCGACCAGCGCATCGAAGACGAGGCCCGTGCCCAGCTGCAGGCGCTGGATGACCAGCGCGCCCTGCGTCGCAGTGGCGTCAAGTCGGTCCATGACATCGGTGACGACGATTGGGACGAAGAAGATGTGGATGACGAAGACGGTCCGGAAATCATCTACGTTCGTGACTGATCTTGTGCTGGCGTGAAGCCAGGACCTGTGAGCCCTGTGGGAGCGAGCTTGCTCGCGAAAGCGGTCTGTCAGTTGACATAGTCGTTAGCTGACACGCCGCTATCGTGAGCAAGCTCGCTCCCACAGGTTCAAGTGTTTCAGCGCAGTGTTATCATCGCCGGCAAGCCGGTTCCCAAGGCGCCGCTCATTCGAGCGGCGTTTTGGTATCTGTAAACGCAAATACGAATAATCCCATGGGCGGCGCTGGGTCGCGCCGTTCGCTGGCAAAGGTTGAAGATAATGCGGAGCAA
This sequence comes from Pseudomonas sp. NFACC56-3, assembly GCF_900100025.1. NCBI lineage: Bacteria > Pseudomonadati > Pseudomonadota > Gammaproteobacteria > Pseudomonadales > Pseudomonadaceae > Pseudomonas > Pseudomonas sp. NFACC56-3. Next base: position 28,704 of record NZ_FMTK01000030.1, on the reverse strand, counting down.
GGTGACGGGTGCGCGGCGCTGGGTCGTGAAGATCGGTAGCGCACTGCTGACGGCGGATGGCAAGGGGCTGGATCGCCAGGCAATGGCGGTGTGGGTCGAGCAGATGGTGGCCTTGCATGAGGCTGGCGTCGAGTTGGTGTTGGTCTCTTCGGGGGCAGTGGCAGCCGGTATGAGCCGTTTGGGCTGGACGTCGCGACCCAGCGCGATGCATGAGCTGCAGGCGGCCGCCGCCATCGGCCAGATGGGCCTGGTGCAGGCCTGGGAGTCGAGCTTTGCCGAGCACGGTCGCCATACGGCGCAGATCCTGCTGACCCACGACGACCTGTCCGATCGCAAGCGCTACCTCAATGCTCGCAGTACCTTGCGGGCGCTGGTGGAGCTGAAGGTCATCCCGGTGATCAACGAGAACGACACGGTGGTCACCGACGAGATCCGTTTCGGCGATAACGACACCCTGGCCGCGTTGGTGGCGAACCTGGTGGAGGCGGACCTGTTGGTGATCCTCACGGATCGCGACGGCATGTTTGACGCCGATCCGCGCAATAACCCCGATGCCAAGCTGATCTACGAAGCCCGTGCCGACGACCCTGCGCTGGATGCGGTGGCGGGTGGCACGGGCGGTGCGCTGGGGCGTGGGGGCATGCAGACCAAGCTGCGTGCGGCACGTCTGGCGGCGCGCTCCGGGGCTCACACCATCATCGTCGGCGGTCGGCTGGAGCGGGTGCTGGATCGTCTGAAGGCGGGCGAGCGCATCGGTACTTTGCTGTCCCCTGAGCGCGGCATGCTGGCGGCGCGCAAGCAATGGCTGGCCGGCCACCTGCAAACCCGTGGCACGCTGGTGCTGGATGCGGGCGCCGTGGCGGCGTTGTCCCAGGGCAACAAAAGCCTGCTGCCGGTGGGGGTGAAGTTGGTCCAGGGCAGTTTCCGTCGCGGCGAAATGGTCGTGTGCGTGGCGCCGGACGGTCGCGAGATCGCCCGTGGCCTGGCCAACTACAGCGCCCTGGAAGCGCAGAAAATCATCGGTCAATCGTCTGATGCGATTGTCGGTCTGTTGGGTTACATGGCGGAGCCTGAACTGGTCCACCGTGACAACCTGATCCTCGTCTAAGGAAAAAACATGGGTTTGGCAAAAGGATTGATCGGCTTGCTGCTGGCGGTGCCGCTGCTGGCGTCGGCCGAGGAAATTGGCCAGGTGTCGACGGTGTTCAAGTTTGTCGGGCCGAACGACCGGATCGTGGTCGAGGCATTCGATGATCCCAAGGTGGAGGGCGTGACCTGTTACTTGTCGCGGGCCAAGACCGGCGGTGTAAAAGGCGGCCTGGGCCTGGCCGAGGATCGCGCCGAGGCGTCCATCGCCTGTCGTCAGGTCGGGCCCATCAGCTTCAAGGGTGAGCTCAAGGATGGTGAGGAGGTGTTCCGCGAGCGCACTTCGCTGGTGTTCAAGACTATGCAAGTGGTGCGCTTTCTCGACAAGAAGCGCAATACGCTGGTGTACCTGGTCTACAGCGACCGCGTGATCGAGGGCAGCCCGCAGAATGCGGTGACGGCGATTCCGATCTTGCCGTGGGCTCGCGCTCAATAATCAACACATAGCCCTGTGGGAGCGAGCTTGCTCGCGATGGCGGTACGTCAGTAACAACGATTTGTCTGATGCTCCGCCATCGCGAGCAAGCTCGCTCCCACAATGTTCTGAATGAAGAGTTGCAGGCAATAAAAAACCGACCCTGAGGTCGGTTTTTTAACGAGCGCGTCGCTTAGGCAGCAGCGGCAACGTTCAGGGCCTTTACGTGGCCATTCAGGCGGCTCTTATGGCGAGCAGCCTTGTTCTTGTGGATGATGCCTTTATCGGCCATACGGTCGATAACTGGCACAGCCAGAACGTAAGCAGCTTGAGCTTTTTCAGCGTCTTTTGCGTCGATGGCCTTGACTACGTTCTTGATGTAGGTACGGACCATGGAACGCAGGCTGGCGTTGTGGCTGCGACGCTTCTCAGCCTGTTTTGCACGTTTTTTGGCGGAAGGTGTGTTGGCCACCGTCGAGCTCCTCGAAAGACTTTTTGGGAAATAGCAAACAAAATAGGCCGCGAATCATGCCGATGAGTTGAAGTCTTGTCAAGGGCGGGTGACGCGTTCCGCTGAATGGCAGGTGCTGCGCACCGAAGGATTTCTTTCCGGCGTGCGACCTGTAAACTCGCGGGCTTTGGCTCTGCACTGTTTAGCGGCGCGGAGTATCGCACAAGTGGGCGCGTTGTTCGCCTGCTGTTTATCGACAGGCAAAAACTCTTTTCATGAATCTGCTCAAATCGTTGGCCGCCGTCAGCTCTATCACGATGCTTTCCCGCATCCTGGGGTTCGTTCGCGATACGCTGATCGCACGGATATTCGGCGCCGGGATGGCGACGGACGCCTTCTTCATCGCCTTCAAGCTGCCCAACCTGTTGCGGCGGATCTTCGCCGAAGGCGCCTTTTCCCAGGCCTTCGTGCCGATCCTGGCGGAATATAAAAGCCAGAAAGGCGATGAGGCAACCCGCACATTCATTGCCTACGTCACCGGTCTGCTGACCTTGGTGCTGGCGCTGGTCACGGCCGCCGGCATGCTCGCCGCGCCCTGGGTGATCTGGGCCACGGCGCCGGGCTTCACCGACACCCCGGAAAAATTCCGGCTCACCGCGGACCTGCTGCGGGTGACCTTTCCTTATATATTGCTGATTTCCCTGTCGTCCCTGGCCGGGGCGATCCTCAACACCTGGAACCGCTTTTCCGTGCCGGCCTTTGTGCCGACCTTGCTCAACGTCAGCATGATCGTCTTCGCCGTGTTCCTGACGCCGTACTTCGACCCACCGGTGATGGCCCTGGGCTGGGCGGTGCTGGTGGGTGGCCTGGCGCAACTGCTCTATCAACTGCCGCACCTGAAAAAGATCGGCATGCTGGTGCTGCCGCGGCTGAACCTGCGCGACAGCGGCGTGTGGCGGGTGATGAAGCAGATGCTCCCGGCGATCCTGGGGGTGTCGGTGAGCCAGATTTCCCTGATCATCAACACCATCTTTGCCTCGTTCCTGGTGGCCGGCTCGGTGTCGTGGATGTACTACGCCGACCGCTTGATGGAGTTGCCGTCCGGCGTGCTGGGCGTGGCTCTGGGCACGATCCTGCTGCCCACCCTGGCCAAGACCTATGCCAGCCAGGACCGCCACGAATACTCGCGAATTCTCGATTGGGGCCTGCGCCTGTGCTTTGTGCTGGTGCTGCCGTGTTCCCTGGCGCTGGGGATCCTGGCCGAGCCGCTGACCGTCTCGTTGTTCCAGTACGGCCAGTTCAATGCGTTCGACGCCTCGATGACCCAGCGTGCGCTGATCGCTTACTCGGTGGGCTTGCTCGGGATCATCGTGATCAAGGTGCTGGCACCAGGGTTCTACGCCCAGCAGAACATTCGCACGCCGGTGAAGATCGCCATTTTCACCCTGGTGATGACCCAGTTGTTCAACCTGTTGCTGATCGGTCCGTTGGCCCATGCCGGCCTGGCCCTGGCGATCAGTGCCGGCGCTTGCCTCAACGCCGGGCTGCTGTTTTATCAACTGCGCAAGCAAAAGATGTATCAGCCGCAGCCGGGCTGGGGCAAGTTCGGCCTCAAGCTGCTGGTGGCCGTGGCCGTGATGTCGGCGGTCCTGCTGGGGGGGATGCATTTCATGCCGGCCTGGGGCGAAGGGCAGATGCTCGCGCGTTTCCTGCGCCTGGGTGTGCTGGTGGTCGCCGGTGTGGTGGCGTATTTCGGTATGTTGCTGCTGATGGGGTTCCGCCTGCGCGACTTCAATCGCAAGGCCTTGAGCTGAGGGCGAGCCCTCGATAATCCCGGGCCTGGCAGTGGTTTTGTCGGTTCGATCACTTTGGCGTGCGGTGTTGCCTGTCGTCGGCCGCCGGGTGTGGTTATAATCGGCCACTTTATGAGCAAGAAGCGCGTTATGCAGCTGGTTCGAGGTCTCCACAACCTGCGCCCCCAGCATCGGGGCTGCGTCGCCACTATTGGCAACTTTGACGGTGTTCACCGTGGCCACCAGGCTATCCTGGCGCGACTGCGCGAGCGTGCGCTGGAGTTGGGCGTGCCCAGCTGCGTGGTGATTTTCGAGCCGCAGCCACGGGAGTTTTTCGCCCCGGACACCGCCCCGGCCCGCCTGGCCCGGCTGCGGGACAAACTGCAACTGCTGGCCGCCGAAGGTGTCGACCGGGTCCTGTGCCTGGCCTTCAACCAGCGCCTGAGCAAGCTCAGTGCCGCCGAATTCGTCGATACCATTCTGGTGGATGGTCTCGATGTGAAGCATCTGGAAGTCGGCGATGATTTCCGTTTCGGCTGTGATCGGTCCGGGGATTTCGATTACCTGCAACAGGCCGGTATCGCCCAGGGGTTCACCGTCGAAGCGGCGCAGACCGTCGAGATGGATGGCTTGCGCGTCAGCAGCACCCAGGTCCGCAATGCCCTGGCGGCGGCCGATTTCGAATTGGCCGAGCGCTTGCTCGGCCGGCCGTACCGGATTGCCGGGCGGATCCTGCACGGGCAGAAGTTGGCGCGCCAATTGGGCACGCCGACGGCCAACGTGCAACTCAAGCGTCGTCGTGTGCCGCTGACCGGGGTGTTCCTGGTGAGTGTCGAGATCGACGGCAAGACCTGGCCCGGCGTCGCCAACATCGGCGTGCGCCCCACGGTCCAGGGCGATGGCAAGGCCCACCTTGAAGTACATGTTCTGGATTTTGCCGGCGATCTGTATGACCGGCGTTTGACGGTGGTTTTCCACCATAAGCTGCGTGAAGAGCAGCGTTTTGCCTCTCTGGAGGCGCTCAAGACGGCGATCCATGCAGATATCGCCGCCGCCCGTGCCCTTGTCGCATCCAGCGCCAATCGCTAATGAAGAGCCTTAAATGACCGACTATAAAGCCACGCTAAACCTTCCGGACACCGCCTTCCCAATGAAGGCCGGCCTGCCTCAGCGCGAACCACAGATTCTGCAGCGTTGGGACAGCATTGGCCTGTACGGAAAGTTGCGCGAAATTGGCAAGGATCGTCCGAAGTTCGTCCTGCACGACGGCCCTCCGTACGCCAACGGCACCATCCACATCGGTCACGCGCTGAACAAGATTCTCAAGGACATGATCGTCCGCTCCAAGACCCTGTCGGGTTTTGATGCGCCGTATGTCCCGGGCTGGGATTGCCATGGCCTGCCGATCGAGCACAAGGTCGAAGTGACCCACGGCAAGAACCTGGGCGCGGACAAGACACGCGAGCTGTGCCGTGCCTACGCCACCGAGCAGATCGAAGGGCAGAAGTCCGAATTCATTCGTCTCGGCGTGCTGGGTGACTTTGCCAACCCGTACAAGACCATGGACTTCAAGAACGAAGCCGGCGAAATCCGCGCCCTGGCGAAAATCGTCGAGGGCGGTTTCGTGTTCAAGGGCCTCAAGCCGGTGAACTGGTGCTTCGATTGCGGTTCGGCCCTGGCCGAGGCGGAAGTCGAGTACGAGAACAAGAAGTCCTCGACCATCGACGTCGCGTTCCCGATCGCCGATGAAGACAAGCTCGCCGCCGCGTTCGGCCTGGGCAAGCTGGCCAAGCCGGCGTCGATCGTGATCTGGACCACCACCCCGTGGACCATCCCGGCCAACCAGGCGCTGAACGTCCACCCGGAATTCACCTACGCCCTGGTGGACGTTGGCGACAAGCTGCTGGTGCTGGCCGAAGAACTGGTCGAAGCCTGCCTGGCCCGCTACAACCTCGAAGGTTCGGTGGTCGCCACCGCCCCGGGTTCGGCGCTGGAACTGATCAATTTCCGTCATCCGTTCTATGACCGCCTGTCGCCGGTGTACTTGGCCGACTACGTGGAACTGGGCGCAGGCACTGGCGTGGTTCACTCCGCGCCGGCCTATGGCGTCGACGACTTCGTGACCTGCAAGAAGTACGGCATGGTCAACGACGACATCCTCAACCCGGTGCAGAGCAATGGCGTGTACGTGTCGTCGCTGGAGTTCTTCGGCGGCCAGTTCATCTGGAAAGCCAACCCGGTCATTGTCGACAAGCTGAGCGAAGTCGGCGCGCTGCTGCACACCACCGTCATCGAACACAGCTACATGCACTGCTGGCGCCACAAGACCCCGCTGATCTACCGTGCCACCGCGCAGTGGTTCATCGGCATGGACAAGCAGCCCACCAGCGGTGACACCCTGCGCCAGCGTTCGCTCAAGGCCATCGAAGAGACCCAGTTCGTACCGGCCTGGGGCCAGGCACGCCTGCACTCGATGATCGCCAATCGTCCGGACTGGTGCATCTCCCGCCAGCGCAACTGGGGCGTGCCGATCCCGTTCTTCCTGAACAAGGAAAGCGGCGAGTTGCACCCGCGCACCGTCGAACTGATGGAAGTCGTGGCCAAGCGCGTCGAAGCCGAAGGCATCGAAGCCTGGTTCAAGCTCGATGCCGCCGAGCTGCTGGGCGACGAAGCACCGCTGTACGACAAGATCAGCGACACCCTGGACGTCTGGTTCGACTCCGGCACCACCCACTGGCACGTGCTGCGCGGTTCGCACCCGATGGGCCACGAGAGCGGCCCGCGCGCCGACCTGTACCTGGAAGGCTCCGACCAGCACCGTGGCTGGTTCCACTCGTCGTTGCTGACCGGTTGCGCCATCGACAACCACGCGCCGTACCGCGAACTGCTGACCCACGGCTTCACCGTCGACGAGTCCGGCCGCAAGATGTCCAAGTCCCTGGGCAACGTGATCGCGCCGCAGAAGGTCAACGACACCCTGGGCGCCGACATCATGCGCCTGTGGGTGGCCTCCACCGACTATTCCGGCGAGATGGCCGTTTCCGAGCAGATCCTGCAGCGCAGTGCGGACGCCTACCGGCGGATCCGTAACACCGCGCGCTTCCTGCTCTCGAACCTGACCGGCTTCAACCCGGCCACCGACCTGCTGCCGGCCGAGGAAATGCTTGCCCTGGACCGTTGGGCCGTGGACCGTACCCTGTTGCTGCAACGCGAATTGCAGGAGCATTACGGCGAATACCGTTTCTGGAACGTCTACTCCAAGATCCACAACTTCTGCGTGCAGGAGCTCGGTGGTTTCTACCTCGACATCATCAAGGACCGCCAGTACACCACCGGCGCCAACAGCAAGGCCCGTCGTTCGTGCCAGACCGCGCTGTTCCACATCAGCGAAGCGCTGGTGCGCTGGATCGCGCCGATCCTGGCGTTCACCGCCGACGAGCTGTGGCAATACCTGCCGGGCGAGCGTAACGAGTCGGTGATGCTCAACACCTGGTACGAAGGCCTGACCGAATTGCCCCAGGGCTTCGAACTGGACCGTGCCTATTGGGACCGGATCATGGCGGTCAAGACCGCGGTCAACAAGGAAATGGAGATCCAGCGCGCGGCCAAGGCCGTCGGTGGCAACCTGCAGGCCGAAGTGACCCTCTACGCTGAAGAAGCCCTTAGCGGCGACCTGGCCAAGCTAGGCAACGAGCTGCGCTTCGTGCTGATCACCTCCACTGCCAGTGTCGCGCCGTTGGTGCAGGCGCCGGCCGATGCGGTGACCACCGAAGTCAGCGGCCTGAAGCTGAAGATCGTCAAGTCGAACCACACCAAGTGCGCCCGTTGCTGGCACTGCCGCGAAGACGTCGGCGTGAACCCGGAACATCCGGAAATCTGCGGTCGTTGCGTCGACAACATCAGCGGTGCTGGCGAGGTTCGCCACTATGCCTAACGCAGCGGGCCGTTTTGGACGGCTGGGCTGGCTCTGGTTGAGCGTGCTGGTACTGGTCATCGACCAGGCCAGCAAGTTCCACTTTGAAAGCTCGTTGACCCTGTACCAGCAGATCGTGATCATCCCTGATTACTTCAGCTGGACCCTGGCCTACAACACCGGGGCGGCGTTCAGTTTCCTGGCCGACAGTTCCGGCTGGCAGCGCTGGCTGTTCGCCCTGATTGCCGTCGTGGTCAGTGCCGTGCTGGTGGTCTGGCTCAAGCGCCTGGGACGTAATGAGACCTGGCTGGCGGTGGCGCTGGCCTTGGTGCTGGGGGGGGCGTTGGGCAATCTCTATGACCGCATCGCCCTGGGCCACGTCATCGATTTCATCCTGGTGCATTGGCAGAACCGCTGGTATTTCCCGGCGTTCAACTTTGCCGACAGTGCCATCAGCGTGGGCGCCGTGATGCTCGCCCTGGACATGTTCAAGAGCAAGAAAACCGGAGAAGCCGTCCATGACTGAGCAGCGTATCGCTCAAAACACCGAAGTGAAGCTTCACTTCGCCCTGCACCTGGAGAACGGCGACACCGTCGACAGCACTTTCGACAAGGCCCCGGCGGTGTTCAAGGTCGGTGATGGCAACCTGCTGCCAGGCTTCGAAGCGGCAATCCTCGGTTTCAAGGCCGGCGACAAGCGCACCGTGGTCGTGTCACCGGAAAACGCCTTTGGTCAGCCCAACCCGCAAAACGTGCAGACCATGCCACGCTCCCAGTTCCAGGACATGGAGCTGTCCGAGGGCCTGCTGGTGATCTTCAACGACGCGGCCAATACCGAGTTGCCGGGTGTAGTGAAGGCGTTCGATGACACCCAGGTGACCGTGGACTTCAACCATCCGCTGGCGGGCAAGACCTTGAACTTCGAAGTGGAAATCCTTGAGGTCAAGGCGGTTTGAGATTTAACAGGCAGTTCCTGCTGCCAACCGATTCACTGTGGGAGCGAGCTTGCTCGCGATGACGGAGTCACTTTCAATACAGGGGGGACTGACTCGCCGCCATCGCGAGCAAGCTCGCTCCCACATGGGATCTCCTTGTTTTCGGGCCTTTCGCTCGATCAACAGGCAAGCATTCAATTTCTTGCGCGCAAGACACGAGGCACAGCATGCAAATCAAACTCGCCAACCCCCGTGGCTTCTGCGCCGGTGTGGACCGGGCGATCGAAATCGTCAACCGCGCCCTGGAAGTCTTCGGGCCGCCGATCTACGTGCGCCACGAAGTGGTCCACAACAAATTCGTCGTCGAGGACCTGCGCAGCCGCGGGGCCATTTTCGTCGAGGAACTGGACCAGGTGCCGGACGATGTCATCGTGATCTTCAGTGCCCACGGGGTTTCCCAGGCCGTGCGCAGCGAAGCCGCCGGCCGAGGCCTGAAGGTGTTCGACGCGACGTGCCCGTTGGTGACCAAGGTGCACATCGAAGTGGCGCGCTACAGTCGTGACGGTCGCGAGTGCATCCTGATCGGCCATGAAGGCCACCCGGAAGTCGAAGGCACCATGGGCCAATACGATGCCAGCAACGGCGGTGCGATCTACCTGGTCGAAGACGAGGCTGACGTTGCGGCCTTGCAGGTACGCAACCCCGATAGCCTGGCGTTCGTGACCCAGACGACCCTGTCCATGGATGACACCAGCCGTGTGATTGACGCCCTGCGCGCGCGCTTTCCGGCCATCGGCGGTCCGCGCAAGGATGACATCTGCTACGCCACCCAGAACCGTCAGGATGCGGTCAAGCAACTGGCCAACGAATGCGATGTGGTGCTGGTGGTCGGCAGCCCGAACAGTTCCAACTCCAACCGCCTGCGCGAGCTGGCCGAGCGCATGTCCACGCCCGCTTACCTGATCGACGGTGCCGAGGACATGCAACGCAGCTGGTTCGAGGGCATCGAGCGTATCGGCATCACCGCCGGTGCTTCGGCTCCGGAAGTGCTGGTGCGCGGCGTGATCCAGCAACTGCAAGCCTGGGGCGCAACGGGGGCCGATGAGTTGGCCGGGCGCGAGGAGAACATCACGTTCTCGATGCCGAAAGAGCTGCGCGTGCGCTCCTTGCTTTAATTCCCTTTTCGCACAGCGCCTGTTCGGCTTCGATGCTTTCCAGGCGCACGCGGCCGGAAGGGGCCAGTATCACTTGATGATGGCTGACCGGCCCGCGTCTGGCGCAGACATGCAGTGTGCCTGCCTGGAATGCGCCACTGGGGTGCAGGGCTTCCCCTTGGCTGCCGAACCTCACCCGGTGTTTCACCGGCTGGTTGCCGACCACCCGGGCGCTGGCGCTGCGCTCCATCAGCACGGTCTTCTCCTTATCGTCCAGGGTGATGCGCCAGCCCCGGCCCCAATCGTTGTCTATCCCCCTGAGCACGACCGTCCGGTTGCGCGTGATGGCCTCGCTGCGCGCGCTGCGTAACCCGCTGATCAGCAACTGCGCGGTGTCCTTGCGCTCGATGGATTCGATCAGTTCTTGGTAGCCCGCGTTGGCCCATGGCAGAACAATTGCGGCAATTGCCAGTCCCATGAGCAGTTCGATCAGGCTGAAGCCCTGTTGGTACATGACATCTCCTCCCTGGAGCATGTGAAGTGGTGCGATAGTGCAAGCACTCAGTGTGGCAGCCAGCATGTTGTGGCGAGGGAGCTTGCTCCCGCTGGGCTGCGCAGCGGCCCCAAGATAGCGGCCGCTACGCGCCCGAGCGGGAGCAAGCTCCCTCGCCACAGGCGGTGGTTTGTTCTAGCGTGTAGAGGCAGGTATAGCCGACGGCAACGGAGGGCACCGATGGATCTTCGTACAAAAGGTTTCACGCTGATCGAGGTGCTGGTGGCCCTTGGCGTGCTGTTGATCCTGATTACCATGGCGGTGCCGTCATTCACCGGCGCGCTGCAGAGCACCAAGGCCGACACCGAGGTTGACGACTTGCGTCGGGCGCTGAACTTTGCCCGGCTGGAGGCGATCGACCGTGGTATCACCACGCGCATCCGCCCCACGGCCGAGGGCAGCGTCTGGAGCGGCGAACTGACGGTGTATGACAGTACTGGCACGCCGGCCAATGTATTGCGGGTTGTTCCAGCGATGAGCAGTGGCGCGACTCTGGCGCTAACCTCAGAGGTGAACAACATCGATTTCAACAACCTCGGTGGGCTATCGGCACCGGCCACGCCGGTGAGCTTCAATTATGTACGAGGGGCGCAGAGCAGGACGCTGAGTGTTTGCCTCAATGGAAGAATCGTATTGGGCGGAAGTTGCGGATGAAGGATTGCAGTAAAAGGGCACAGGAGGGCATGACGCTGATCGAGGTGCTGGTGGCGGTGCTGATTCTCGGCGTCGGCTTGCTGGGGGCGGCGATGATCCAGCTCAATGCGCTCAAGTACACCGACAGTTCGCGCATGACCAGCCAGGCCAGCTTCATCGCCTACGACCTGCTGGACCGCATTCGCGCCAACTCCGGTGCCGACTACACCGTCACACCGCCCAGCTCGCCGAACCTCAACGTGGCCCGGGACCAGGACCTCTACGATTTCAAGACCAACATCATCGCCTTCGGCGGCGCCACGGCCACCGGCACCATCGCCCTGAACCAGCGGGTCTACACCATCACCATTTCCTGGGACGACGCCCGGGCCGCCAACACCACCGACGCGGCCGAGGCGCGGCGCAGCTTCGTACTCACCAGCCGCGTCGCCGTGGATCCGCCAGGGACGCCACCATGAACAGGCGTTGCCGGGGATTCGGCCTGATTGAATTGATGATTGCCCTGGTGCTCAGCCTGCTCGTCATCCTGGGTGTCGTGCAGGTTTTCATCGCCGCCAAGAACACCTACATCAGCCAAAGTGCGGCGGCGGTGATGCAGGAGGACGCCCGGTTCGTCCTGAGCAAAATGGTCCAGGAGATTCGTATGGTGGGCATGTTCGGTTGCCTGGGGAACATTACCGATGCTTCCACCGCCAATGACTTCAATGCCAGCCAGATCACCCCGATCCGCTGGGATAACGCCAACCGCCGATTGACCCTGGTGACCGCCGACGTAGGGAGTGGCGGTAGCGCTCCGACCTGGACCGTCGTCTCCGATTGCCGCACCTCGGCGACGGCCTATACCAACGTGCGGCTACCGGCGGCGGGGCAGTTGGCCTTCCCGATCCGCCGGCTGGTCTACAGCTTCAACAACAACCAACTGCTGCTGGGCAGTGGTGCCGGCAACCCGACCTTGTCGGTGCTGGTGGACAACGTGCGGGCGTTCGACGTGACGTTTGGCGTAGCCGGTAGCGCGACGGATATCGCGGCGTCGAGCTATACGAGCAATCCGCCTGACCCGGCACTGATCCGCAGCGTGCGCCTGACCCTGACGCTTTTTGATCCGAGGAACGCAGTGCGCGAGCAGACCTTCAATGTGGTTGCCGCCTTGCGCAACCGGTTGCTATGAAGGAGATGACTTCGATGGGGCAGGTGCACCGCCAGCGGGGCATGGCATTGCTGGTCAGCCTGGTCTTCCTGTTGCTGCTGACGCTGATCGGTCTGTCATCGATGCAGAGCGCCACCCTCCAGGAAAAAATGACCAGCAGCGTCATGCAGCGCAACCAGTCGTTCCAGGTGGCCGAGGCGGCGCTGAGGGTGGGGGAAAGCGCGGTGCAGGTCGAAACCTACTCATTGCCGGTGTGTACCACCACGACCCAGTGCGCGCCGCCGGCCGAGTCGGCGACGCTGACGGGGGCTGGGCGCAATTCGTCGTCGGGGGTGCTCTGGGTTGCCGCCGCCGGTGGGTTTTATGGCGTGCAGAACATCGGCACGACGCTCACAGCCGTCAACGTGCCGGTAAATACGTCGGCGACGTTGTACCGGATCACAGCGGTGGCGGTGGTGGGGAATAACCAGCGCAGCGTGGTGGAGAGCATTTATGCGAAGTACTGAGGTGCGCGGTGGTTGGAGGCAGGTGCTGTGGGGGGCGTTGCTCAGCCTTTACCTGGCGGCGCCGGCCTATGCGTTCACGCCTTCGGATTCGCCCTTGCTGAGTGCGGCCGCCGTCACGCCGAACGTGATGCTGCTGATCGATGATTCGGGGAGCATGAACAACATTATCTGGGCGGCGGGGTTTGATCCGGCGGCGACGCAAACACGCACATTTGCATGCAGTTCCAGCAGCAATTGCAATGACAGGTATGAGCTGGACCAGGACGACTCGAATATCCTGTTGTTGAGTCTGTTGCGTGGCGGCTGCTCGTCTGGTTGGTACGGCTTCTACCGATCCAGCATCGGGCGGATCTGTCTGCGGTTGCCGGACCCGGTAGGGAACGGGGATACCCGTTACACCGCGAAATACCTGGCATACCTGGTGACCTTGGCCAACGGCTCGAGTCGGGACTTCACCACCGGCACCATCCCCAATGACTATCGCATCAACGTCGCACGGGATGTCTCTAACGACCTGGTCGCCAATAACCGCGCTCTGCGTATCGGCCTCGCCACGTTCAATCCACCCAATTTCAGCAACTCCGGTCCCGGGGGCTACATCGCGCGCGCCATCAGCGATCTGTCACCGGTCAGCGGCAGCGTGACCCAGACCCAAGCCAACAGCAACTACAGCGCGCTGATCAGCGCCATCAACGGCCTGGGTGCGGTCGCCAATACCCCCTTGGCCGAGAGCTACTACGAGGTCACCCGTTATTTCAGGGGGATGGCGCCTTACTACAATGGAACGCCCGCCACCTACACCAGCCCGATCCAGTACCGTTGCCAGAAAAACTTCGGCGTGGTGATCACCGACGGCTTGCCCACCTATGACCGGACGTTTCCCACCAACGACCCGCTGGGCTTGGCCCGGTTGCCGAATTGGGATGGCATCAACAACGATGGCGACGATCTCAATGGTGATGGCGAGGGCGACACGCTGTACCTGGACGACATCGCCAAGTTCGCCTTCGACATCGACATGCGTTCCACCGGCACTGACGCCACCGGCAAGAGCTGGAACACCACGGATTTTCCCCGGCAGTATCTCAATACCTACACCGTGGGTTTTGCCGTCACCAACCAGATGTTGTCCGATGCTGCCCGTTACGGAGCGGGCAAGTATTATCCGGCGAGCGATAGCGAAGGCTTGAACTCGGCCCTGTCGTCAGCCTTGAGCGACATCACTTCCAAGGCTGGCTCCGGGGGCGGCGGCACCACCAACGCTGCCACATTGTCGAGCACCTCCAGTTATTACCAGACCACGTATGACCCCAAGGACTGGCGCGGCACCATCCGGGCGTTCGGCTTCACCTCGGCGGGCACGGTCAACACGGCAGCGGTGCAATGGACCACCGACACCGCCATCGTGCCCGGCGCCACGGCACCGATCTATCAGTCCTGGAACACCGCGACCAACGTGCCGATAACCCTGACCTACGGCAACTTTTCGCCAGCCCAGCAAACCAGCCTCAGCCAGAACCTGCCCACGGGGATCACCGGTAATGACCTGGTGGAGTGGAGCAAGGGCGTCAACAAGACCGGCTTGAAGGTGCGCAGCGCGTTGCTGGGGGACATTATCAATTCGCCGCTGGTGCTGGCATCGCCCAATGACCAGACCGCTGCGGACCTGCTCAACGACACCAGCTATAGCACCTACCTGGCGACCAAGGCGACGAACATGAGCGCCAGCCTGGTGGTGAACGGCAACGATGGTTTTTTCAGTGTCATCAACAGTGCAAACGGCACCCGGCGTTACGCCTACATGCCTTCGAACGTGCTGCCCTCGTTGCAGGACATCGCCGACACCAACTACATCAACGGCGTGAGCCACAAGTTCCTGGTGGATGGACAGGTCGCTGTATTCGACGTGCAATCGGGGAGCGCCTGGAAGACCGTGGCCCTGGGCGGCACGGGTGCCGGGGGCAAGACGTTCTTCGCGGTGCAACTGTTCGATGCGGCGGCGGGCAATGCGTTTCGGGCGCTGTGGGAAATCAGCGCGCCAACCGTTGCCAGCACCGCCAACGCCTTCAATGACCTGGGCTATGCCTACGCACGTCCCGAAGTCGCGCGCCTGGCGGACGGTCGCTGGGCGGCGTTCATCGCCAACGGCTATGGCAGCAACAGCGGCGTGGCGGCGTTGTACGTCGTGGATATCCGTGACGGTTCGCTGATCCGCAAAATCGTCATCAACAACAGTGAGACCGATAACGGCCTGTCGTCGGTCAAGTTGCGGGTCAACTCCCAGAATGTGGTACAGGCCGCGTACGGTGGCGACTTGAAGGGGCGGATGTGGAAATTCGACCTCAGCGGCACCTCGCCCACCGCGTGGGGCCTGGCGTTCGCCGGCCAGCCGTTGTTCACCGCCCCCGGCGGCGCGACCCAGCCGATCACCGTGCAGCCTCTGCTGGCAGACAATCCCCAGGGCGGCACCCAGGTTTTTTTCGGTACCGGTAAGTTCAACGAAGCGGCAGATAAGCTCAACAAGGACCTGCAAGGGTTCTACTCGATCTGGGACGCCATCGGCGGAGCGGGGCAAATCACGGTGTCGAGCCTGCAGGCGCAGTCGATCACCGGGGTGTTCTCAGGCACCACGGGGCAGTTCGTGACCACCAGCCAGACCGACGTGGCTTATCCTTCGAAAAAGGGCTGGTACCTGCCTCTGGTGTACAACAACGTGTTGACCGGGGAGCGGGTGATCAACCCGGCCAATCTGGTGAGCGGGCGCGTGGTCTTTACCACGGCCGCCGTGGACACCACCGACCCATGCGCCAGCTTCGGTACCGGAAAACTGATCGAAGTGGATGCGTTCAACGGTAAGATGCTCAACTACGCGGTGCTCGATACCAACGGTGACGGTGCGCTCAATACCCTCGACACGATTTCCAGCGGGGTGGTCTTCACCGGCGGTATCCCGACCTTGAGTGCCGTCGTCAGCGCCAGCGGGGCCACCAACATGATCGTCAACGACTCCAGCGGCAACATCACCGAGTTGCTGGAAAAAACCGTGGGCGGCAGCCGTCGCATCATGTGGCGACAAATACAATGAGGGCAAGGCATGCGCAGAACCAACCGGGGTTTCACCTTGATCGAAATCATGATCGTGATCGCGATCATCGGTATTGTGATCACCGTCGGCTATCCGAGCCTGACCGAATACATGAAGAAGGGCCGACGCACTGAAATTGCCGGGCTCTTATCCGAGCAGGCGCAGATCCTCGAGCGCTACTACTCGAAGAACAACGTCTACACCAATGCAACCGGGCTGAGCAGCGGCAACGATTTCTACACCATTACCCAGACGCTGGCAGACCAGAGTTTCACCCTGACCGCCGTACGCAAGAGCGGCTCGTCCATGGCGACGGACAAGTGCGGTGATTTCACCCTCAACAACACCGGCGCACGGGGCATGCTCAACGCCACTGCGGGGCTGACAACCAAGGATTGCTGGGGCCGCTGAGTTTCTTTCATTCGGGCGCGTGTTGGCGCCCTTTGTTTTAGTGAGTCGAATCAGAACATGACCAGGCAACAGCAAGTGTTGATCGTCGGCGGCGGAGTCATCGGCCTGCTGACGGCGTTCAATCTGGCGTCCGAAGGGCAACGTGTGGTGCTGCTGGACCGCTCCAATGTCGGCCAGGAATCGTCCTGGGCCGGCGGCGGCATCGTTTCGCCGTTGTACCCATGGCGCTACAGCCCGGCGGTCACGGCGTTGGCCCATTGGTCGCAGGATTTTTATCCACAGCTGGGTGAGCGTTTGTTCGCAGCCACCGGGATCGATCCACAAGTGCACGTGACCGGGCTGTATTGGCTGGACCTGGACGACCAGGACGAAGCGCTGGCCTGGGCCGAGCGGGAAGGGCGCCCGCTGCGGGCTGTGGATATCTCGACGGTCCACGACGCCGTGCCGGTACTGGGCGCGGGTTTTTCCCGGGCGATCTACATGGCTGGCGTGGCCAACGTGCGCAACCCTCGGCTGGTGAAATCCCTCAAGGCGGCGTTGCAGGCGTTGCCCAATGTCACGCTTCATGAGCATTGCGAGGTCAGCGGGTTCATCCGTGATGGCGGGCGTGTCGTGGGGGTGGACAGTTCGGCGGGACCGATGCGTGGCGATCAGGTAGTACTGGCGGCGGGGGCCTGGAGCGGTGAGCTGCTCAAGACGCTAGGGCTGAAGTTGCCGGTCGAGCCGGTCAAGGGCCAGATGATTCTGTACAAATGCGCGTCGGATTTCTTGTCGAGTATGGTGCTGGCCAAGGGGCGTTATGCGATCCCGCGTCGTGATGGGCACATTCTGGTTGGCAGTACGCTGGAGCGCGAAGGTTTCGACAAGACCCCGACCGAGGTTGCATTGGAGAGCCTGAAGGCTTCGGCGCAGCAACTGATTCCGGCGCTGGCGGGTGCCGAGGTGGTGGGGCATTGGGCGGGGCTGCGGCCTGGCTCGCCTGAAGGTGTTCCCTATATCGGCGAGGTGCCGGGGGTTGCCGGGTTGTGGTTGAACTGTGGGCATTATCGTAATGGACTGGTGCTGGCGCCGGCGTCGTGTCAGTTGTTCACGGATCTGATGTTGGGGCGCGAGCCGGTGATCGATCCTGTGCCGTATGCGCCGGCGGGGCGCTTGTAAGGTCCGGCTTTGATACTGCACCTGTACCCAGATCCAATTGTGGGAGCGAGCTTGCTCGCGATGGCGGCCTGATAGTCGGCGGGGATGTTGTTGACTGGGTACATATCCATTTTCGCGGTAACGGCTGCTGGCGGTTCCGCTCTTACAGCGGGTCACTTTCGAAAAGCGCGAAAGTAACCAAAGCGCTTCTGCCCCACCACTCGGTGCCTCGCTTAGGCTCGGCATGCCCTCACTCCGGCATTGCTCCGTGGGCCGCCGCGAAGGGCCATCCATGGCCCAGCGCGGCTATCCCGGCATCCATGCCGGGATGCCCACTGCGCAATGCCTGCGTTCGGCCATCGTGGTTAACGGGGCGCCCCAGATCAAGATCAAAAGCGAGGCGGCCTTATAGCCGACCTGGGTCTTCCGGTCCTAGTGCGATCCCATTGTGGGAGCGAGCTTGCTCGCGAAGACGGCGGGACATCCAACGCTGATGCAAGCTGATCCACCGCCATCGCGAACAAGCTTTGCTCCCAGAGGGATTTGCAGTGGCCGAAAATCTGTAGATCGTCACCGACCCAATGTGTGCGAGCTTGCTCGCGAAGGCGATGGCACAGTCGATGAATATGTTGAATGCTCCGGCCTCTTCGCGAGCAAGCCCGCTCCCACAGGAGAAACGCGATCACCCAGAACCAGGTCGGCTATCAGGCCGCCTCGCAGAGGACGTTGATCTCGGAGCCCCGTTAACCACGCTGGCCGAACGCAGGTATTGCGCAGTGGGCACCTCGGCATGGATGCCGAGGTAGCCGCGCTGGGCCATGGATGGCCCTTCGCGGCGGCCCACGGAGCAATGCCGGAGTGAGGGCACACCGAGCCAAAGCGAGGTGCCAAGTGGTGGGGCAGAAGCGTTTTGCTTACTTTTGCGCTTCTCAAAAGTGAGCCGCCGTAAGGGCGGAACCGCCAGCGGCCGTAACCGCAGAAACGGATATACACACCGCCCTCACAACCGACCAGGCTTTGTGGGAATGGTCGGAAAAAATCTCCGTAGTGGAAGGCATAGACGTCGAATGCCTCCTCACCAACCTCAGCGAAACCCTGGCCTCAGCCAACGCAACGATCAGCGACCTGGCCTTCGAACTCGAAGGCTCGCGACGGCATATTGTCTTGGGAGTGCAACAACTGATCGAGCTGAGCGAGTTGTTGGCCAATCGCGTGCTGGATAAACAGGTGCCGGTGGAGGGTTAGACGGACCTAAATCCCCTCACCACACAGCTCGGTGTAGGCCTTGCCATTGGCTGAGCTGCGCCGGACGCCCGCTCAATCCAACCCGAGTTTCTTCAACCGATACCGCATCGACCGAAACGACAACTTCAACCGCTGCGCCGCGGCCGTGCGGTTCCAGCGGGTTTCCTCCAGGGCTTGGAGGATGAGTTTACGTTCGACGTCTTCGAGGTAGTCTTCCAAGTTGTCGACCTGCATCAAGTCGGGGTTGCCTGCCTCAGTGCTGCCATTGCCCTCGGCCAGGCGCAGGTCCTCGGCTTCGATCTGCTGGTGTTCGCAAAGGGTGTGGGCGCGCTCGAGCATGTTCTCCAGTTCCCGCACATTACCTGGGAAACGATAGTGACGAAGGGCTTCCAAGGCCTGGGGATGGAGCTTCACTGCCGGACTGCCGGTGCTGGCCGCCAGCCGCTGAAGCATGTGATTGGCCAGCGGTTCGATGTCTTCGCGGCGTTCGCGCAAGGGCGGGACGCGCAATTCGATGACATTCAGCCGGTAATACAGATCCTGGCGAAAGCGCCCGGCGGCCACTTCGCCGTCCAGGTCCTTGTGGGTGGCGCAGAGGATGCGCGCATCCACCACTTCTTCCTGCTGGCCGCCCACGGCGCGCACGGCCTTTTCCTGGATGGCGCGCAACAGCTTGACCTGCATCGCCAGGGGCAGGTCGGCCACTTCATCGAGGAACAAGGTCCCGCCGTGGGCGGCCTGGAACAGTCCGGGCTTGTCTTCGATGGCGCCGCTGAAGCTGCCTTTGCGGTGGCCAAAGAACTCGCTTTCCATCAGTTCCGTGGGAATCGCCCCACAATTGACCGGGACAAAGCTCTGGTTGGCACGGGGGCCTTGTTCGTGGATCAGCCGGGCGACCAGTTCCTTGCCGCAGCCGGATTCCCCACTGATGTACACCGGTGCCTGGCTGCGGGCGAGCTTTTCGATCTGTTTGCGCACGTTGCGCATTGGCGGCGAGTCGCCCAGCAGGCAGCGTTCGATGGTGCTGGTCGGTGTGGCGATGGGTGGCAGGCGCAGGGCGCTGGTGACCAGCTCCCGCAGCCGACCCAGGTCGACCGGCTTGGTCAGGAAATCGAAGGCGCCGGCCTTGAGGGCGTCGATGGCGGTTTCCAGGCTGCCATAGGCGGTGATCATCGCCACGGGCAGCTGTGGGTAACGTTGCTGGATGTGCTGCACCAGCTCCAGGCCGGTGCCATCGGGCAGGCGCATGTCGGTCAGGCACAGGTCGAAGGCATCCCCCGTCAGCAGGGCTTGGGCCTCGGCAAGGTTCTTGGCGCTGCGGGTGTCGAGTTTCATCCGGCCCAGGGTGATGTCCAGGAGTTCGCGGATGTCCGGTTCGTCATCGACGATCAGGATTCGTTGCCGTGAGCGATTATTCAAAGCTGTTTCCGTCCGTGAGCAAAGGTGATGCGAAAGCAACCGCCGCCTTGGCGTGGTTTGAAGTCTAGGCGGGCTTGATTGCTTTCGCACAGCTCACGGGACAGATAGAGGCCGAGGCCGGTGCCCTGGCTACTGGTGGTAAAAAAGGGTTCGAACAAATGCGCCTGCTGCTCCGGCGTTACACCGGGGCCGTTGTCGATGATGTCCAGTGTCGACAGCTGGCTGTGGGGGTCGATGAAAAGTTTCAACCAGGCCTCGGCCTGTTCATGGACCATTGCGCTGTGGCGCCAGGCGTTGCGCAACAGGTTGTCGAGTACCTGGGTGAGTTGGTCGGGGTCCATCAGCGTGGTGTAGTCCCCAGGGTCGATGCTCAGGTGCAAGCGCTGGTGTTCGGACATGCTTTCGCGGGCCTGCCGGACGAATGGGTCGAGCCAGGTGCGCAGGTCGAGGCGCTGGGGTGTGGTTTGTTGGCGGCGAGACAGCTGCAGAACGTTTTCAATGACGCGATTCATTCGTTGGGAGTGATCTTGAATAATCTGCGTCAGACGCCGATCCGCGTCGTTCAGTTCCTCGGATTCGCGCAGCAATTGCGCCGCGTGACTGATGGCGCCCAAGGGGTTGCGGACTTCATGGGCGATGCCGGCGGTGAGGCGCCCGAGGGAAGCGAGTTTCAACTGCTGGGCCTGCTGGGCAACCTGGGCCAGGTCTTCAAGGAACACCAGGACCTGCTGTTGATCGTGATGCCCCAGGGCGATGAAGCTCGGTTGCAGGGTCAGGCCCGTGCCGGTCACGGTCAGGCTGGACGGGCGCAGGCTGGGGTTGTTTCGCCATAGTTGCAGGCGTTCGACCAAGGCCGTGGCGTAGTCGTCGAGTTGCTGGCCGACCAGATCGTGCATACCCAGCAGGTTCAGCGCGCTTTCGTTGGCCAGTTGCACCCGACGCTCACGGTCAAGCACCAGGATGCCGGTGCGCATGCGTTGCAGGATCAGGGCGTTGAGCGCTTCCAGGCCGATCACTTCGCTGGCCCGTTGCTCAGCCAGGGTTTCGCTGGCTTCCAAACGTCGGGTCAGGCCTTGCACCAGCAGCGCGGCGGCAAAGCACAGTGCCCCAAGGGTACCGGCCTGCAAGTAACTGCTGGGATGGTTCGAGTCGCTCAAGCCAAGGAAGAAGCTCGAACCGACGATGCCGAGGGTGGCAACGGCCGCGATCAACAGGCCGATCCGGCCTCGCAGCAGCGTGTTGCCGATGGCCACCGAGACAATGAGCAGGTTGCCGATGGCACTGGGCACGCCGCCGGCGGCGAAAAACAGCCACGAAAGCAACAGCACGTCGGTGAGGGCCAGGCCGAACAGCCGGGCAGGGCGACGCGTGTTCTCAAGGAACACCACCAGCAGGATGTTCAGCACCAGGTACAACCAGCTGCCGCTGCGCAGCAGGTCGTCGTTGGCGAACTCCAGCAGGTGGTTGTCCATGTTGCTGGAGATCAGCAGCACCAGGGTGATGCCGATGCTCAGGCGGTACAGGTGATAGAGACGCAGCAGGCGCTGCGTCTGTTTGACGCGTGGGCTTGAGGCCTCAGCGCTCACGATTGCCCGGGCCTTGCTCGAGGTGAGCCTGGCTGCAATACCATTGTTGTTCGAGGGCCAGCGCCCGGTCACGGGGCAGGTGTACGCCGCATTGGGCGCAGCGCACCATGGGCGGTGCGTCCTGTTCCCGGGGAGCGTTCGGCGCGGAGGAGGCCCCCTTGAACTTGCGCCAGAACCATACAGCGGCGGCAATCAGGGCTATCCAGAACAGTAAACGAAGCATGATGGGCGGCTTTTCGGCTAATGATCCGGCAGTTTAGCCAAGGACTGGAACGGCGCACAGCGCAATAAAAGCCAGGCACAAAAAAGGGAGACCGCTGGGTCTCCCTTTTACCGATGCCTTGGCCTCAGTCGAACATGCCGAAGGTCATGTAGCTGAACCAGGAACGGTCGCTGGACTCCTTCTCAGGCTCTTCTTCTTCGATCACGTCGCCATTTTCATCCTTGGGCTTGAGTTCGTTCGGAATGGCTTCCTTGGCATCCTGGAACTGGCGCTGTACGTCCTGGTTGGCGCGGGTTTCGCCCGGCGGCAGCGGTGGACGGGACTCGATCAGGCCCAGGGTCGCCTTGCTCAGCCACGAACGGTTGTCCGCTTCGTCGACCCGTGGAGTGAACTGGCCATCGACCAGCGACGGGTGATCCGGGTAGTTCAGCTTGAGGGTTTCCAGGCTGGTGGCCGCCAGGTCGTCCAGGTGCAGGCGCTGGTAGGCCTCGGTCATCACCGCCAGGCCATCACCCACCGAAGGGGTTTCCTGGAAGTTTTCCACCACGTAGCGGCCACGGTTGGCGGCGGCGACATAGGCCTGACGGGTCAGGTAGTAGTCGGCCACGTGGATTTCGTAGGAGGCCAGCAGGTTGCGCAGGTAGATCATGCGCTGCTTGGCGTCCGGCGAGTAGCGGCTGTTGGGGAAGCGGCTGGTCAGCTGGGCGAACTCGTTGTAGGAGTCGCGCGCGGCGCCCGGGTCACGCTTGGTCATGTCCAGCGGCAGGAAGCGCGCCAGCAGGCCGACGTCCTGATCGAAGGAGGTCAGGCCCTTGAGGTAATAGGCGTAATCGACGTTCGGGTGCTGCGGGTGCAGACGAATGAAACGCTCGGCGGCGGACTTGGCGGCTTCCGGCTCGGCGTTCTTGTAGTTGGCGTAGATCAGCTCCAATTGGGCCTGATCGGCGTAGCGACCGAACGGATACCGCGACTCCAGCGCCTTCAGCTTGGCGGTGGCGCTGGTATAGCTGTTGTTATCCAGGTCGTTCTGCGCCTGTTGGTACAGTTCGACTTCGCTCAGGTTTTCGTCTACGACTTCCTTCGACGAGCAAGCAGCAGTCAATGCGAGGATGGCGATCAGCAGCAGGTGTTTCACTTGCATGGCGGCTTGCGTCCCTATGACGGCCGCTGTCTTGGGCGGGGCCGTCCTGTTATGATGAGCGCCCCGTTGAAAGCCTCGGGGCAAAAGACGCCGTATTTAACCACAAGCGCGCAGCCGAAACCAAAGGCTGTGCCGACGCCCAGTCCGAGCATGTCCGATAAAATAGAACTTCGCGCAGAGGTGCCGTCCGAATTGGGCGGCCAACGCCTCGATCAAGTCGCCGCACAACTCTTTGCCGAGCACTCTCGCTCGCGCCTTTCCGCCTGGATCAAGGACGGCCGCCTGACTGTGGATGGGGCGGTGATTCGTCCGCGCGACATCGTCCATGGCGGCGCCATCCTCGAACTGACTGCCGAGCAGGAGGCCCAGGGAGAATGGGTCGCCCAGGACATTGCCCTGGACATCGTCTACGAAGACGATGACATCCTGGTGATCAACAAGCCTGCGGGCCTGGTGGTGCATCCGGCGGCCGGTCATGCCGACGGCACGCTGCTCAACGCCTTGCTGCACCACGTACCGGACATCGTCAATGTGCCCCGTGCCGGCATCGTGCATCGCCTGGACAAGGACACCACCGGCCTGATGGTGGTGGCCAAGACCATCCAGGCACAGACACAGCTGGTCACACAGCTGCAAAGCCGCAGTGTCAGCCGCATCTATGAATGCATCGTGATCGGGGTCGTCACCGCCGGTGGCAAGATCAACGCCCCGATCGGTCGTCACGGCCAGCAGCGCCAGCGCATGGCGGTGATGGAAGGTGGCAAGCAGGCGGTCAGCCACTATCGTGTGCTGGAGCGTTTCCGTTCCCACACGCATGTGCGGGTCAAGCTGGAAACCGGTCGTACCCACCAGATTCGTGTGCACATGGCCCACATCAACTTCCCGTTGGTGGGCGACCCGGCCTATGGCGGTCGTTTCCGCATTCCGCCAGCCGCCAGCCAGACCATGGTCGAATCGCTGAAGAACTTCCCGCGCCAGGCGCTGCACGCGCGTTTCCTTGAACTGGATCATCCGACCACCGGCAAACGCATGAGTTGGGAATCGCCGTTGCCGGATGATTTCGTCTGGCTGCTGACGTTGCTCAAGCAGGACCGCGAGGCGTTCGTCGGATGAGTGCCTGGCTGACGCCCGACTGGCCCGCGCCGGCCCGGGTCAAGGCCTGCGTCACCACTCGCGAGGGCGGCGTCAGCCTGGCGCCGTTCGACAGCCTCAACCTGGGCGACCATGTGGGCGACGACCCCATGGCCGTCGCCGAAAACCGCCGTCGTCTCATCGACCGATTCGTCATCACCCCGGCCTGGCTGCAGCAGGTCCACGGCATTGCCGTGGTCGAGGCTGACCCGACCCAGGTGGCGACCGCCGATGCCAGTTGGACCGCCACGCCGGGTATCGCTTGCACGGCGATGACCGCCGATTGCCTGCCGGTGCTGTTCTGCAACCGTGCCGGCACCCGCGTCGCGGCGGCCCATGCCGGTTGGCGTGGGCTGGCGAACGGTGTGCTGGAAGCCACCCTCGACAGCCTTGCCGTGCCCGCGAATGAGATCCTGGCCTGGCTCGGCCCGGCCATCGGGCCGCAAGCGTTCGAAGTCGGGCCGGAAGTGCGTGAAGCCTTCATCGCGCAACGGCCTGAAGCGGTAGAAGCCTTTGCCGCGAGCCCCAATGCCGGCAAATTCCTCGCCGACATCTATCAGTTGGCCCGCTTGCGGCTGGCGGCGCGCGGTGTCACCGCGGTGTACGGTGGTGGCCTCTGCACCGTGAACGACCCACGCTTCTTCTCTTACCGGCGCAACCCGCGCACCGGCCGCTTTGCCTCGCTGATCTGGATCGAACGCTAGACTGCTCTGATCTGCGTCAAGGCTGCGCTGCTTGAAACTTCCAGAATCGACCACATCTATAAGGGTATCTGGCAGGTTTCTTCATTCAGGATGTGTTTAGGTCCGGCCTGCTCAAAAGGAAGGTGACCCATGCGTATTGATCGTTTAACCAGCAAATTACAATTGGCCCTGTCCGATGCCCAGTCCCTGGCCGTCGGCCTGGACCATCCCGGTATCGAACCGGCGCATTTGATGCAGGCCATGCTCGAACAGCAGGGCGGCTCCATCAAGCCCCTGTTGATGCAGGTCGGCTTTGACGTCAACAGCCTGCGCAAAGAACTGGCCAAGGAGCTCGACCAGTTACCCAAGATCCAGAATCCGACCGGTGACGTGAACATGTCCCAGGATCTGGCGCGACTGCTCAACCAGGCCGACCGCCTGGCCCAGCAGAAGGGCGACCAGTTCATTTCCAGCGAATTGGTGCTGCTCGCCGCCATGGACGAGAACAGCAAGCTCGGCAAGTTGCTGCTCGGCCAAGGGGTGAGCAAGAAAGCCCTGGAAAATGCCATCAACAACCTGCGTGGCGGCGAAGCGGTCAACGACGCCAACCACGAGGAATCACGCCAGGCGTTGGACAAATACACCGTCGACCTGACCAAGCGCGCCGAGGAGGGCAAGCTCGACCCGGTGATCGGTCGCGACGATGAAATCCGCCGCACGATCCAGGTGCTGCAGCGCCGCACCAAGAACAACCCGGTGCTGATCGGTGAGCCAGGCGTGGGTAAAACCGCCATCGCCGAAGGCCTGGCCCAGCGCATCATCAACGGCGAAGTGCCGGACGGCCTCAAGGGCAAGCGCCTGTTGTCCCTGGACATGGGGGCCTTGATCGCTGGTGCCAAGTACCGTGGCGAGTTCGAAGAACGGCTCAAGGCTTTGCTCAATGAACTGTCCAAGCAGGAAGGGCAGATCATCCTGTTCATCGACGAACTGCACACTATGGTCGGTGCGGGCAAGGGCGAGGGTTCGATGGACGCCGGCAACATGCTCAAGCCTGCGTTGGCCCGGGGCGAGTTGCACTGCGTCGGCGCGACCACGCTCAACGAGTACCGCCAATACATAGAGAAGGATGCGGCGCTGGAGCGGCGCTTCCAGAAAGTGCTGGTGGAGGAACCGAGCGAAGAAGACACCATCGCCATCCTGCGCGGCCTTAAAGAACGCTATGAAGTTCACCACAAGGTGGCGATCACCGACGGCGCGATCATCGCCGCGGCCAAGCTCAGCCACCGCTACATCACCGACCGTCAATTGCCGGACAAGGCCATCGACCTGATCGACGAGGCGGCCAGCCGCATCCGCATGGAGATCGACTCCAAACCGGAAGTGCTGGATCGCCTGGAACGGCGCCTGATCCAGCTCAAGGTCGAGTCCCAGGCCCTGAAGAAAGAAAGCGACGAAGCGGCGAAGAAACGTCTGGAAAGGTTGCAGGAAGAAATCGTTCGTCACGAACGCGAGTATTCCGACCTCGAGGAGATCTGGAACTCGGAGAAAGCCGAGGTCCAGGGCTCGGCGCAGATCCAGCAAAAGATCGAACAGTCTCGCCAGGAACTGGAAGCGGCTCGCCGCAAAGGCGACCTCAACCGCATGGCGGAGCTGCAGTACGGGGTGATCCCGGACCTGGAGCGCAGCCTGCAGATGGTCGACCAGCACGGCAAGAGCGAAAACCAGTTGCTGCGCAGCAAGGTCACCGAGGAAGAAATCGCCGAGGTGGTGTCCAAGTGGACCGGCATTCCGGTCTCGAAAATGCTCGAGGGCGAGCGCGACAAGCTGCTGAAGATGGAAAGCCTGCTGCACCAGCGCGTGATTGGCCAGGAAGAAGCGGTAGTGGCGGTCTCCAACGCTGTGCGCCGGTCCCGCGCCGGGTTGTCGGACCCTAATCGTCCAAGTGGCTCGTTCATGTTCCTCGGCCCGACCGGCGTCGGTAAAACCGAGCTGTGCAAGGCGCTGGCCGAGTTCCTCTTCGACACGGAAGAGGCCATGGTGCGCATCGACATGTCCGAGTTCATGGAGAAGCATTCCGTGGCACGGCTGATCGGTGCTCCACCGGGTTATGTCGGCTATGAAGAGGGCGGTTACCTGACCGAGGCTGTGCGTCGCAAGCCGTACTCGGTGATCCTGCTCGATGAGGTCGAGAAGGCGCACCCGGATGTGTTCAATATCCTGCTGCAGGTGCTGGAGGATGGCCGCCTGACCGACAGCCACGGACGCACGGTGGACTTCCGCAACACGGTGATCGTGATGACCTCCAACCTGGGCTCGACACAGATCCAAGAGCTGGTGGGCGACCGTGAGGCGCAGCGCGCAGCGGTGATGGACGCGATCTCTACCCACTTCCGCCCGGAATTCATCAACCGGGTCGACGAAGTGGTGATCTTCGAACCGTTGGCCCGGGATCAGATTGCCGGCATTACCGAGATCCAATTGGGTCGTCTGCGCAGCCGCCTCACCGAGCGCGAGCTCAAGCTGCAATTGAGCGACGAGGCCTTGGACAAGCTGATCGCGGTGGGTTACGACCCGGTCTATGGCGCGCGGCCGCTCAAACGAGCGATCCAGCGCTGGATCGAAAACCCGCTGGCGCAGCTGATTCTGTCCGGTCGCTTCATGCCGGGCGAAACCGTGACCGGTACGGTGGAGAACGACGAAATCGTCTTCAACTGAAGGCTGGCTCTGCCGACGATGGAAATGGCCTTGCCTTGCAAGGCCATTTTTTTCATCAGGCCGTTGAACTCAAAGGAAAAGGCTTGTAAAGTGCGCCCCGCAGTACGTCACCCCAAGGGCGACTTCTCACTGGGAAGTAATCCAAAATAAGTTGCAAATCATTGTCTTGAAAGCAATTTAAGGGGTTGACAGAGGTTTTGAAGATTGTAGAATAGCGCGCCTCAGACACACGAACGCAGCGATGCGCAAGGGTAGAAGAGGTTGAAGCTAGCTTCAATGTTGTAGCTTGAAATATCAGTTCCGTGATAGCTCAGTCGGTAGAGCAAATGACTGTTAATCATTGGGTCCCAGGTTCGAGTCCTGGTCACGGAGCCATTTCAATCGGGGTATAGCGCAGTCCGGTAGCGCGCCTGCTTTGGGAGCAGGATGTCAGGAGTTCGAATCCCCTTACCCCGACCATATTTGGGTCGTTAGCTCAGTTGGTAGAGCAGTTGGCTTTTAACCAATTGGTCGTAGGTTCGAATCCCACACGACCCACCATTTTTGAAACCAGTTCGCTGGAATCGAATCTTAAGATCAGAGGCCAAAAGCGCTGATCGAGAAGGCGACTTGCGAAGGTCGCCTTTTTTTTACCGGGGTATAGCGCAGTCCGGTAGCGCGCCTGCTTTGGGAGCAGGATGTCAGGAGTTCGAATCCCCTTACCCCGACCATATTTGAAAATCCTCGTATCGAAAGATACGGGGATTTTTTTTTGCCAACCTGGTCATCGCCAGCGCCGCCGAAGAATAGGCGCAAGTGGCCCGAGAGGTGGATCGCAACTGGCCAATTCGCTACGCACGACGGTGCAGCGGTTTCAGGCTTGATTGATGGATAGCTCGGACAGGGATTCTGCCCGAGCTTAAGTATTGATTGTGCCGCCGTCATCGCGAGCAAGCTCGCTTGTATGGTAGGACTTGAAGGGGGGAGGAGGGACAAAGCTCGATTCTGACTGTTAGCCGCAGTACAGACCGTGGGAGATTTCACCCCTCCTCCTTTCACCCAAGCGCCGATAAAGAATGCATCTGGCCTAGACCGACGATAGGAACAAGCCTGCGCCTCTGGGTGAACCCTTCAAGTGTTCAAACCTTAGCCCGGAGGATTTTCAATGGCAATGCCGGTTTCTGTCGCAAAGCCGATCGTGGGTGTTGATGTCGCCAAAGATGAGTTGGTGATTTATCACGCAGAAACAGATCGACTGGAAGCGCTCCCCAACACCAAGGCA
>NZ_FMTK01000006.1:181480-292659 GCF_900100025.1 Pseudomonas sp. NFACC56-3 | reverse complement strand
AAAAAGAAGGGACGCCGCTGCCTGTCTAAGCGAGGTGACCCAGAGGCCCGTCGATTGATGCATAACGCCGCGATGTCGGCGAGGCGCACAGCGGCATGGAAGGGTTTTTATGAGGCACTAAGGGCCCGGGGACTCAGCACAACCGAAGCATTAGTA
This sequence comes from Pseudomonas sp. NFACC56-3, assembly GCF_900100025.1. Classification (NCBI taxonomy): domain Bacteria; kingdom Pseudomonadati; phylum Pseudomonadota; class Gammaproteobacteria; order Pseudomonadales; family Pseudomonadaceae; genus Pseudomonas; species Pseudomonas sp. NFACC56-3. The sequence continues at coordinate 292,503 of NZ_FMTK01000006.1, read as the reverse complement.
GCACTGGCCCGCAAGCTTGCCCGAGTGGTATTCGCCCTGCTGAAGAATCAGAGCGAATATTTACCGAAAGGCATTTAGGGGGTAGCCCTGCACCATAGAATCTCCCACAGTTTGGATTGAGGGGCTGTAAGGCCGCCTTGCTTTGGCTTTTGATCTTGATCTGGGCGCCCCCAACCAAACAAAAAAACGGCGCTCCCCCTGTATGAGTGAGCACCGTTTTTTAGCCGCATGCAGCCTCAAGAGCCGCGAGTCGCCTCAGTCAATATACTCAAACAACTTGACGATCTTCTGTACCCCGGACACACCCTGCACCAGGTTGGTCGCCTGGGCGGCCTCCTGCTTGGTCAGCAGGCCCAGCAGGTAGACGATGCCATTCTCGGTCACAACCTTGATGCGCGAGCCAGGAATGCTGGCATCGGTGAGCATCTGGGTCTTGATCTTGGTGGTCAGCCAGGCGTCATTCTGGCGCGCCAGCAGGGAGGAGGGTTGCAGGACTTGCAACTCGTTATGCACGGTCTTGACCCGCTGCACGGCGCTGGCTTCCTGCTCGGCCTTGGCCTTGAGGTCGGCGCGTGGGGTCTGGCCGGCCAGCAGTACGACACCGTTGAAGCTGGTGACGACGATGTGCGAGTTGTTGTCCAGGTCCGGGTCGGCCTTGGCAATGTTCACGCCGACCTTGGTTTCAATCAGGGAGTCGTCGATCTTGCTGCCGAAGGTGCGGGTACCGCGGTCGTCTTCAATCGGCTTTTCCCGGCTGGCATTAACCACCGATGTGCAGCCGCTGATGCCGAGGCACAGGGTCAAGGCCAGAAGGCCTAGGCGATTAGGGGTCATTCTTCACTCCCGAACAGTTGGCTGTCGATCAAGTCGCAAAGGCAGTGGATCGCCAGCAGGTGGACTTCCTGGATACGTGCGGTGACATTGGCCGGTACGCGGATCTCGACGTCTTCGGGCAATAGCAGCGATGCCATGCCACCGCCGTCACGACCGGTCAATGCTACGACAATCATTTCGCGATCATGTGCGGCCTGGATCGCTTGAATAATATTGGCCGAGTTGCCGCTGGTGGAAATCGCCAGCAGCACATCGCCAGGTTGGCCCAGGGCGCGGATCTGTTTGGAGAAGACTTCGTTGTAGCTGTAGTCGTTGGCGATCGAGGTGATCGTCGAGCTGTCGGTGGTCAGGGCGATCGCCGGCAGGCTCGGGCGCTCGCGCTCGAAGCGGTTGAGCAGCTCCGACGAGAAATGCTGGGCGTCGCCGGCCGAGCCGCCATTGCCGCACGAAAGCATTTTGCCCTCGTTGAGCAAGGCGTTGACCATCACTTGGCTGGCTTGCTCGATGTGCGGTGCAAGTACGTCCATCGCCTGTTGCTTGGTGTCGATACTGGCCTGAAAAAGCTGGCGAATTCGCGATTGCATGTCCATCTGTGTGACCTTAAGTAGCGCGGCTTATGGGCACAAACATGTGCGGCGCGCAAAGCAAAGAGCAAAAAAGTTAGGTGAAGGTGTCCGGCTCGGCATGGGCGCTCAACTGTCGAAGGCGTTCTGCAGCCAGTTCAACTGGGCGGCGTTGCTGTCGATGGCAACCACGTCGAAGCGGCAGGGATAATCGGCCCAGCGAGACTCGCGTTGCAGGAAATACTGCGCGGCGAACACCAGCTTCTGGCGCTTGCGCTCGTCAATGCTGTCGAGCGCGCCACCCCATTGGGTATTTTTTCTGTAGCGGACTTCGACGAATACTACTGTATCGCCGTCAAGCATGACCAGATCAAGCTCGCCGCGTTTGCACAACCAGTTCTGCGCCACCAGCCGCAGGCCGTGTTGCTGGAGATGCGCGAGGGCCTGGCCCTCGGCATCCCGTCCGCTTTGCTGGCGTGATCGGTCAGGCATCAGCGCTGGGTGTCCGGCAGGCGCTGCACCTGGCCGTTGACGAACTCGGCCCAAGGCAATTGACGCTGTACGCGCTGGGTGGGCGACACGGCCAAGCTGCCCGACAAACCTTCGATGCGACTGTCCGGCAGTGTCTTGAGCTGGCCCAGGCGCGGTGCCAGGCGATAGGCATCCGCGCCCATCGCGTACAACCGACCCAGGCTGCCACCCGCCTGGGGCCACTGCGCGGTGACCTGCTTGCGCAGCGGGTCATTGGCGTCGAGCAGCCACGGGGTTTCGCAGAAGCGGATGCCGCTCATGTCGTTGTACTGGTTCTGGTCGCCGCTGGCGCTGAACACCGAAGACGTCGCGTAGACCGGCACGTCGCCGGCGTATTGGAAGTTCAGGGTTGGCTTGATCTGCTGGGCCTGCTGCGGTGTCGAGGCCAGGAAGATGAACTCGATGTCCTGGCGACGGGACGGCTGGGCCGCGACCGTGGTGCCCACGGTGCTTTGCAGGCTCTTGGCGCGACCTTCGCTTTGGCGCAACTGGAACATGTCGGCGATCTGCTGGGCCAGTTGGACCGGCTGGTCGACCCGTTCGATCGCGACGATGGTGCCGCCGTTGGCCTGCCAGTCCTGGCTGAAGGCTTTGAGTACGCGATCGCCCCATTCGCCCTTCGGTACCATGGCGGCGGCGCGGTGCAGGCCATCGGCGCGGGCGCGACGGGACACTTCGCGAGCTTCGTCCTCGGGTGCCAGGCCGAACTGGAACAGTTGCGGTGGCCCTTGCTCGCCTTCGCTGTAGTTCAGCGCCAGGGTAGTGATTGGCAATTGCGGGCGGGTGCTGATCTGCTTGACCAAGGGTTTTTCCAGCGGGCCGATGACCAGTTGCACGCCGTCGGCCTGGGCCTTGCGATAGAACTCGTCCATGGAGGTCAGGCTGGCGCTGTCATAGAACTGGATGCTGGGCGGCGTCTGCCCGGCCTGCTGGGCCTGGTAGTGCGCGGCCATGAAACCCTCGCGCAAGGCCTTGGCAACCGCTGCCAGCTGGCCACTTTGTGGCAGCAGCAGGGCGATCTTGCTCAGTGGCTGGCTGGCCAGTTCCTTGAGCTTGACCAGGGGCGTCGGCAGTTGCAGGGCAGCGGGGTGCTTCGGGTTCTGTTCGCGCCAGTGGTCGATGGCCGCCTGCTGCTGTTCCAGGGTGCCGGCGGTCTTGACGGCCTGGGCCAGGCTCAACCAGCCGCCGAGGTCGTCGTTGGAGGCGGGCTGCAATTGGTCGGTGGGCAGCGAGGCGATCAGCGACCAGATGGCTTCGTGGTTTTTCGCCGCGGCATCGTCCTTCAGCAAGGGTGCGATGAAGATGCGCTCCTTGGCGGCGGCCAGGGTCTGGCCGTCGGCTTCGAGGGCGCGGGCGCGGACGGTGCCGGTGCGGACCTGCTGCTCCACGGGCATTTCGCTCAGGTGTTGCAGGCTTGGGTGGCTCAGGGCGGTGAGCGCTGCCTTGGGCTGGTTGCGGGTCATCGCCAGTTCCGCCGACAGCGTGCTGGCGAAAATCTGCTGGCCGGGCTTGAGTTGTTCCATCGGCACTTGTTGCAGGATCTGTGCGGACTGGCCGGCATTGCCCTGGCGGTAGGCCAGGTCTGCGGCGCTCAGGCGCAGCAGGGCGGCTTTTTCCGGGGTTTTGCTTTGGGTGGCCTGTTCGAGCAACTGCTCGATACTGGCATCCGGGGTCCGTGGAAGTTCGCCAAGGCTGGACGAGGGCGAGCTGGCGCAGGCCGCGAGGAGGGCAGCGAGGCAGAGGGCGGAGAGCAGCCGCAGGCAAGCGATCATGTAAGTGTTCCCGATACGAGATCAAATTAGCGTCGAATTGTACCCAAGCACTGGCCGGGGCGCGATGTTACTGGTGTGAATCGATCAATTTAGGTATTTCAAAGAGTGCGGCGCGCCACAAAAGACAGGGTATTGCCTCTGTGGTGAACAGCTGAGATGGCTGGCACACGCTACAATGGCGGTTTTTACGATCATGAGGTGCGCGTTTTGACTGCTCCAGGTGCTTTGAATTCCGCTGCCGGCTCGCTTTATGTGGTGGCGACGCCCATCGGCAACCTGGACGATATCAGCGCCCGGGCGCTGAAAATCCTGCAGGAGGTTGCGCTGATCGCGGCTGAAGACACCCGTCACTCCCAGCGCCTGCTGCAACATTTCGGCATTTCCACGCCGTTGGCGGCCTGTCATGAACACAATGAGCGGGACGAAGGCAGTCGTTTCATTACCCGGCTGTTGGCAGGCGACAACATCGCGCTGATTTCCGATGCCGGTACGCCGTTGATTTCCGACCCTGGCTATCATCTGGTGCGCCAGGCCCGGGCGGCGGGTATCAGCGTGGTGCCGGTGCCGGGGGCTTGCGCGTTGATCGCGGCGCTGTCGGCGGCAGGCCTGCCGTCGGACCGTTTCATCTTCGAAGGTTTCCTGCCGGCCAAGGCGGTGGGGCGGCGGGCACGCCTGGAAGCTATAAAGGAAGAGCCGCGTACGCTGATCTTCTATGAGGCGCCGCACCGCATTCTGGAATGCCTGCAGGACATGGAGCTGGTGTTCGGTGCCGAACGCCAGGCGCTGCTGGCCCGGGAGTTGACCAAGACCTTTGAAACCCTCAAGGGGCTGCCGTTGAGCGAGTTGCGCGCCTTTGTCGAAAGCGACAGCAACCAGCAACGCGGCGAGTGCGTCGTGCTGGTGGCGGGCTGGACGCCGCCGCAAAGCGAGGACGCCGTCAGCGGCGAGGCGATGCGCGTCCTGAACCTGCTGCTCGAGGAAATGCCCCTCAAGCGCGCCGCGGCCCTTGCGGCGCAGATCACTGGCGAGCGCAAGAATGTGCTGTATCAGGTCGCACTGGAAAAACAGAAAGACCAGTGAAACCGGGACACGGTGCTGGCCCGGGGCTTTTAGCGCTTGTTCTTCAAGCGCTCTACCGTTAACCTTCGCGGCGGAGAGTCGATCGGACAGTCGCTGCCCTCTATGAGAATTAGGGGGGGGAGGAAAGTCCGGGCTCCATAGGGCGAAGTGCCAGGTAATGCCTGGGAGGCGTGAGCCTACGGAAAGTGCCACAGAAAATAACCGCCTAAGCGTTTCGGCGCCGGTAAGGGTGAAAAGGTGCGGTAAGAGCGCACCGCACGGCTGGCAACAGTTCGTGGCTAGGTAAACCCCACTTGGAGCAAGACCAAATAGGGTCCCAAGGCGTGGCCCGCGCTGGGACCGGGTAGGTTGCTAAAGATGTCCAGTGATGGCCATCGTAGACGAATGACTGTTCAAGACAGAACCCGGCTTACAGATCGACTCTCCACCTTTTCCCTTCCTGCCGGAATCACTGGCAGACGCAGTTCCTAATACCAAAAAAATCTTACTCTTAACAAATCACTTTAACTTGTGCGCGCAGTCCCCTGTGCTGCTTCAGGTTGGAGCGAATTTTCCTACGTCAGATTCTTGTTACCCCTCCTGAAACGCTCCTAAATCTCCGATCTATAAGGCTTTTCCTTCATTACGCGCCTTGACGGTGCGGTGGGCGCATTCCTATAGTGTGCGCAAGTGGCGGAAAGTGGCATGAAGTGGGTTTTTTTGAAGGTAAAACGCCAAAAAGTGGAGAAACGCTGACGTGTTTCGCGGAGCTAACGCTATCAGTCTCGATGCAAAAGGCCGGCTCGCCATGCCCAGCCGGTATCGTGACGAGCTCGTTTCGCGAAGTTCGGGGCAGTTAATCGTCACGATCGACGCCGTTGACCCATGTTTGTGTGTTTATCCTCTGGATGAGTGGGAAATCATCGAAACCAAACTGCGCGCACTGCCTTCGCTGCGTGAAGAAAACCGCCGTCTGCAACGCTTGCTGATCGGTAATGCCGTCGACCTCGAGCTCGATGGCAGTGGTCGTTTCCTGGTGCCCCCGCGCCTGCGCGAGTACGCCAAGCTGGATAAGCGCGCGATGCTGGTGGGCCAACTGAACAAGTTCCAACTGTGGGACGAAGATGCCTGGAATGCGGTTTCTGCCGCTGACCTCGCTGCTATTCAACAACCGGGCGCCATGCCTGACGAACTGCGTGATTTGATCCTGTGACTATTGATAGCGGCTTTAACCACATCACCGTACTGCTTGACGAGGCCGTCGAGGCGCTCGCCGTATGTCCTGATGGCTGCTATCTGGACGGCACGTTCGGGCGTGGTGGGCACAGCCGGTTGATCCTCAGCCAGCTGGGTCCGGACGGCCGGTTGCTGGGGTTCGACAAGGATCCTCAAGCGATTGCCACCGGGCAAGCGCTGGCGGCCGAAGACGGCCGCTTTGTCGTTGTGCAGCGCAGCTTCGCCGAGCTGGGCGCGGAAGTCGCCGAGCGCGGCCTGGCCGGCAAGGTCAATGGCGTGCTGCTCGACCTGGGCGTGTCGTCGCCACAGCTGGACGACCCGGAGCGCGGCTTCAGCTTCCTCAATGACGGCCCGCTGGACATGCGCATGGACCCATCCCGTGGGATCAGCGCCGCCGAATTCGTCAACACCGCCCCGGTGGAAGAAATCGCCCGTGTCTTCAAGGAGTACGGTGAAGAGCGCTTCTCCGGCCGCATGGCCCGTGCCGTGGTCGAACGCCGCGACATCAAGCCTTTCGAGCGCACCGGCGACCTGGCCGAGGTGCTGAAAGTGGCCAACCCGGCCTGGGAAAAGGGCAAGAACCCGGCGACCCGGGCTTTCCAGGGCTTGCGCATCCACGTCAATAACGAACTGGGCGATCTGCAGGTGGGTCTCGAAGCGGCGCTCGAGGCGCTGGAGATCGGCGGTCGCCTGGTGGTGATCAGCTTCCATTCCCTGGAAGACCGTATCGTCAAGCTGTTCATGCGCAAGCTCACCAAGGGTGAAGCCGATAACCTGCCGCGCAACCTGCCGGTGCGTTTCGAAGCCTTCGTGCCGAAAATCAAGATCCATGGCAAGGCGCAGTTCGCTTCCGAAGCCGAACTCAAGGCCAACCCGCGCGCCCGTAGCGCCGTTATGCGCGTCGCGGAGAAGTTGCGGTGAGCAAGCTCTTCGCCAAGCCCCTGCCCGGCGGCAGCTTTTTCATGCTGCTGCTGTTCATCGGCGTGCTCGTGTCGGCCATCGCCGTGTCCTATAGCGCGCACTGGAACCGGCAGTTGCTCAATACCCTTTATAACGAACTCAGCGTGCGCGACAAGGCGCAGGCCGAGTGGGGCCGGTTGATCCTGGAGCAGAGCACCTGGACCGCCCACAGCCGTATCGAAGTCCTGGCCACCGAACAGTTGAAAATGCGCATTCCCGGCGCCGCCGAAGTGCAGATGGTGGCGCCATGATGAAACTCGAAGGGGCGCTGTTCCCGTGGCGGTTTCGTCTGGTCCTGGGCTTGCTCGGGATCATGGTGGCGGCGATTTCGTGGCGCATCATCGACCTGCAGGTCGTCGACCGTGACTTCCTCAAGGGGCAGGGCGATGCCCGCAGTGTGCGGCATATTCCGATCCCGGCTCACCGTGGCCTGATCACCGACCGCAATGGCGAACCCCTGGCCGTGAGTACCCCGGTGACCACCTTGTGGGCCAACGCCAAGGAAATGCAGCTGGCCAAGGAAAAATGGCCGGCCTTGGCCGCCGCACTCGGGCAGGACCCCAAGGCCCTGGCCGAGCGCCTCGAAGCCCAGGCCAACAAGGAATTCATTTATCTGGTGCGCGGCTTGACGCCCGAGCAGGGCCAGAGCGTGCTCGACTTGAAAGTACCCGGTGTCTACGGCATCGAAGAGTTCCGGCGTTTCTACCCGGCCGGTGAAGTCACGGCCCACATGGTCGGGTTTACCGACATCGATGACCGGGGCCGGGAAGGCGTCGAACTGGCCTATGACGAATGGCTCGCCGGAGTCGCCGGCAAGCGACAGGTCATCAAGGACCGGCGCGGCCGGCTGATCAAGGATGTCCAAGTCACCAAAAACGCCAAGGCCGGCAAGCCCTTGGCGTTGTCCATTGACTTGCGCCTGCAATATCTGGCCAACCGCGAACTGCGCAATGCCATCGTCGAGAACGGTGCCAAGGCTGGCAGCCTGGTGATCATGGACGTGAAGACCGGCGAGATCCTGGCGATGGTCAACCAGCCGACCTACAACCCGAACAACCGTCGCAACCTGCAGCCGGCGATGATGCGCAACCGCGCGATGATCGACGTGTTCGAGCCGGGTTCGACCATGAAGGCCGTGTCCATGGCCGCCGCCCTGGAAACCGGGCGCTGGAAGCCGAGCGACACCGTCGAGGTGTACCCGGGCACCCTGCAGATCGGCAAGTACACCATCCGCGACGTGTCCAAGACCGAAGGTCCGGTGCTCGACCTGACCGGCATCCTGATCAACTCCAGTAACGTTGGCATGAGCAAGATCGCCTTCGATATCGGCGGCGAAACGATCTATCGCCTGGCCCAGAAAATCGGCCTCGGCCAGGACACCGGCCTGGGCTTCCCGGGCGAGCGTGTCGGCAACCTGCCGAACTACCGTGACTGGCGCAAGGCTGAAACCGCCACGTTGTCCTATGGCTACGGTGTTTCCGTGACCGCGATCCAGTTGGTCCATGCGTTTTCCGCGCTGGCGAACAACGGGCGCATGGCACCGCTGACCCTGATCAAGACCGACAAGGCGCCGCAGACCACCCAGGTGATCCCGGAAAATGTCGCCAAGACCATGCAGGGCATGCTGCAGCAGGTGATCGAGGCGCCGCGTGGTGTCTATCGCGCCCAGGTGCCGGCCTACCATGTGGCGGGCAAATCGGGTACGGCCCGTAAGACCTCCGTGGGCACCAAAGGCTACGCCGAGAATTCCTACCGTTCGCTGTTTGCCGGCTTCGGCCCGATGAGCGACCCGCGCTACGCCATCGTCGTGGTCATCGACGAACCGAGCAAGGCGGGCTACTTCGGTGGCCTGGTCTCGGCGCCGGTGTTCAGCAAAGTGATGTCCGGCACCCTGCGCCTGATGAACATTACCCCGGATAACCTGCCGCCGACCCAGCAGGCCAATACCGCACCGGTCGTTCCCTTGAAAGCCGAAGGAGGGCGTGGCTGATGTCCCTGAGCCTGAACAAGATTTTCGCCCACGCCGGTCACGATCTGCTGATTCGTGAATTGGCCCTGGACAGCCGCAATGTACGCGCCGGGGACTTGTTCCTGGCGGTGCCGGGCGCCCGTGTCGATGGCCGCGACCATATCGCAGACGCCCTGAAGCGTGGCGCGGCTGCCGTGGCTTATGAAGTGCGAGGCGCCACCGTGCTGCCGATCACTGACGTGCCCTTGATTCCGGTCAAGGACCTGGCGGCGCAGCTGTCGGACATCGCCGGGCGTTTTTATGGCGACCCGAGCCGTCACCTGAACCTGGTGGGCGTGACGGGTACCAACGGCAAGACCAGCGTGACCCAGCTGGTGGCCCAGGCGTTGGACCTGCTCGGCCAGCATTGCGGCATTGTCGGCACCTTGGGCAACGGTTTTCATGGCGCACTGGAGAGCGGCCTGCACACCACGCCGAACCCGATTGCCGTGCAAGCGACCCTGGCGGACCTGAAGAAGGCCGGTGCCAAGGCTGTTGCGATGGAAGTCTCGTCCCATGGCCTGGATCAGGGCCGGGTGACGGCGCTGGCATTCGATGTGGCGGTGTTGACCAACCTGTCTCGGGACCACCTGGATTACCACGGCACCATGCAGGCCTACGGTGAAGCCAAGGCCAAGCTGTTTGCCTGGAATGATTTGAAATGCCGGGTCATCAACCTCGATGACGAGTTCGGTCGGCAACTGGCCGCCGACAAGCGCGAGTCCCGGTTGATCACCTATAGCCTGGAAGATACCAGCGCCTACCTTTATATACGTCAGGCCCAGTTCAACGACGAAGGCGTGCGCGCCACGCTGGTCACGCCCCAGGGCGAGCACCACTTGCGCAGCACCTTGCTCGGCCGCTTCAACCTGAGCAACGTATTGGCGGCCATCGGCGCCTTGCTCGGCCTGGACTACGCGCTGGACGAAATTCTCAAGGTGTTGCCAAAGCTGGAAGGGCCCGCCGGGCGCATGCAGCGACTGGGCGGTGGGGCGCAACCGTTGGTGGTGGTCGATTACGCCCATACCCCCGACGCGTTGGAAAAAGTCCTCACGGCCTTGCGTCCTCACGCCAAGGGCAAGTTGCTGTGCCTGTTTGGCTGCGGTGGCGATCGCGATCGCGGCAAACGCCCGTTGATGGCCGAAGTCGTGGAGCGGCTGGCAGACGGCGTGCTGGTCACCGACGACAACCCGCGCAGCGAAGACCCGCTGCGGATTTTCGACGACATCCGCGCCGGTTTTACCGCTGTGGATAACGTTACCTTCGTCGCCGGTCGCGGCCAGGCCATCGCCCAGTTGATCGCCAGCGCTTCGGCGGACGATGTCATCGTCCTGGCCGGCAAGGGCCACGAGGACTATCAGGAAATCAACGGCGAACGCCATGCGTTCTCCGATCTGGTGGAAGCCGATCACGCCCTGACCGCGTGGGAGGTGGCCCATGCTTAAGGCCCTGAAACTCAGCGAACTGACCAACGCCCTGAATGCGCGCCTCATCGCCGCGGACGCCAGTTTCGACGGCGTCAGCATCGACAGCCGAGCGATCGCACCGGGGCAATTGTTCGTCGCCCTGGCCGGGCCGCGTTTCGATGGCCACGATTACTTGAACGAGGTCGCGGGCAAAGGTGCGGTCGCGGCCCTGGTCGAGCGGGAAGTGAGCAACAGCACGTTGCCGCAATTGCTCGTCAACGACACCCGCCAGGCCCTGGGCCAGCTCGGTGCGCTGAACCGTGCGGCGTATGGCAACCCGGTCGCCGCCATCACCGGCTCCAGCGGCAAGACCACGGTCAAGGAAATGCTCGCCAGCATCCTGCGCACCCGCGGTCCGGTGCTGGCGACCCGGGGCAACCTGAACAACGACCTCGGCGTGCCGCTGACCCTGCTGGAACTGGCGCCGGAACACAGTGCTGCCGTCATCGAGCTGGGGGCTTCGCGGCTCGGCGAGATTGCCTACACCGTGGCCATGACCAAGCCTCATGTGGCGGTGCTCAACAACGCCGGTACCGCCCACGTCGGCGAGTTCGGCGGCCCGGAAAAAATCGTCGAGGCCAAGGGCGAAATCATCGAAGGGCTGGATGCCAATGGCATCGCCGTGCTGAATCTCGATGACAAGGCTTTTGAAATCTGGAAGACCCGTGCGGGCGAGCGCAAGGTGCTGACCTTTGCCCTGAGCAACCTCGCCGCGAATTTCTACGCCAGCGACCTGGACCGTGATGCCCGTGGTTGCCCGGCCTTCAACCTGCACAGCCCCGACGGCGCCGAGCGGGTCCAGTTGAACCTGCTGGGCACCCATAACGTCGCCAACGCCCTGGCCGCGGCGGCTGCCGCCCATGCCCTGGGCGTGTCGCTGCCGGGCATCGTCGCCGGGCTGAACGCCGTGCAGCCGGTCAAGGGGCGCTCCGTTGCGCAACTGGCCAGCAACGGCATGCGCGTCATCGATGACACCTACAACGCCAACCCGTCGTCCATGTGCGCGGCCGTGGACATCCTCGCCGGTTTCTCCGGCCGCACCGTGCTGGTGCTGGGGGATATCGGTGAACTGGGCGAATGGGCGCAACAGGGCCATCACGACGTTGGTGCCTATGCACGCGGCAAGGTGGATGCGCTGTATGCGGTCGGTCCGATGATGGCCCATGCGGTCGCCGCGTTTGGCGAACACGCGCGGCATTTCACCACTCAAGCCGAACTGATCCAGGCCCTGGGCGCCGAGCAGGACCCGAACACCACCTTATTGATCAAGGGCTCACGCAGCGCAGCGATGGAAAACATCGTCGCGGCACTGTGCGGCGCCTCCACGGAGAAACATTAATGCTGCTGCTGCTAGCGGAGTACCTGCAACAGTTCCACAAAGGCTTCGCGGTCTTCCAGTACCTGACCCTGCGCGGGATCCTGGGTGTGCTGACCGCGTTGTCGTTGTCGCTGTTCCTGGGCCCGTGGATGATCCGCACTCTGCAGAACCTGCAGATCGGCCAGTCGGTCCGTAACGACGGTCCGCAATCGCACCTGTCAAAATCCGGCACCCCGACCATGGGTGGCGCGTTGATCCTGTCGTCCATCGGCATCAGCACCTTGCTCTGGGCCGACCTGGCGAACCGCTACGTCTGGGTCGTGCTGCTGGTGACCCTGTTCTTCGGCGCCATCGGCTGGGTCGACGACTACCGCAAGGTGATCGAGAAGAACTCCCGTGGGCTGCCAAGCCGCTGGAAGTATTTCTGGCAATCGGTGTTCGGCCTCGGCGCGGCGATCTTCCTTTATATGACCGCCGCCTCGCCGGTGGAAACCACCCTGATCCTGCCGATGCTCAAGGACTACAGCATTGCGCTGGGCGCAGGTTTCATCGTGCTGACCTACCTGGTCATCGTCGGTTCGAGCAACGCGGTCAACCTCACCGACGGCCTCGACGGCCTGGCGATCATGCCGACGGTCATGGTCGGCGGCGCGCTGGGGATCTTCTGCTACCTGTCGGGTAACGTGAAATTCGCTGAATACCTGCTGATCCCTTATGTGCCGGGGGCGGGCGAGCTGATCGTGTTCTGCGGCGCACTGATCGGTGCCGGCCTGGGCTTTTTGTGGTTCAACACCTACCCGGCGCAAGTCTTCATGGGCGACGTCGGCGCGCTGGCGCTGGGCGCGGCCCTGGGCACCATCGCTGTCATCGTTCGCCAGGAAATCGTCCTGTTCATCATGGGCGGCGTGTTCGTGATGGAGACCCTGTCAGTCGTCATTCAGGTTGCTTCCTTTAAATTGACCGGCCGCCGCGTATTCCGCATGGCGCCGATCCACCACCACTTTGAACTCAAGGGCTGGCCCGAGCCGCGTGTGATCGTCCGTTTCTGGATCATCACCGTGATTCTGGTGCTGATCGGCCTTGCCACCCTGAAGCTGAGGTAGAACGAGTGTCCCTGATCGCTTCTGACCACTTCCGCATCGTTGTCGGCCTCGGCAAGAGCGGCATGTCCCTGGTTCGCTTCCTGGCGAACCGAGGCGTGTCGTTTGCCGTGGCCGACACGCGGGAAAATCCGCCTGAGCTGGCCACGCTGCGCCGTGACTATCCCCAGGTGGAGGTGCGTTGTGGCGAACTGGATGTCGAGTTCCTGTGCCGCGCCGATGAGCTCTACGTGAGTCCCGGCCTGGCCCTGGCGACCCCGGCCCTGCAGGCGGCTGCGGCCCGTGGCGTGAAACTGTCCGGCGATATCGAGTTGTTCGCCCGTAACGCCAAGGCGCCGATCATTGCCATCAGTGGTTCGAACGCCAAGAGCACCGTCACCACCCTGGTGGGCGAGATGGCCGCGGCGGCCGGCAAGCGCGTCGCCGTGGGCGGCAACCTCGGCACCCCGGCCCTGGACCTGCTCAGCGACGACGTCGAGCTGTACGTGATGGAGCTGTCGAGCTTCCAGCTGGAAACCACCGACCACCTGGGCGCCGAAGTGGCCACCGTGCTCAACGTCAGCGAAGACCACATGGACCGCTACAGCGGCCTGCCGGCCTATCACCTGGCCAAGCACCGGATCTTCCGTGGGGCCCGGCAGGTGGTGTTCAACCGCCAGGACGCCTTGACCCGCCCGTTGCTGGGCGAGGGCATGCCGTGCTGGTCCTTCGGCCTGGGCGTTCCGGATTTCAAAGGCTTCGGCTTGCGCGAAGAGAATGGCGAGAAATACCTGGCCTTCGAATTCCAGAACCTGATGCCGGTGCGCGAACTGAAGATTCGTGGCGCCCATAACCAGGCCAATGCCCTGGCCGCGTTGGCCCTGGGACATGCGGTCGGCCTGCCGTTCGACGCCATGCTGTCGGCCCTGCGCACGTTTGCCGGTCTCGAACACCGCTGCCAGTGGGTGCGCGACCTCGATGGCGTGGCCTGGTACAACGACTCCAAGGCCACCAACGTCGGTGCCGCGCTGGCGGCCATCGAAGGGCTGGGGGCGGACATCGAAGGCAAGCTCGTGCTGATCGCCGGCGGCGACGGCAAGGGCGCCGACTTCAAGGACCTGCGCGACCCCGTGGCAGCCAACTGCCGTGCCGTGGTGCTGATGGGCCGCGACCGCGAATTGATCGCCCAGGCCCTCGGCGATGCCGTGCCGCTGGTTCGCGTCGGTTCGCTGGACGAGGCGGTGCAGCAATGCCGCGCGCTCGCGCACCCGGGCGACGCGGTGCTGTTGTCACCGGCCTGCGCCAGTTTCGACATGTTCAAGAACTATGAAGAGCGCGGGCAGCTGTTCGCCCGGGCCGCGGAGGACTTGGCATGAGCCTGATGAATATCATCAAGCCGTACCCGTCGCCGTTGATCACCGGACGTGGCATCGACCTGGATTTCCCGATGCTCGCCGGTTGCCTGGCCTTGCTGGGCCTGGGCCTGGTGATGATCACCTCCGCGTCGTCGGAAGTGGCCGCCGTGCAGTCGGGCAACACGCTTTATCACATGATCCGCCACCTGGTTTACCTGGTGATCGGCCTGGGCGCGTGCGTCGTCACCATGATGGTGCCGATCGCCACCTGGCAGCGCCTGGGCTGGATGATGCTGCTCGGGGCCTTCGGCCTGTTGGTGATGGTGCTGGTGCCGGGGATCGGCCGTGAGGTCAACGGCTCGATGCGCTGGATCGGCTTCAGCTTCTTCAACGTGCAGCCCTCGGAGATCGCCAAGGTCTTCGTGGTGATTTTCCTGGCCGGTTATCTGGTGCGTCGCCAGAAAGAAGTACGCGAGAGCTGGATGGGGTTCTTCAAGCCGTTCATCGTCTTGCTGCCCATGGCGGGCCTGCTGCTGATGGAGCCGGACTTCGGCGCCACGGTGGTGATGATGGGCGCCGCGGCGGCGATGCTGTTCCTCGGTGGGGTCGGGCTGTTTCGCTTCATCCTGATGGTGGCGTTGGCGGTGGCGGCCGTGACCGTGCTGGTTCAGGCGCAACCGTACCGGATGGCGCGCCTGATCACCTTTACCGACCCGTGGGCCGACCAGTTTGGTTCCGGTTATCAATTGACCCAGGCCTTGATTGCCTTCGGTCGCGGCGAATGGTTGGGCGTGGGCCTGGGCAACAGCGTGCAGAAGCAGTTCTACCTGCCGGAAGCCCACACCGACTTCGTGTTCTCGGTCCTGGCCGAAGAACTTGGGGTGGTGGGGTCCCTGTGCACCGTCGCCCTGTTCGTGTTCGTCTGTGTGCGCGGCATGTACATCGGCTTGTGGGCCGAGAAGGCCAAGCAGTTTTTCGCCGCGTACGTCGCGTATGGCTTGTCGTTCCTGTGGATCGGCCAGTTCCTGATCAACATCGGTGTGAACGTCGGCCTCTTGCCGACCAAGGGCCTGACGCTGCCGTTCCTCAGTTATGGCGGCAGTTCCCTGGTGATCTGCTGTGCCTGTCTCGGCCTGTTGCTGCGCATCGAATGGGAAAGTCGAACCCACCTGGGCAGCGAAGAGATGGAATTCCAGGAGAGCGACTTCGCCGAGGAGCCGACTCATGGGCGCTAACGTGCTGATCATGGCGGGCGGTACCGGTGGGCACGTGTTCCCGGCGCTGGCCTGTGCCCGGGAGTTCCAGGCACGGGGCTACACCGTGCACTGGCTGGGTACGCCGCGGGGGATCGAGAACGAACTGGTGCCTGGCGCCGGCCTCGAACTGCACCGGATCGATGCCAGCGGCCTGCGGGGCAAGGGCAAGTTGTCGTTGCTCAAGGCGCCGCTGATGCTGCTCAAGTCGATCTGGCAGGCGCGAGCGATCATTCGCCGGTTGCGCCCGGTGTGCGTGGTCGGGTTCGGTGGTTATGTGACCGGCCCTGGTGGCGTTGCGGCAAAACTGGCCGGTGTGCCGGTGATCGTCCACGAGCAGAACGCCGTGGCCGGTACCGCCAATCGGTTACTGGTGCCGTTGGCCGCCCGGGTCTGTGAAGCTTTTCCCGACACCTTTACCCTGTCGGGCAGCCGCCGCACCACGGGTAATCCGGTGCGTACCGAGCTGTTCCTGGAGACACCGCGCCCGGCCCTGGCTGGACGCAAGGCGCGTTTGCTGATCCTGGGTGGAAGCCTGGGGGCGGAACCATTGAACAAATTGCTGCCCGAAGCCTTGTCGCTGGTCGCTCCCGACCTGCGGCCGGACGTGTTCCATCAGGCTGGCAAACATCACGATGAAGTGACCGCCGAGCGCTACCGCGCCGCCGGTGTCGAGGCGCAAGTGCAGCCTTTCATCAAAGACATGGCCCAAGCCTATGGCTGGGCCGACCTGGTGGTCTGCCGCGCAGGCGCGCTGACCATCAGTGAACTGGCTGCCGCCGGTCTGCCCTCGATGCTGGTGCCTTTGCCCCACGCCATCGACGATCACCAGACCCGTAACGCCGATTATTTGGCCCGTGAAGGCGCTGCCTTCCTGATGCCGCAAAGAACGACTGGCGCCGCGGATCTTGCCGCCCGCCTGACAGAGGTTTTGATGCAGCCGCAACGACTTGAAGACATGGCCCGCGCCGCCCGCCGCCTGGCCAAACCCGACGCCACGGCCCAAGTGGTCGATACCTGCCTGGAGGTGGCCCATGGTTGAGAATCGCAAAGCCATGCCGCAACCGGAAATGCGCCGTATCCGCCGCATCCACTTCGTCGGTATCGGCGGCGTGGGCATGTGCGGGATCGCCGAGGTATTGCTGAACCTGGGTTACCAGGTCTCGGGTTCCGACCTGAAAGCTTCCCCGGTCACCGAGCGCCTGGAGTCCTTCGGCGCGCAGATCTTTATCGGTCACCGCGCCGAGAACGCCGCCAATGCTGACGTGCTGGTGGTTTCCAGCGCCGTGAACACCTCCAACCCGGAAGTCGCCACCGCCCTGGAACGCCGCATTCCCGTGGTGCCACGGGCTGAGATGCTCGCCGAGCTGATGCGCTATCGCCATGGCATCGCCGTCGCCGGTACCCACGGTAAAACCACCACCACCAGCCTGATCGCCTCGGTGTTCGCGGCCGGTGGCCTGGACCCGACGTTCGTGATCGGTGGTCGTCTGAATGCCGCGGGCACCAATGCCCAGCTGGGCACCAGCCGCTACCTGATCGCCGAAGCCGACGAGAGCGATGCGAGCTTCCTGCACCTGCAACCGCTGGTGGCCGTGGTGACCAACATCGATGCCGACCACATGGCGACCTACGACGGTGACTTCAACAAATTGAAGAAAACCTTCGTCGAGTTCCTCCACAACCTGCCGTTCTACGGTCTGGCGGTGGTGTGCCTGGACGACCCGGTGGTGCGTGAAATCCTGCCGCTGATCAAGCGTCCGACCGTGACCTACGGCTTTGGCGAAGACGCCGACGTGCGCGCCATCAACGTGCGCCAGCAAGGCATGCAGACGTTCTTCACCGTCTTGCGCCCTGATCGCGAGCCGTTGGACGTGTCGGTGAACATGCCCGGTAACCACAACGTGCTCAATTCCTTGGCCACCATCTGCATCGCCACCGACGAAGGCGTCAGCGATGAAGCCATCGTCCAGGGCCTGTCCGGCTTCCAGGGCGTGGGCCGGCGCTTCCAGGTCTACGGCGAACTGCCGGTGGAAGGCGGCAACGTGATGCTGGTGGACGACTACGGCCACCACCCGACCGAAGTCGCGGCGGTGATCAAGGCCGTGCGCGGTGGCTGGCCGGAGCGGCGCCTGGTGATGGTCTACCAGCCGCACCGCTATAGCCGCACCCGCGACCTGTATGACGATTTCGTCCAGGTGCTGGCCGACGCCAACGTGCTGCTGTTGATGGAAGTCTACCCGGCCGGTGAAGAACCGATCCCTGGGGCCGACAGCCGCCAGCTGTGCCACAGCATTCGTCAACGCGGCCAGTTGGACCCGATCTACATCGAGCGTGGCGTAGACCTCGCGCCGCTGGTCAAGCCGTTGCTGCGCGCCGGCGACATCCTGCTGTGCCAGGGTGCCGGTGACATCGGTGGCCTGGCCCCGAAACTGTTGAAAAGTCCGTTATTCGCCGGAGCAATCGTGGCCTCCAGCGAGGGGAAACTGAAATGACTGCTGCCTACGCCAACCTGGTCTCGACCCTCGATCCGAAAGCCTTCGGCCGCGTGGCCGTGCTGTTCGGTGGCAAGAGCGCCGAGCGCGAGGTGTCCCTCAAGTCCGGCAACGCCGTGCTGCAAGCCTTGCAAAGCGCCGGCGTCGACGCCTTCGGCATCGACGTGGGCGATGATTTCCTGCAGCGCCTGCTGAACGAAAAGATCGATCGCGCGTTCATCATCCTCCATGGTCGCGGCGGTGAAGACGGCAGCATGCAAGGCCTGCTCGAATGCCTGGGGATCCCCTACACCGGCAGCGGCATCCTGGCATCCGCCCTGGCGATGGACAAACTGCGCACCAAGCAGGTCTGGCACAGCCTCGGCATTCCGACGCCGCGTCACGCCGTGCTGGCGTCCGAGGCCGATTGTATTTCGGCGGCCACGGAACTGGGTTTCCCTTTGATCGTCAAACCGGCCCATGAAGGTTCAAGTATCGGCATGGCGAAAGTGAATTCGCTGCCTGAGTTGACCGCGGCATGGAAAGACGCCAGTTCCTACGATTCGCAAGTGTTGGTCGAACAATGGATCACCGGTCCCGAGTTCACCATCGCCACCCTGCGTGACCAGGTGTTGCCCCCGATTGCGCTGGGCACGCCCCACACGTTCTACGACTACGACGCCAAGTACATCGCCAACGATACCCAGTACCGCATTCCCTGCGGGCTGGACGCTGCCAAGGAAAAAGAACTGATGGACCTCACGGCCAAGGCCTGTGAGGCGCTGGGTATTGCCGGTTGGGGCCGGGCGGACGTGATGCAGGATGCCGATGGGCAGTTCTGGTTCCTGGAAGTCAACACCGCGCCCGGCATGACCGATCACAGCCTGGTACCGATGGCGGCCCGCGCCGCCGGTCTGGATTTCCAGCAACTGGTGCTGTCGATCCTGGCGGCCAGTGTCGGCACTCAAGAGCCAAGAGGTTAAGCCATGCAAGGCGCATCGCTTCGTCATCAGCCATCCGCACCCGGTCGCAAGCCGGTGCCGCGGGGTGCCAGCCGAATGGTGGCCAAGGAGCCGATGTCGGCGCGCTTGCCGAAAGCCAATTTTGGTTTTCTCAAGAGCCTGTTCTGGCCGGTGCTGCTGGTGGCGTTGGGGTTCGGTACCTATGAAGGCGCGCAACGGTTGCTGCCGTATGCCGACCGACCGATCGCCCGGATCAACGTCCAGGGCGACCTGAGCTACATCAGCCAGCAGGCGGTGCAGCAGCGGATCGCTCCGTTCGTCGCGTCGAGTTTCTTCACCATCGACCTGGCGGGCATGCGCACGGAGCTGGAGCAGATGCCCTGGATCGCTCACGCCGAAGTCCGGCGGGTGTGGCCCGACCAGGTGTCGATTCGCCTGGAAGAGCAACTGCCGGTGGCCCGTTGGGGCGACGAGTCGCTGTTGAACAACCAGGGCCAGGCGTTTACGCCGCGAGAACTGGCCAACTATGAACATTTGCCACAACTGTTCGGTCCACAGCGGGCCCAGCAGCAAGTGATGCAGCAATACCAGGTGTTGAGCCAGATGTTGCGGCCGTTGGGCTTCTCCATCGCGCGCCTGGAATTGCGTGAGCGCGGCAGTTGGTTCCTGACCACTGGCGCGGGCAGCTCGGGGCCGGGCATCGAGCTGTTGCTCGGGCGCGGCAACCTGGTGGAAAAGATGCGCCGCTTCATCGCCATCTATGACAAGACGCTTAAAGAAAAGATTACGAACATTGCGCGCATCGATCTGCGCTACGCCAACGGCCTGGCCGTTGGCTGGCGGGAACCTGTAGCGCCGACGACGGCCGAACCCGCCGTCGCGAAGAATTAAGAAGAGGCAGGACCCATGGCAAACGTGCAAAGCGGGAAAATGATCGTCGGTCTCGATATCGGCACTTCCAAGGTGGTGGCGCTGGTAGGCGAAGTCGCGGACGACGGCACGCTGGTCATCGTCGGGATCGGTACACATCCGTCCCGCGGCTTGAAAAAAGGCGTGGTGGTGAACATCGAGTCCACCGTGCAATCGATCCAGCGCGCCATCGAAGAGGCGCAGCTGATGGCCGGTTGCCGGATCCACTCGGCGTTCGTCGGCGTGGCGGGCAATCACATCCGCAGCCTGAACTCCCACGGCATCGTGGCGATTCGTGATCGCGAAGTCAGCTCCGCGGACCTCGAGCGCGTACTCGACGCGGCCCAGGCCGTGGCGATCCCGGCCGACCAGCGTGTGCTGCACACCCTGCCGCAGGATTACGTGATCGATAACCAGGAAGGCGTGCGTGAGCCCCTGGGCATGTCCGGCGTGCGCCTGGAAGCCAAGGTCCACGTGGTGACCTGTGCGGTGAACGCCGCGCAGAACATCGAGAAATGCGTGCGTCGCTGCGGCCTGGAAATCGACGACATCATCCTCGAGCAACTGGCCTCGGCCTACTCGGTACTGACCGACGACGAGAAAGAGCTGGGCGTGTGCCTGGTGGACATCGGCGGCGGCACCACCGACATCGCGATCTTCACCGAAGGCGCGATCCGCCATACGGCCGTGATCCCGATTGCCGGCGACCAGGTGACCAACGACATCGCCATGGCGTTGCGCACCCCGACCCAGTACGCCGAGGAAATCAAGATCCGTTACGCCTGCGCCCTGGCGAAGCTGGCCGGTGCCGGTGAAACCATCAAGGTGCCGAGCGTCGGCGACCGTCCACCGCGCGAACTGTCGCGCCAGGCCCTGGCCGAAGTGGTCGAGCCGCGCTACGACGAGCTGTTCACGCTGATCCAGGCCGAACTGCGTCGCAGCGGCTACGAAGACCTGATCCCGGCCGGCATCGTGCTGACCGGCGGTACGTCGAAGATGGAAGGCGCGGTCGAGCTGGCCGAAGAGATTTTCCACATGCCGGTGCGCCTGGGCGTGCCCCATGGCGTCAAGGGCCTGGATGACGTGGTCCGCAACCCGATCTATTCCACCGGCGTGGGCCTGTTGATGTACGGCCTGCAGAAACAGTCCGACGGAATCTCGTTTTCAGGGATCGGCAGCCGCGACAGCTACAGCAGCGACGAGCCGAAGGCGCCGCTGTTCGAGCGGCTCCAGGCTTGGGTCAAAGGCAACTTTTAAACAGTTTCAAAGCTTCACGCGGCAGGTTTCAGGCTTGGCGCTGGAAGACGCAGCAAACGCAGTAGGCGAAAAAACTAGAGAATGAAAGGAGAGGGAAAATGTTCGAACTCGTAGACAACATCCCCGCTAGCCCGGTTATCAAAGTAATCGGTGTCGGCGGTGGCGGCGGCAACGCTGTCAACCACATGGTCAAGAGCAACATTGAAGGCGTTGAGTTCATCTGCGCCAACACTGATGCCCAGGCGCTGAAATCCATCGGCGCGCGGACCATCCTGCAACTGGGCACTGGCGTAACCAAAGGCCTGGGTGCCGGCGCCAACCCTGAAGTCGGTCGTCAGGCCGCCCTCGAAGACCGTGAGCGCATCGCAGAAGTCCTGCAAGGCACCAACATGGTGTTCATCACCACCGGCATGGGCGGCGGCACCGGTACGGGGGCGGCGCCAATCATCGCCGAAGTGGCCAAGGAAATGGGGATCCTCACCGTTGCGGTGGTGACCCGTCCGTTCCCTTTCGAAGGCCGCAAGCGTATGCAGATCGCCGACGAAGGTATCCGTCTGCTGTCTGAAAGCGTCGACTCGTTGATCACCATTCCCAACGAGAAGCTGCTGACCATCCTGGGTAAAGACGCAAGCCTGCTGTCGGCTTTCGCCAAGGCTGACGACGTACTGGCCGGTGCCGTTCGCGGTATCTCCGACATCATCAAGCGTCCAGGCATGATCAACGTCGACTTTGCCGACGTACGGACGGTCATGAGCGAAATGGGCATGGCAATGATGGGCACCGGCTGCGCCAGCGGTCCGAACCGTGCTCGCGAGGCCACCGAAGCGGCCATCCGCAACCCGTTGCTCGAAGACGTGAACCTGCAAGGTGCGCGCGGCATCCTGGTGAACATCACCGCCGGTCCTGACCTGTCCCTGGGTGAGTACTCCGACGTGGGTAGCATCATCGAAGCCTTCGCTTCCGAGCACGCGATGGTCAAGGTCGGTACCGTTATCGATCCGGACATGCGCGACGAGCTGCACGTTACCGTGGTTGCCACCGGTCTGGGCGCGAAAATCGAGAAGCCTGTGAAGGTCATCGACAACACCGTTCACACCTCCATGGCTTCGCAACCGCAACAACAAGTGGCTGCGCGTCAGGAAGCGCCTGCGGTGAACTACCGTGACCTGGACCGTCCGACCGTCATGCGCAACCAGGCCCAGGCCGGTACCGCGACTGCCGCGAAGATGAATCCGCAAGACGATCTGGATTACCTGGACATCCCGGCTTTCCTGCGTCGTCAGGCCGATTGATGAAATGTATCAGGGGGATACGGGTGATTGGTGTTCAGCAAAGGTCTGGTCTGCTATCATCGCCAGCCTTTGTTGATACCAGTTCGCAATTTGCGCTGAAGCGGCCCATGCCATGATTAAACAACGCACCCTGAAGAATATTATCCGTGCCACAGGTGTCGGCTTGCACTCCGGCGAGAAGGTCTACCTGACCCTCAAGCCCGCGCCTATCGATACCGGCATTGTGTTTTGTCGTGCCGACCTCGACCCTGTGGTGCAGATTCCTGCTCGCGCGGAAAACGTTGGTGAAACCACTATGTCGACCACTCTGGTCAACGGTGACACCAAAGTGGATACGGTGGAGCATTTGCTCTCGGCCATGGCTGGCCTGGGCATCGATAACGCCTACGTCGAGCTCTCCGCGTCCGAAGTCCCGATCATGGATGGCAGTGCCGGACCCTTCGTATTCCTGATTCAATCGGCTGGCCTGGAAGAGCAGGACGCAGCCAAGAAGTTCATCCGCATCCTGCGGGAAGTGACAGTGGAAGACGGCGACAAGCGCGCCACTTTCGTCCCTTTCGAAGGTTTCAAGGTGAGCTTCGAGATCGATTTCGATCATCCGGTTTTCCGTGACCGCACCCAGAGTGCAAGCGTGGATTTTTCCAGCACTTCGTTCGTAAAAGAAGTCAGCCGCGCCCGTACCTTTGGTTTCATGAGTGATATCGAGTACCTGCGCAAGCACAACCTCGCACTCGGCGGCAGTGTTGAAAACGCGATCGTGGTCGATTCCGATGGTGTGTTGAACGAAGACGGCCTTCGTTATGAAGACGAATTCGTCAAGCACAAGATCCTCGATGCAATCGGCGACCTCTACCTGCTGGGCAATAGCCTGATTGGTGAGTTCAAGGGCTTCAAGTCCGGCCACGCACTGAACAACCAGCTGCTGCGCAAGTTGATTGCCCAGAAAGATGCTTGGGAAGTCGTGACGTTCGAAGACGCCAGCACCGCACCGATCTCTTACATGCGCCCTGTCGCGGCTGTGTAAGCAAAAAACCTCTCTAGTTTTTTAAGGGCTGCCTTCGGGTGGCCTTTTTTTATGGCCGGGTTTTCGTCGGGAGCCGGGAGCGATGAGGGAAACCTGTGGCGAGGGAGCTTGCTCCCGCTGGGGCGCGCAGCGGCCCTGAAATCTGGCGCCGCGGTGTATCAAACTCATTAGCCAGGGCCGTTTGGGGCTGCTTCGCAGCCCAGCGGGAGCAAGCTCTCTCGCCACAGAGAACACCATGTCCATAGCCTTTTGGGTGCTGCGGTGTTACATCGCGCAGACCACACGATTGCGTCCGCTGGCCTTGGCCTGGTACAGCGCCTTGTCCGCGGCGAACAAGAGTTGTTCGAGTTCGTTGTACGGTCCCTGGGTCCAAGTGGCGATGCCGATACTGACCGTCATGGGCGCTCCCCCCTCGGACACCGGTGGCAGTTGTTCGACCGCATCGCGAATATTCTGGGCCATGGTGAAGGCGCCAGCGGTGGTGGTCTCCGGCAGCACCACCGAGAACTCCTCACCGCCATAGCGCGCCGCCAGGTCGGCGGGGCGTCGGACATGCTGGCCGATCAATTGCGCCAAGGTGCGCAGGGCCTCGTCACCCTGTTGATGACCATGGCGATCGTTGAACGCCTTGAAATGATCGGCATCGATCATCAGCACAGACAACGGTTGGCCCGAACGTTGGGCGCGCAGCCATTCCTGCTGCAACGTCTCGTCCAGTGTCCGTCGGTTGGCCAGGCCCGTGAGGGCGTCGACGGACGCCAGTTGGGCCAATTCCCGTTCAGCTCTGTAACGGCGGCGCAATTCGCGGCGCAGCAGCCAGGTGAGCCAGAGCAAACCGATGCACAGCGCGCCGGTGGCACCGCTGACCAACAACGCTGTGCGTCGCCATGAGGCGAAGACCTCTTGGGAGGAGAGTGCTACCACGACGATCAATGGCAAGTCACCCACCTGGGAAAAGGTGTACAGGCGCGGCTTCTGGTCCTGACCGGACACGCTGGTGAAGCTGCCGTTGCCTTCGCGCAGGATGCGCACGAAGTTCGGCCGCTTACTGAAGTCCTTGCCCGTCAGGTCTTCTGCCAAGGGCGGTTCTTGCGCCAATAGAATGCCGTCTCGGCTGACCAGGTTGACTGTGCCGCCATGACCGATGTTCAGGCTCTTGAACAATTGGTTGAAGTAATTCAAACGCATCGCGGCCTCGGCCACGCCCATGAACTCTCCCTGGTCGTCGCTCAGTCGATAGCTGAAGCTGATACGCCAATCTTGCGCGTGACTCCTGGAACGGAACGGGCGACTGATCATCATGTCCAGGCTCGGGTCCTGGACATGGGACTGGAAATATTCCCGGTCGGCGTAATTGCCTTTGCGCGGTTCGACCGAGGCGGAGTCGGCGATGACATCGCCATGCTTGTCGAGCAGCAGGATGTCGCCTTTGTAGGGGGCGGCAGTGGCGCGGTCGAACAACGCCAGATGGCGAATCGCGGGCGAAACGTCTTTCAGGTCGTCGCGTTTGGCGGCGGCGACCAGACCTTGCAGCGACAGGTCGTAGAGCTCCACGTTGCGCAGCACATCGGCGTCAATCAATTGCACGATATTGGACGCCGCACGTGTCGCAGCCTGTTGTGCGGCGGCATGTTCGCGGATCAACAGAAACGTCACGATGCTCAGGATGGCAATGACAACCAGCGAGCTGGCCAGTACGAGTACCCGTTCCGAACGTCTCGAAAGCGGGGTGTTGCCGGGTGTCGCACTGCGCGCGCTCATGGTTCCGATGTCTGCATTGTCATGTGGCTGGGATCCGTCCCAAAGGATTGCAAACCGGCAATAAACCAGATGCTGGCCTTTTGCTGATTGTGCTTGGATCAATGAGAGCGGGCAATCAGTGTTTGCGCAATTACCCGGTAATTAATGAAAGCTGGGGGCGCGTTCGGACGGTATTCCGATTTTGCTACAGTTGGCTTTCGCCCAGCATTCATTGGCCTGGAAAGATCTGATGATGCGTACGAACCTATGGGGGAGGGGCGTCAGGCTGGCAAGCGGATCCCGAACGTGTTGGCACCCTGGTCGCTGCGCACGAACACATCGCCACCGTGCATCAGTGCAATGGCCTTGACGATGGCCAGCCCCAGCCCATGGTTGGCGCCACTGTTGCTGCGCGAGGCATCGACGCGATAGAACCGTTCGAACAGGCGTGGCAGATGCTCGCCGGCGATCGGTTCGCCGGGGTTGGTGACGGCGAGGGTGATCTGGTCGCCAAGGGCTTCGATGCGCACGTCGATCACTTGCCCGGGTGCGGTGTGCTGCACGGCGTTGCTCAGCAGGTTGATCAGCGCCCGCCGCAGGTGGGCGATCTCGATGTTGGCCTGGGCGTCGCCGCTGACCCGGACCTGGACCTGGGCATCTTCCAGAATGAAGTCCAGGTAATCGAGGGTGGTCGCCACTTCGCCGGCCAGGGATGCGCTGGTCAACTTGGTGGCCTTGCTGCCCTGGTCGGCGCTGGCCAGGAACAGCATGTCGTTGATGATCGAGCGCAGCCGCTCCAATTCCTCGAGATTCGATTGCAGCACTTCGAAGTAATGTTCAGCCGAGCGCCCACGGGTCAGCGCCACCTGGGTCTGGCCGATCAGGTTGGTCAGGGGCGAGCGTAATTCATGGGCGACATCGGCGTTGAACGACTCCAGCCGCGAGTAAGCCTGTTCGACCCGGTCCAGGGTGGCGTTGAAGGAACTGACGAACTGGCTCAGCTCCGGCGGCAAGGGCGACAGTTGCAAGCGCCCGGACAGGCGGGGTGGAGCCAGGCGCCGGGCTTCCTCGGACAGCTTGATCAGCGGTTTGAGACCGATGCGTGCGACCCAGTAGCCCAGCAACGAAGCCAGGAGTACGCCGACAATCGCCAGGCTCACTAGCGCCACCAACAGGCGATGCTGGGTCTGGTAGAAGGTCTCGGTGTCGATGCCGATCATGAAGCGCAGCGGCGGGCGTTGGTCCTTGGCCGGGAATTGGCTCACCAGCACTTTCATCGGGTAGTGCCGATGGGGCAACGTCAGGTCGCGTTTACCCAGCGGGCCTTGGGCAAAGGCGCGGATCTGCGCATCGGGATTGCCGTATTCAAAGCGCGGATCGTCGCTGACGACCCAGAAATGGATGCGCTTGTCTTCTTCGCCAAGCAATCGCAGCTTGTTGTTGATCTTCACCCAGTGTTCAGGCGTGCCGTAGCGGCCGACGGTGGACTCCAGGACACTGTAGCGGGCATCGAGCTCGGCTTCGGGCAACAGGCCCAGGCCCTTGCCGACCTGTTGGTACAAAGCGCCCCCGATCAACAGGAACACCAGCGCCGCCACCAGCGTGAACATGGCGCTCAAGCGCAGGGCGATGCTGTCAGGAACGCTCATCGCCGCGACTCTCCAGCACATAACCCATGCCGCGAATGGTGTGCAGCAACTTCTGTTCGAATGGCCCGTCGAGCTTGGCCCGCAAGCGTTTGATCGCCACTTCCACCACGTTGGCGTCACTGTCGAAGTTGATGTCCCAGACCATTTCGGCAATGGCGGTTTTCGAAAGAATTTCGCCCTGGCGGCGAGCCAGGACGCTGAGCAGGGAGAACTCCTTGGCGGTCAGGTCCAGGCGTTGGCCGGCGCGGGTGGCCTTGCGGCTGATCAGGTCGATCCACAGGTCGGCGATGCTCACCTGCACCGGTTCATGGCCACCGCTGCGGCGGGTCAGGGCTTGCAGGCGGGCCACCAGTTCGAGGAAGGAGAAAGGCTTGCCCAGGTAGTCATCGGCCCCGTCGCGCAAGCCCTTGATGCGGTCCTCGACCCGTTCCCGGGCGGTGAGCATGATCACCGGTGTCTGCTTGCGGGCGCGCAGGGCCCGCAGTACGCCGAAGCCGTCCAGGCCCGGCAGCATCACGTCGAGCACGATCACCGCATAGTCGCTTTCCAGGGCCAGGTGCAGCCCTTCGATGCCGTCCGGCGCCACGTCCACGGTGTAGCCCTGTTCGGTCAGGCCGCGGTGCAGGTAGTCCGCGGTTTTTTCTTCGTCTTCGATGATCAGAACGCGCATGGCCCCGCCTCAGTGGTCTGTGCTCGCCAGCGCCGCCGTCGGCGCCGACCCTGGCTGTTGGGTGGGCCGATGGAACACTCGCTCGAGCCACAAGTATATGACCGGTGTCGTGAACAGCGTCAGCGCCTGGCTCACCAACAGGCCGCCCACCACCGCGATGCCCAGGGGCTGGCGCAGTTCCGCGCCGGGGCCATAGCCGAGCATCAGCGGCAGGGCACCGAGCAGGGCCGCCAGGGTGGTCATCATGATCGGGCGGAAGCGGGTCAGGCACGCCTGGAAAATCGCTTCCTGGGGCGCCAGCCCTTTGTTGCGCTGGGCGTCGAGGGCGAAGTCGATCATCAGGATGCCGTTCTTCTTGACGATCCCGATCAGCAGCACCAGCCCGATCAGCGCCATGATCGAAAAGTCCTGGCCCAGCAGCCAGAGCATGATCAGCGCGCCGAGGCCGGCCGAGGGCAGGGTGGAGATGATCGTCAACGGGTGCACGAAACTCTCGTAGAGCACGCCGAGAATGATGTACACGGCCACCAGCGCGGCGAGGATCAGCCACGGCTGGCTCGCCAGCGAGCTTTGGAAGGCCTGAGCCGCGCCCTGGAAACTACCGGTGATGGCGGCCGGCATGCCGATTTCGTTCTTCGCCTGGTCGAGCAGGCGCACCGCGTCTCCCAGGGCCACGCCAGGCGCCAGGTTGAACGACAGGTTGGCGGCCGGGAACATGCCGTCGTGGGCAATCGACAGCGGGCCGTTGCTCGGCGCATCGAAGCGGGCCAGGGCCGAGAGCGGCACCATTTCCCCACTCAGGGGCGAACGCAGGTAGAAATACGCCAGGCTTTCGGCCTTGCCCCGCTGCGCGGTATCGAGCTCCAGGATCACGTTGTACTGGTTGGTCTCGGTCTGGAATTCATTGATCTGCCGCTGGCCGAAGGCGTCGTACAGGGCCTGGTCGACATCGGTGGCGGTGAGGCCGAAGCGCGCCGCCGCGTTGCGGTCGATGTTGATGTGGGTGATGCTGCCGCCCAGTTGCAGGTCGTTGGAAATGTCACGGAACGCCGGGTTGCCGCGCAGCTTTTCGGTGAGTTTTTGCGCCCAGGCGTTGAGGCTCGGCCCGTCGTTGCTCTTGAGCACGTATTGATACTGGGCGCGGCTGGGGCCGGAGCTGAGGTTGATGTCCTGCCCGGCCCTGAGGTACAGCACCACGCCGGGGATTTTCAGCAGTTGCGGGCGGATCCGGTCGATGAAGCCGCTGGCCGACACGTCACGCTCGCCCCGGGGTTTGAGGGCGATCCAGAAACGGCCGTTGGCGATGGTCTGGTTGTTGCCCGAGACGCCGACGGAGTGGGAGAAGGTCTGCACCGCCGGGTCGGCGGCGACGATGTCGGCCAGGGCCTTGTGCTTGGCCACCATGTCCGGGAACGACACATCGGCGGCGGCTTCGCTGGTGCCCAGCACCAGGCCGGTGTCCTGCACCGGGAAGAAGCCCTTGGGAATGAACACATAGCCCACCACCGCCAGTGCCAGGGTCAGGCCGAACACGCCGATCATCAGCTTCTGATGGGCCAGGGTCTTGCGCAGGCCCCGCTCATACCCGCCCAGCAGACGTTCGCCGAACCCCGCCTTGCTATGGGCGTGATGCACCGGGGCGCGCATGAACAACGCAGCCAGGGTCGGCGCCAACGTGAGGGACACCACCACCGAGATCAGGATGGTCGAGGTGGCGGTCAGGGCAAACTCCTTGAACAGGCGCCCGACCACGCCGCCCATGAACAGCAGCGGAATGAACGCGGCGATCAGCGAGAAACTGATGGAGACCACGGTAAAGCCGATTTCGCCGGCCCCCTTCATCGCCGCCTCGCGCATGCCGTCGCCGGCCTCCAGGTGCCGGTGGATGTTCTCCACCACCACAATCGCATCGTCCACCACGAACCCTACCGAGATGACGATCGCCACCAGGGTCAGGTTGTTCAGGCTGAAACCCATCACGTACATCAGGGCGAAACTGGCGGTCAGCGACACCCCCAGCACCGCCGATACGATCAGGGTCGCCGAGAGCTGGCGCAGGAACAACGCCATCACCGCCACCACCAGCAGCACCGCGATCAGCAAGGTGATTTCCACTTCGTGCAGCGAGGCGCGGATGGTCTGGGTGCGGTCGATCAGCACCTTGACCTGCACCGCGGCGGGCAACATGGCTTGCAGGGTGGGCAGGGCCGCCTGGATGCGGTCGACGGTCTCGACGATATTGGCCCCCGGTTGCCGGAAGATCACCAGGTTGACCCCGGGCTCGTTGTCGGCCCAGGCCTGGACGTAGGCGTTTTCCGAGCCGTTGACCACCTTGGCGATGTCCTTGAGGTGGACCGGTGCCCCGTCCCGGTAGGACACGATCAGCTCTCCGTACTCCGCAGGCTTGAACAACTGGTCGTTGGTGGACAGGGTGGAAATGCTCGACTCGCCGTACAAGGCGCCCTTGGCCAGGTTGAGGCTGGCCTGTTGGAGCGCCAGGCGAATGTCCGCCAGGGTCAGGCCGATGGCGGCGAGCCGGTCGGCCGAGGCCTGGACCCGGATCGCCGGACGCTGCTGGCCGGTGATGTAGATTTGCCCTACGCCATCGATCTGGCTGATCTGACGGGAGAGCAGGGTTTCGACGTAGTCGCTCAGTTCGGTGCCGGGCATCAGCGTGGAACTGATGCTGAGGATCAGCACCGGGCTGTCGGCGGGGTTGACCTTGCGCCAGGTCGGCAGGTTCGGCATGTCGTTGGGCAGCTTGCCGGCGGCGGTGTTGATCGCCGCCTGCACTTCCTGGGCGGCGGTGTCGATGCTTTTATCGAGGCTGAATTGCAGGATCAGGTTGGTCGAGCCCAGGGCGCTGCTGGAGGTCATCTGGGTAATGCCGGGAATGGCACTGAATTGCACTTCCAGCGGCGTCGCCACCGACGACGCCATGGTTTCGGGGCTGGCCCCGGGTAACTGGGCGTTGACCTGGATGGTCGGGAATTCCGCCTCCGGCAAGGGCGCGACGGGCAGGCGAGGAAACGCGATCACCCCCAGCAGCACCAGGGCGAACGTCAGCAGTACCGTGGCGATAGGGTGGTCGATGCACCACGCCGAAACCGAGCCGCGACCCTTCATGGTTGCGGCTCCGCGGTCTTGGCCAGGGCGGGCGGATCGCTGAGCACCTGGATGTGGCTGCCCGGCTTGAGCCGTGACTGGCCGTCGCTCACCAGTTGGTCGCCGGCGTTCACCCCCTTGATGATGTGCAGGTCGCTGTCCTGGTAAACCATTTCCACCGGCACGCTCTCGACCTTGTCGCCCTTTATGCGGTACACGAAGTGTTGCTCCAGGCCGCGCTGGACCACGGTGGGCGGTACCACCAAGGCGTCCTTGTCGATGGCGGTCTGGATTTTCAGTGTCACCAGTTGCCCCGGCCACAGCCGTTGCGCGGCGTTGTTGAATTCAGCCTTGGCCCGCAGGGTGCCGGTGTTGGCGTTGATCTGGTTGTCGATGAGGCTCAGTCGCCCCTCGCCGAGCAGCTCCCCGGTGGCGCCATCGGCGCCGATATAGGCCTTGACCAAGGCTTGCTCGGGGGCGGCGATCAACCGTTGCAAGGTGGGCAGCATTTGCTGGGGCAGGGAGAACTCCACGGCGATGGGGTCGATCTGGGTCACCGTGAACAGGCCTGCGGCGTCGCTGGTGCGCAGGAAGTTGCCTTCGTCCACGTTGCGAATGCCGACGCGACCGCTCACCGGGGAGCGGATCTGGGTGTAGGACAGTTGCACCTGTGCCGAGTCGATAGCCGCCTGGTTGCCCTGGGCGGTCGCCTTGAGCTGGTTGACCAGCGCCTGTTGCTGGTCGTAGGTCTGCTTCGAGACGCCGTCATCGACGCTCAGCAATTTGTAGCGCTTGAGATTGACCTGGGCCACCGCCAGTTGTGCCTGGCTTTCGCCGAGCTGGGCCCGGGCCTGGTCGAGGCTGGCGCGGATCGAGCGGTCGTCGATGGTCGCCAGCAGGTCACCCTTCTTGACCAGTTGCCCCTCCTTGACCAGCAGCCGGGTGAGGATGCCGTCGATCTGCGGGCGGATCACCGCGCTGTGCAGCGACAGCACCGTGCCGATGCCGCTGGCAAAGCGCGGTACATCCTTTTGCATCACGCTGATGGCCCGTACCGGAACGGCGGCGGGAGCGCCGGGTTTGGCGGTCACGGGCTTGAGCACAAACCAGAGGGCGAGGGCCGCCAGGGCGATCAACAGCACGACAATCAGGACAGTTTTCTTCTGGATGCGCATGGATATGAAGGGCCGGTTCGAGACGCAGGAGTTGGAGCTTTCTTATATAGCGTTGCGAGCCGGTCAGGAAGGTGACGGCTAACTGACGGGCTTGTCAGCTTTGCCCCGGCTTGCTGTCGGATGAATGCATATACTGAATGAAACTGCCAGCGCGCGGTGATATCGGGCAGGTATACTGCCGCCTTTCGCGGCTCGCCCTTCGGGCCCGACTTGCATGCATGACCCGGAGCCTTACATGACTTCCCCGACACCTTCGCCCGCGGACGATCTCCCCGGCGGCGAACAGGCCGATTTGCCCGTCAGCGATGCTTCCAGCAGCGAGGACATCAAAGCGGCGATCCCGGCTTTCAAATTCCCGTTCAAACCCGGTGAACTGGCGGCGGCCAAGGGCGCCGGGCAACAGCCGTGGTACAAGAACGGCGCGAAGAATGGCCATACCAAGACCCCGGGCGCGGCGCCTCCCGGCACGCGGCGTTCCATGGGCAAGCGCTGAATTGCGCCTTCAGGCACGGGGACGACTTCAGCTCGTGACCCGTGCGCCTGTCAGGCTGCCACTCAATTCGTAAGCCGTCAGTTCAGCCTGGTGCGCCGCGAGGATTTCCGGCAGCGAGCCGCGCAGGTACTCGACCCAGGTCTTGATCTTCGCATCCAGGTATTGGCGCGACGGGTAGATGGCATAGAGGTTCAGTTCCTGGGAGCGGTAGTTGGGCATGACCCGCACCAGCGTGCCGTTGCGCAAGCCTTCGATGGCCGCGTACACCGGCAATACCCCTACGCCCATACCGCTGGTGATCGCGGTTTTCATCGCATCGGCGGAGTTCACCAGGAACGGTGAACTGTTGATGGTGACCATCTCTTGGCCTTCCGGGCCGTCGAACACCCATTTTTCCAGCGGGATGACCGGGCTGACCAGGCGCAGGCAGGCGTGGTTGAGCAGGTCGCTGGGTTTTTGCGGGCAGCCGCTGGCTTTCACGTAGGCGGGCGAGGCGCAAACAATGCTGTAGGTGATCCCCAGGCGCTGGGAGACGAAGCCCGAATCCGGCAGTTCGCTGGCGAGCACGATGGAGACGTCGTAGCCCTCGTCGAGGATGTCTGGCACCCGGTTGGCCAGGGTCAGGTCGAAGGTCACGTCCGGATGCGTCTTGCGGTAGCGGGCGATGGCGTCGATCACGAAATGCTGGCCGATGCCGGTCATGGTGTGGACCTTCAACTGTCCGGCCGGTCGCGCGTGGGCGTCGCTGGCTTCGGCTTCCGCTTCTTCGACGTAAGCCAGGATCTGTTCGCAACGCAGCAAGTAGCGTTTACCCGCCTCGGTCAGGGCAATGCGCCGCGTGGTGCGGTTGAGCAGGCGGGTTTGCAGATGGGCTTCCAGGTTGGAAACCGCACGCGAGACGTTGGCTGTAGTGGTATCCAATTGCACGGCGGCGGCGGTGAAACTGCCGGCTTCGGCCACACAGCTGAACGCGCGCATGTTTTGCAAGGTGTCCATGGAGGGCTCTCTTGGGAGGTGGCAAATTGTGACATGAAGTTACAGAGCTGCGGGACCCGACTAATGGATTATCGCGTTAACGGTAACAAAGATTCGCAAAAAGGTCGGCTTATCGCCGTTCGGCGGGGTGCCTAGAATTGCCGGCACTGTGGCGCTGGTCTGGCCCTGCTGTCTGGCGCAGCACCTGTGGGAGCGGGCTTGCTCGCGAAAGCGGTGAGTCAGTTGGCGGTGATGTTGCCAGGGGAACCGCCTTCGCGGGCAAGCCCGCTCCCACAGGGTGCCCCTACAGGTTCTCGACTCTCTCTCCTAGGAATCTTGCGCAAGTGCCGCGTTGCATCAGCAGAGAGCTGAAGACTCTCAGTGTTTGGGTTCTGACATTAACCATCAGCGGTTGCATCGGCACGGGGGGTATTGCGCCGCAAGGCCAGGTGTTGCCGGCCAATCAACTGGCCACCGATGCCGCGATCCGCGAGGCCGCCCGCGACGCCCACTGGCCCACCCGCCAGTGGTGGCAAGCCTATGGCGATCGGCAACTCGACCACTGGATCGACCTGGCCGTGCAAGGCAGCCCGAGCCTGGCCATGGCCGCGGCGCGAGTACGTCAGGCCAAGGCCATGGCCGGCATTGCCGAGGCCGCCGAGTCGTTGCAGATCAATGGCGAATCGACCCTCAAGCGGCATAACTGGCCCACCGATCAGTTCTACGGCCCGGGCGAGTTGGCCGACACCACGACCTGGGACAACAATGCTTCCCTGGGCTTGAGTTATGCCCTGGACCTGTGGGGCCGTGAGCGCAATGCCAGCGAACGGGCGGTTGACCTGGCCCACCTCAGCGTCGCCGAGGCACGGCAGGCGCAACTGGAATTGCAGAACAACATCGTGCGCGCCTACATCCAGTTTTCGTTGCACTACGCCCAGCGCGATATCGCCGCCGCGACCCTGCGCCAACAAGAGCAGATTCTCGACCTGGCGCAGAAGCGCCTGGACGGTGGCATCGGTACCCATTTCGAAGTCAGCCAGGCCCAGGCGCCGCTGCCCGAGACCCATCGTCAACTCGATGCCCTGGACGAGGCCATCGCCTTGAGCCGCAATCAATTGGCGGCCTTGGCGGGCCAGGGGCCGGGAGCGGGTGCGCAGTTGCAACGTCCGACCCTGGCCCTCGGCGCGCCCTTGAAGCTGCCGTCGGCCTTGCCCGCCGAACTGCTTGGCCAGCGTCCGGATGTGGTGGCCGGGCGTTGGCAAGTGGTGGCCCAGGCCCGGGGCATCGATGTGGCCCGGGCCGGCTTCTATCCCAACGTCGACCTGGTGGGGAGTCTCGGCTACATGGCCACCGGTGGCGGGGCGCTGGAGTTTTTGACCGGCAAGAAACTCACCTACAACGTCGGGCCGGCGATCACGTTGCCGATCTTCGACGGCGGGCGCCTGCGTTCGCAGTTGGGCGAGGCGGCCGCCGGGTATGACATCGCCGTGGCGCACTACAACCAGACACTGGTAAACGCGCTCAAGAGCATTTCCGATCAGTTGATCCGTCGCGAATCCATGGACAAGCAACGGGCCTTCGCCGCCGAGTCGGTGGCCGCGGCCCAGCGCACCTACGACATCGCCAAGGTGGCGTTCCAACGTGGCCTGACGGACTACCTCAACGTGCTCAACGCCCAAAGCCTGTTGTTCAAGCAGCAACAGGTGCAACAGCGGGTGGAGGCCGCCCGGTTGAGTGCCCATGCCGATCTGGTGACGGCGTTGGGCGGTGGGCTGGAGGCCGACAGCGACAGCCCTGACCTGAACCACGATGCTGAGTAGGTCTGTCGTGATGTCCTTACTTGCCCCCGCACGCTGGCTGTATCGCCTCGAATGGCGCCGTGGTTTCTTCGACTGGGCCCGCAGCGACGGGGTGACCTGGGTCTATATCTTCAAGGTCCTGTTTGCCGCGTTCCTGACCTTGTGGCTGGCGATGCGCCTGGAATTGCCACAACCGCGCACGGCCATGATCACCGTGTTCATCGTCATGCAGCCCCAGAGCGGGCAGGTGTTCGCCAAGAGTTTCTATCGCTTGCTCGGCACCTTGGCCGGCTCGGCGGTGATGGTGGCGCTGATCGCGATGTTTGCCCAGAACACCGAGCCGTTTCTCGCTTGTCTGGCGATCTGGGTCGGCCTCTGTTCGGCGGGGGCGGCGCGTTATCGCAACTTCCGCGCCTATGGTTTCGTGCTGGCCGGCTACACCGCGGCGATGATCGGCCTGCCAGCTTTGGCCCACCCCGAAGGGGCGTTCATGGCGGCGGTCTGGCGGGTACTGGAGATCTCCCTGGGGATCCTCTGCGCCACGCTGGTCAGCGCCGCGATCTTGCCGCAAACCGCCAGTGCCGCCATGCGCAATGCCTTGTACCAGCGCTTCGGGGTGTTTGCCCTGTTCGTCACCGATGGCCTGCGTGGGCGCAGCCAGCGGGAAGCCTTCGAAGCGCGCAACGTGGGTTTCATTGCCGAAGCGGTGGGCCTGGAAAGCCTGCGCAGCGTGACCGTGTTCGAAGACCCGCACATGCGTCGGCGCAACGGCCGGCTCAGTCGCTTGAACAGCGAATTCATGGGCATCACGACCCGCTTCAACGCCTTGCATCAGTTGCTCGAGCGCTTGCGCGGCAGCGCGGCGGATCATGTGGTCAACGCCATCAAGCCTGGCCTGCAAACCCTGGCTGAACTGTTGGACGGGTTCAGTGGCCGCGCCCTGACCGACGCCGATGCGGCCCGCCTGGCGGCCGCGCTGGCCGAGTACAAGGCCGATTTGCCGGCCCAAGTGCGCCGGTTGCGGGCGTTATTCCAGGAAACGGCGCCCAGTGACGGGCAGCAGCTGGATTTCCATACCGCCTACGAGTTGCTTTATCGCTTCGTCGAAGACCTGCATAGCTACGCCCTGACCCATGCCTCCCTGGCCGAACATCGCCACGAACGCGAGCGCTGGGACGAACCGTTCGTGCCCCAGACCAACTGGCTGGCCGCCACGGCATCGGGGGTTCGCGCCGCGTTCATCCTGCTGGTGCTGGGCAGCTACTGGGTCGCCACGGCCTGGCCGAGCGGCGCGACCATGACGATGATCGCCGCCGCCACCGTAGGCTTGTCGGCCGCGACGCCGAACCCCAAGCGCATGGCCTTCCAGATGGCTTGCGGTACGTTGTTCGGGGCGCTGATCGGTTTCGTCGAGATGTTCTTCATCTTCCCGTTGATCGACGGTTTCCCGCTGCTGTGCGTGATGCTCGCGCCGGTGATCATGCTGGGTTCATTCCTCAGTTCGCGACCCCGCTACGCCGGGGTCGGGTTGGGGCTGCTGATCTTTTTCTGCACCGGCTCGGTGCCGGACAACTTGACGCTCTACAACCCATACGCCTTTATCAACGACTACATCGCGATGATCCTCGGCATGCTGGTGTGCGCCGCGGCCGGGGCGATCATCTTGCCGCCCAATAGCCGCTGGCTGTGGCGCCGGCTGGAGCAGGACCTGCGCGAGCAGGTGGTGTTTGCCATCAGTGGCCGGCTCAAGGGGCTGGCCTCGGGGTTCGAAAGCCGTACCCGTGACTTGCTGCATCAGGCCTACGGGCTGGCGGCCGGGCAGCCGCAGGTGCAGCGGGACTTGCTGCGCTGGATGTTCGTGGTGCTGGAAGTCGGTCACGCGATTATTGAGTTGCGCAAGGAGCAGGCCATCTTGCCGGTGCACCCGGCATATGCCGAAAGCCAGCCATGGCGCCAGGCGATTCGGGTGATGGGGCGGGCGCTGGTGCGGCTGTTCCGCCAGCCGGGCCAGAGCAATCTGGAGCGTGCGTTGGTGGCGGTGGATCATGCCATCGGCCGTGTGCAGGCCACCGACGAACCCTTCGCCCCGCATTTCGACACCTCGGCCCTGCGCCGGGTGAAGAGCTACCTGCATTTCATCCGCACTTCGCTGCTGGACCCGCAATCGCCATTGGCCGGCTATGCCATGGCGCATGCCACATCGCTTCCCCAGGAACCTGAACATGCCCCGTGAGATCGCCTTCCATGGCGTGTACATGCCCACCATGACCCTGATGTTTTTCATCGCCGCCGGCCTGGCCTGGGCCTTGGACCGCTTCCTGTCAGGGTTGGACCTGTACCGTTTCTTCTGGCACCCGGCGTTGTTGCGCCTGAGTCTGTTTACCTGTCTGTTCGGCGCGCTGGCGCTGACGGTCTACCGTTGAGATCGATGCGATGAAAAAGTTTTTCAGCCTGCTGGCGACGCTGTTGGTACTGGCCCTGGCGTTGTGGATCGGCCGTACGCTGTGGGTCCATTACATGAACACGCCCTGGACCCGCGATGGCCGGGTGCGGGCCGACATCATCAATGTGGCCGCCGATGTCAGCGGCGAGGTGGTCGAGGTGTCGGTGCGCGACAACCAGTTGGTGAAAAAGGGCGACTTGTTGATGCGCATCGACCCCGAGCACTACCGCATCGCCGTGAAGCAGGCGCGCTCCCTGGTGGCCTCGCGCAAGGCCACCTGGGAGATGCGCAAGGTCAACGCCCATCGACGGGCCGATTTGGACAGCCTGGTGATCTCCCGGGAAAACCGCGACGACGCCAGCAACATCGCCGACTCGGCCCTGGCCGACTACCAGCAGGCCCAGGCCCAATTGGAAGCCGCGGAGCTGAACCTGTCGCGCACCGACGTTCGCGCGGCGGTGGATGGCTACGTCACCAACCTCAACGTGCACCGCGGCGACTATGCGCGTATCGGCGAGGCGAAAATGGCCGTGGTGGACATGCATTCGTTCTGGGTCTACGGCTTCTTCGAAGAGACCAAGTTGCCCAAGGTGCGGGTCGGCGATTCGGCGCAGTTGCAGTTGATGAGCGGTGAGACGCTCAAGGGCCATGTGGAAAGTATTTCCCGAGGCATCTACGACCGCGACAACCCCGAAAGCCGCGAACTGATCGCCGATGTGAACCCCACCTTCAACTGGGTTCGCCTGGCCCAGCGAGTGCCGGTGCGCATCCATCTGGACGAAGTGCCGGACGGCGTGCTGCTGGCGGCGGGAATGACGTGTACGGTGGTGATCGAATCCAACGACAACCGCTGAGATCACTGGCTACTCGTGGTCAATAGTAAAATTTTTCGCACACCATAAATTCCCTGTGGGAGCGGGCTTGCTCGCGAAAGCGGTGGTTCAGCTGCACTGATATCGACTGTGCCGGCGTCTTCGCGAGCAAGCCCGCTCCCACATTGGATCTTCGCTAAAGATGCGTTTTGTATTCGCCTCCGATTCCCTCGCCACAGAAGTAATGCCTGTTACTCCTCCGGTACTTACAGCGATTTTCCCAACCCGAACCGCTTCATCAACCCCTTTTCCAGCAACCCTTTGGGCAACAAACCCGCCATCAACGGCAGCGCCCGGCTGCCGTTGCCCAGACGCAGCAAGCGGGGTGGCTTGGGTTGTTGAACCGCCTTGAGCAGCGCCGCGGCGAATTCGTGGGCGGGGGTCGGGTTGTCCTGGGAAGCCTTGGCCCGGGCGCGGATGCCATCGCGCAGGGGCCACCAGGGCGATTGTTCGCTGATCAGTTGTTCGGCTTCATGGCCGGCATTCTTGGCGAAGCTGGAGGCAATCGCGCCAGGCTGGACCTCCATCACGCGGATGCCGAACGGTGCCAGTTCCATGCGCAAGGCATCGCTCAAGGCATGCACCGCCGCCTTCGAAGCGCAATAGGCGCCAGCGAACGGCGTGACCAGCACCCCGGAAACGCTGCCGATGTTCACCACCAGCCCCCTGGCCCGGCGCAGCACCGGGAACAGCGCCCGGGTGACCCCGACGATGGCGAACACGTTGGTTTCGAACTGGCGCTGCATGGCCGGCACGCCGCCGTCCAGCAGCGGGCCCATGGCGCCGTAGCCGGCATTGTTGACCAGCACATCCAGGCCGCCACATTGCTGGTTGATCCGCTCACCCAGTTGTTCCAGGGCCTGGCCATCGTTGACGTCCAGTGGCACGGCGGTGAACCCGGCCGCGGCGAGTGTCGCCACGTCTTCAGCCCTGCGCGCCGTGGTCCAGACCTGATAACCCGCGGCCTTGAAGGCGTCGGCGAGGGCGCGGCCAATGCCGCTGGAACATCCGGTAATCAACGCAACAGGCATGGCGCGGTCCTCGTGCAAAAAAATTGGGGAAGGGCAATCAGTTGGAAAAGCTACCGTGCAATCGCTCGGCGCGAAACTCCAGGGTCTGCGGGCGATAACCCGGGCGCAGGGGCGGCAGCGGCAGGCAGTCTTGCCAGTCGGCGCCGGCTTGCAATTCGCCGGGGCCACGGTAGCGCGGAGCGTCGTAGGGGCTGTCGGCCAGGTTGATGGTGTCCCCGGGCGCATAGGCGGCGACCCGCCAGCGCAGCTCGATCAGCGGCACGTCGTTGTTGTTTTTCAGGGTCAGCGACAGCGGCCGGTCGGCGGGGCATTGTTCGGGGGCATAGCGGATGCGCAGTTCCAGGCGCTCCAGTTGCCGGGTCTCGCGGTTTTCCTGCCAGAGCACCCACGCGGCGACCAGTCCCAGCCCGATGAAGGCCGCCAGGGAGACCGGCAAGGCCTTGGCCGGGTAGCGCAACAGCAGGATGAGCCAGGTGATGACCAGCAAGACGCCGATAAGCATGGTGGAAGCCTCCGTTACCGTAGGCACATCCTACCGAAGGGCGCGGGCAATGTTGAAGCAATGATGTCAGGCCATCACTCGACTCAAAAAAAAGCCCCCACCCAACCCACTGCGGATAGGGGACGCAGTGGGCTGGACGGGGGCTTCTCTTTTGCCAAGGGTTACTGGGCGATGGTTTTCACCGAGACGCCGCGTTCGATCGGCGTGGAACGACCGTAGATGTCTTCGAAACGCTCGATGTCATCTTCGCCCAGGTAGCTGCCGGACTGCACTTCGATGATTTCCAGCGGGATCTTGCCCGGGTTGCGCAGGCGGTGGACCGACGCGATCGGGATGTAGGTCGACTGGTTTTCGCAGAGCAGGAACACGTTCTCGTCGCAGGTCACTTCGGCGGTGCCGCTGACCACGATCCAGTGTTCGGCGCGGTGGTGGTGCATCTGCAGCGACAGGCACGCGCCCGGCTTGACCGAGATGTGCTTGACCTGGAAGCGACCGCCCATGTCCACCGAGTCATAGGAGCCCCACGGACGATAGACCTCGCAGTGGTTCTGGGTCTCGGTGCGGCCCTGTGCGTTGAGGGTGTTGACCATCTGCTTGACGCCTTGGACCTTGTCCTTGTGGGCGATCATCATGGCGTCCTTGGTTTCGACGACCACGATGTTTTCCAGGCCGATCACCGACACCAGCTTGCCGTTGCCGTGGATCATGCAGTTGCGGCTGTCCTGGATCACCACGTCGCCCTTGGTGACGTTGCCGTTGGTGTCTTTTTCATTGACTTCCCACAGCGACGCCCAGCAACCGACATCACTCCAGCCGGCGGCCAGGGGAACCACGCAGGCGCGTTGGGTTTTTTCCATCACGGCGTAGTCGATGGAATTGTCCGGGCAGCAGGCGAAGGTGGCTTCGTCGAGGGTCACGGTGTCTGCGGTCTGCTCACTGCGCTCCAGGGTCAGCAGGCAGGTGTCGTAGATGTCCGGGTCGTGCTTTTTCAGCTCTTCGAGGAAGCGGCTGGCGCGGAACAGGAACATGCCGCTGTTCCAGAAGTAACCGCCGGCCTCGAGGAACTCGGTGGCGCGCTTGGCGTCGGGTTTTTCGACGAAGTGCGAAACCCGGCTCACGCCTTCAGGCAGCAGCGCATCGTTGGTCGACTTGATGTAGCCATAGCCGGTTTCCGGCTTGGTTGGCGGAACGCCGAACAGCACCATCTCGCCACGCTCGGCAGCCACGGTGGCCAGGGCCAGGGCGCGTTGCAGGGCTTTCTGGTCTTCGATCACGTGGTCGGCCGGCAGCACCAGCATCAGCTCGTCGCGGCCTTCGTTGACCAGCATCATGGCCGTCAGGGCCACGGCCGGTGCGGTGTTGCGCCCGAACGGTTCCATCAGGATGCGCTGGGCTTCGAGTTTGCGGTTGGCCAACTGCTCGTTGACGATGAACCGGTGGTCTTTGTTGCAGACCACGATCGGCGTGTCCATGCCTTCGAACACCAGGCGCTCGAGGGTCTGCTGGAACAGGGTGTGTTCGCCGGTCAGGGCCAGGAACTGTTTAGGGAATTGCTTACGCGAAAGCGGCCAAAGACGTGAGCCGCTACCACCTGACAAGATCACCGGAATCATGTTTGTTACTCCTACAAATCGAAATGGTTATAGAGCTACTGCGTTCTGTCGTTTCACTCTCTTGTTGTTGTTCCGTACCCGAATGACACCCCCGATTCAGGGTGGGAGCGGGCTTGCTCGCGAAAGTGGTTCAGCCAACATCAATGTTGAATGTGAGACCGTATTCGCGAGCAAGCCCGCTCCCACAGGGGTACAACGTCAATCAGGTGAATTCATCAGCGGGTCGACACCGGGCGTTTCACCCAAACTGGCGACAGGCTGCTGCCCGAACCGGTGACGTACAGCACGGCGGCTTCGCCGCGCTCCAGGGCCACAGGCTTGAGGTCGCCGACTTTCTTGTCGCCTTCGAACAGCGCCAGGGTCACTTTCACCGGGTTGATTTCACGTTCGCCGCGGCCTTTGGCCGCCACGTTCGGTACCACTTCGGTCTTGCCATCGGCGGTCTTGAGGGTCAGCGCCTTGTCGGTGAGGTTCTGTACGCGGACCAGGGATTTCTGCTTGTTCTTGAACGGCGGTTCTTCGATC
Source organism: Pseudomonas sp. NFACC56-3 (assembly GCF_900100025.1). Lineage (NCBI taxonomy): Bacteria > Pseudomonadati > Pseudomonadota > Gammaproteobacteria > Pseudomonadales > Pseudomonadaceae > Pseudomonas > Pseudomonas sp. NFACC56-3. The sequence continues at coordinate 250,559 of NZ_FMTK01000006.1, read as the reverse complement.
AGCTGAGGCTGGCCGCTGGCGTTGTTGACCAGGGTGTAATAGTGGTCGGGGGCCAGTTTTACCGGGACGGTCTGGCTGCCAACCTTGGCGCTGTAGTCGCCACCGGGCATGAAGCTGAAATCACTGCTGGCCAGGGGCGCCACGTCGTTGAGGTTGGTGCTGCCGACAGTGGCGCTGACTTCGGCGTTGCTGGCGTTGTAGATGCGCACGAAGCTCGAGCCTTTTGGTGCGACCGGGCCGTACAGGGCCGAGTCACCGGCAAAGGCGGACAATGAGAGGGCGCTCATGCTGGCGACGAGGGCTACGGCCTTGAAGGAGCGAGCAGCGAGACGGCGAGGAGTAGTGTTGAAAGTCATGGTGGACCTCTCTTTCAGTTTTGCGCCCGTTCGGGCGTCTCGGATGGGGTGTTGGCGGCTACGTTCTGTTGGCGAGCGCCGGCTTGCTTGAGCTCTGCGACCCACTGTGGGTCGGCGTCGCCGATTTCGTTGTTTACAGGCAGATAACGTTCAGGGAACTCCCAGATCAGCACCTGCGGCGGGCTGTTCTTGAAGGCATCGCTCTTGAGGTAGCTGAGCATTGGCAGAATCGGGCCGTGGCCGTCTTCGGCGTAGTTCACGACGTCGCTGTGCAGGGCTTGCTTGAGCGCACCGACGAAGTTCCAGTTGGGGTTGGCGCTGTAGCTGGTGCCGATCAGGGCCACGGGCACCTGGGCATCGGCGAACAGCGCGTCGTCGCCGGCCGGCTGGTCGTCGACTTCGCGGGTGTTGCGCTTGACCAGCGGCTCCTGGGCTGGCATCAGGTTTTCGAACAGCGGGTCCAGCGGCAGGAACTGGCGCAGGTCACCCTTGTGGGTGATTTTTTCTGCAGGCTCGGTGACGAAGCGCTGCGGCTCGCCGTTGAGCGGCGCGCGTTCGGCAATGGCCTTGGCCAGGTTCTCGGCAGCGACCTGGGCGCCTTCCGGCGTCCAGTGGGTGTCGGTGCGCAGGAACACTTGCTGGCCGCTTTGCTTGGCCTGTTGCAGCGGGCCGAGCAGGTCAGGGGCGAGGATATTGTCGGCCGCGACACGAGCATGGAAATCCTGGTAGAGGTTGGTGTGAATGCTCGATGGCTTCACTTCGCCCAGGTGCTCGGGGTACAGCCGCGCCTTGGCCGGCACGATCGCCATGACCAGGGTGATGCCTTGTTCCTTGAGCTTCTGGCGCACGCCTTCGACCAGCGCGTAGTTGCCTTGCAGGTTCAGCTCTTCATTGACGATCGGGTTGAACTCTTCGTCGCTGTACAGCCACTGGTCGCGGCCCAGGACCACGCCTTTGCGGCCTTCGTTGAACAGCTTGTAGTCCAGTGCGGCCCAGATGTTGGTGCCCAGGCGCTTGATCGGGAACTGGTCGTCGTAGTGCGTTTCCACGGCCTTGGCCCAGCGACCGTTGAGCACGGTCGCGTCGGGGTTGGTGCTGAAGCCGAAGAAACTGCGCATCGACCACAGGCCCAGTGCTGTCAGGATCAGCAGGAACAGTGCGATGTAAAAGATGCGTAATGAGCGGGTCATGTTCAGATCCCTCAGAACTGGAAGTAAAGGAACGGCGAGAAGCTTTGCGCCGAGAGTTTGAGAATCGAAGCGATGAACAGCAGCAGCACGAGGGCGCGCATCACGTAGCGCGACCAGTCCACGGTCCAGTAGGCCGGTTGCACCTGGGCTTCGACACCCACGGTGTAGCCGGGTTCGTGGATCGACGCCGGGTTGTCGCCCGGTACCGCCTTGATCAGCCCCGGTTGCGCGGTGGCCGGGCCGTTGGCCTCGGTGTTGACTTCAGGCTTGGTCTTGACCGGCGGACGGTTGGTGTAGAAGTCCCGCAGGCCGAAGAAGGCGAGGGTGACGTAAGCCACCACCAGCGTGGCGATCTGCAGGCCGGTGAGGTTGGCGCGGGTCAGTTCCGACAGCGACCAGTCGCCGAAGCTGAACATGGCGCCGTACATGCGACCGGCCACGTGCAGGTTCTCGGCCCGGAAGATCACCCAGCCCATCACCACCAGCAGGAAGGTCAGCGCCCAGCGGATCGGGTTGATGCTGCGTGGCGTGGTGTTGATGCCCACCGCTTTCTCGATGGCCAGCCACATGCCGTGCCAGGCACCCCAGATCACGTAGGTGATGTTCGCGCCGTGCCACAGACCACCGAGCAGCATGGTCAGGAACAGGTTGCGATAGGTCATCAGCGTGCCTTTGCGGTTACCGCCCAGGGTGATGTAGAGGTAGTCACGCAGCCAGGTCGACAGGCTGATGTGCCAGCGGCGCCAGAACTCGGTGATCGACTGGCTGATGTAGGGCTGCTTGAAGTTTTCCATGAAACGGAAACCCATCATCAGGCCCAGGCCGATGGCCATGTCGCTGTAGCCGGAGAAGTCGAAGTACAGCTGCGCGGTGTAGGCCAGGGCGCCGAGCCAGGCATCGCCCGTGGTCGGGTTCTGCAAGGCGAAGCAATGGTCGGCCACCACCGCCAGGGTGTCGGCGATGAACACTTTCTTGATGAAGCCCTGCATGAAGCGGGTGCAGCCTTCGGAGAACTTGTCCAGCGTGTGGGTGCGGTTGTTGAACTGGTCGGCCAGGTCGCGGAAACGCAACACGGGCCCGGCGATCAGGTGCGGGAAAATCGCCACGAACGCTGCGAAGTCGATCAGGTTGCGAGTCGCCGGCGTGTCACCGCGATAGACGTCGATGATGTAGCTGATGGACTCGAAGATGTAGAACGAGATCCCGATCGGCAACAACACGTGGGTCAGGATGAACGGGTTGAGACCGAAGCCGGTGATGATGGCGTTGAGGCTGTCCACGCCGAAGTTGGCGTACTTGAAATAGCCCAGGATGGCCAAGTCCACGCCCACGCCGAGCAACAGCCAGCGCTGGGCCGGTTTGGTGCGCACACCGGCGGCGCCGACTTTCAGGCCGATCCAGTAGTTCCACAGGGTCACGCCGGCGAACAGGGCGAGAAAGTCCACCCGCCACCAGGCATAGAACACGTAGCTGGCGATCAGCAGCAGCAGGTTGCGATAGCGTTGCCCGCTCAAGTAGTACAAGCCGAGAAAGATCGGCAGGAACAGGAACAGGAACACGTTGGATGAAAATACCATCCCGATCTCTCCATGTTGAATCAACAGTCAAGGGCCAGAGCCCCCCCAAACCCCCCCATGAAAACCGGGGGGTTGATTACATTCGAAACAAACCACATTCCCTGTGGGAGCGAGCTTGCTCGCGATTGCGATCTGACATTCACTTTGGTGGCGACTGACACACCGTCATCGCGAGCAAGCTCGCTCCCACAGGTTTTCCCCGCCAGGCGGGGAGGGTGGGCTCAGCTTCCTTTCTCACCCTTATCCCGCGAAGGGTCGTACACCTTGGTCAAGTCCCCGCCGAGGCGGAAGGTCTTGAACGGTTGCATTTCATGCTTGCGCTCCAGCACATCCTCGGAGCAGGTGTAGAGGCTGCAGAACGGTTCGAGCCAGGCGAATTTCGAATCGACCTTCAGGTCTTTCATGTCCTGTTCGTCGCCGTTCTTCTTCTCGAAGATGTCCGGGTCCTTGACCCCGGCCAGCACCCGGTCACCCAGTCGCTTGAGGGCGCCGTTGTTTTCCTGGCGCAGGTCCACACCGTTGACCTGGGCGAAGCTGGCGATCATCGCCAACGGCGGCAGGGCATAGTTGTGGTAGGACAGGGCCCGTTGCTTGCGCTTGAGTTCGTTGGGCAGGAAACCGTCGGCATCGACCTGGTTGACGCCGACCTTGTATTCCTTGACAGCCCAGTCGAACAGGTCGCGGCGGTTGGTTGCCACGGAGGTGGCCATCACCGACCAGGCGGCCCAGTAGGAATGGTTGTTGGTCTTGTCCAACGGCAGGTTGTCCCAGTCGCTGACCACCTGATCGGCCATCCGGCTGAACCAGCCTTCGATCAGTTGCGCCTGCTCCTGGTGGTTGGCCAGTGGGCGCGACTCGGAGAACTTCAGGCGCACATAGGCCGAAGCCATGCTGCCCAGCGCCCATTTGCGCATGGACTTGCCGGTGTGGTTGAAGTCCTTGGACATCAGCGCATCGGCCTGGGCCCAGGCGGTCAGCCAGTTCAGCGTGCATTCCAGCTGCTCGGGGCGGCCGTCACGCATGAACTGCATGACTTGCTTGCTGACGCCACGCTCGATCTTGGTGATGTCGGCGGTGCTGTCGCGGAAGGCTTTTTCCGACTGCACGTTCAATGTTGCGCGGGCCTTGTCGGAGCCCTCGTATTTGCTGCGAAATTGCAGGGAGCCGGTGTAGGGCGTCGGCGTGGCGTCGCAACCCTGGGCGGCATCGCCGACCTTGACCTTCTCGATCGGTGCGAAGTAACCCTGTGGCGGGCGTAGCGGGGCCGCGGCCTGGGTCGCCCCGGCGAACATCGCCAGGGTCAGCAGGGACGGTGCCAGCAGTGTTTTCAACGTTCGGGTGCGCGTGGTACTGGTCATGAGACGAGACCTCATTGTCCGATTTGAGCCGTTTGTTCGGCTTGCGGAGATGCGTTGCGTTTACAGATTTTCGCCTCGACTTGCTGTGGTGCCGCGCCGGCTTCGGGACCCTGGACTTCGACAGCCAGCAGGTTCTGCGAAGCCCAGTCCGCGTCGGTGCGCAATTGGAAGGCGAAACGTCCGTCGGTGTCGGAGGTATCCGGTTTTTCGATCTTGATATCCTCGTGGCGCCCATTCATGTACCAGAGGGTGGCTTGCAAGGTTTTCACCGAGGTATCGGCGAAGCGGATGTCGACCTGGTGACTGCTGTTACGCAGATCCATGTTCTTGCTATTGACCATCAATTCGTTCTTGCCCGGCTTGAGCGCGGTCTTGCTGCTCATGAGTGCCGGCTTGCCTTCGCAACCGTTGTTGTCCAGCAGGGCAAACATCTGGCGGTAGATGGTTTCCTGGTCCAGGCGATACAGCGGCGAGAATTCCCAGATCAGGATTTTCGGCGGGCTTTTCTGGAATTCTTCGCTGCCCAGGTACTGGATCATCGCGCCTTCGAAACCACCGCCGGGGAACGCGACGTTGAGGATGTCGGCGCCGATGGCTTCTTCCAGGAAGCCGGCGAAGTTGTAGTTCTTGCCACTATGGCTGGTGCCCACGAGGGTGATCTGCGGGTTGCCGGAATCACTGAACAGGTCGCCGTCGCCGGCCTCGCCCTTGGGCTCGGTGGTGAACTGGTCCATGTACTGGATTGCATAGCTGGTGCCGCACAGTTGCCCGGCCATGTTGTGCAGGGTGCCGGTCTTGCCCATGCGGCCGGATTTCTTGGTCTCGAACTCACGCTTGGGAATGTCGGCGAAGGCCGGAATCTGCTTGATCTTCTCGGCGACGATCTTGGCTGTGCGCTGGGCGCCATACGGCGTCCAGTGCTGGTCGCCACGGAAATAGAAATCGTGGGCCGGCAGCGTCTCGGGCAGGTTTTCGTTGGTCAGCGGCGATAGGTCTGGCACCACATAACCCATCTGGGCGAAGCGGCCGAGCATGGATTTGTAGTTGGTCAGGGCTTTCTCGTAGTCGAAGGCGGCCTTTTCCTGTGGGTTGAGCTTGTTGCGGTTCACCAGGCCCCGGGTCGGCTGGTAGACGATCACCAGCTCGATGCCTTTTTTCTTGAACGCATCGTGCAACTGCTGCATGCGCTGGTAGCCGGCCGGCGTGGTGTTGAATTCGGTGCGCAGGTCTTCCTGGGTACGGAACAGCCAGTCGCCCTGAGCCTGCACCAGCGTGGTGAAGTTCTGCTGGTAGCGCGTGGTGTAGTTCTTCGGATCGTGAGCCGCGGGGCACAGGTTGCAGCACGGTTCGGCCGTAAAGGTCGGCGCCTTGATGTCGTCGGCGCGCGCGCCGCTTGCAGCGGCCAGGATGCCGGCAGTCAGGGCGGACAGGCCCAGGAGTTTGATCATCTGTGGGTTCATAAAGGTCATCCTCAGTCCCGCAATTCGGTCTGGCGTTCGACAGGGTCGATCAGCACGGCTTTCTGCTGGCGCACCAGCAGGTCGAGAATTTCATCCTGGCGTTCGCCCAGAACTCCCGTGAAAGTGATGCCGCTGGATTTGGTCGGCGCGAGCATGGACACGCGGTACAGCTCGACGCTCAGCGGCGAGTCGATGGTCAGCGGGCCGCTGCCGTTGCCAGCCAGTTCGCCACCCACCACGATCAGCGAGACCTCGGCGTCGAACGGGTCGAGCTTGATGTCCCGGTCGGTGTTGGACAGGTCCTTGATGTGGCCGTAGATACCGGTCAGGCCGTTGGCCATGGCGACGTTTTCGTAGAGGCGGATGTTCACGCTGTTACGAATACGGATGCCGTGGCGGCGGTTGCTGATCACCTTGTTGTCCCACAGCAGGTTGTCACCACTCTCGTAGAGCGTGATGCCGTCGGTGTGGTTCTTGTAGATCTCGTTGTAGGCGATGATGTTGTTCACGCTGTTACGGTCGATCACCAGGCCCGAGAGTTTGTTGTCGTAGCTGCGGTTGTTGAAAATGAAGCTGTCGTTGACCTCACGGGAAATAATGATCCCGTGCTTCTTCTTGGTCCCGTAGACGGTGTTGTCGGCAATGATCAGCCGATGGGAACGGTCGTGGGGGTCGATGCCGTAGACGATGTTGTCTTTGTAGGTGTTGCCCTTGACCACGAAGTCGCGGGTCTCATAGCAGTAGAAGCCGTACCACATGTCCGAGAACTCGGAACCGATGATCCAGCCAGTCGGTTCCGGGCGCTTGAGGACCTTGGCCATGTTCGGCGTGTACTGGGAAATACTCACCCCGTACGACTTACTGTTGGCGTAGCCGAAACTGGCCATCTTGGTGTTGACGATGTAGGTCTCGGTGCCACCCCAGGCCAGCAGGAATGGACGGAACTCCTTGGGCGAGCGGAACGTGGCAGGGCCGTTGTCCTTTTCGCGCCAGCCGGTGACCTTGGTGTCGCGGATGAACATCTGGCCATCGTTGACCAGGAATGAGCCGCCCTCTTGGGACAGGCGCAGTTCCTGGGTCTGTTTGTCGATCTCCAGGATGCCTTTCTGGCCGACCACGATCGGAATCCTGGCCAGGTAGACACCTGGCGAGGTTTCGATGATGTACTTGGGCTGTTTCTTGGCCAGGTCCTTGAGGTTCATGTAGCCATCGTCAACGAAGATGGCCTGTGGGATACCGTGCTGACGCACGACCCACTCGGCCATCTTGTTGTCGCCGCCAATGAAGTCCTTCAAGGCGTTTTCCTGCATCATCCGGCGCACGCTGACCTTGCCGGGCTTGGTGCGCACGATCTTGGCCGCGGCCGCTTCGGCAGTGAAGCCTTTGAGGTCGGGCAGAGTCGGCTTGGCCAGTTCCAGCGGTGCGGTCGGCGCGCTGCTGACCGTGTAGGTCTTGGCCCGTTGCAGTTCCTTGACCACGTTGCCCGGCTTGACCGCCGGTTCAACGTTGGCGAACGCCGGCGAGCCAGCCAGCAGCATGGCTGCGACCAACAGGCTGATCGAACCTTTCATCGCCTGGCTGTTCCTGAGGTAGCGGTTCATATCGGGCACTCCCATGGCCATTCGCATCAGAAGCGCCAGATCACGTCGACAAAGGCGCGATGCATGTACGAATCGACCTCTTTGCCGTAGGCGTCGCCTGGCTTGAACACACCGCCACGAAAGCGCACCAGCGCCGACGGCTCATCGATGGACTGGCTCAGCGCGGCCGGCAGCAGGCCTTGCTTGAAGTACTTGGTGACCACCAGGTCGACTTCCTGGCCCAGGTCCTTGTCACCGTCACGCAGCGGCAGGGTCGAGGTGGACAGGATGGCGCCGGTCACGTCGTCGGTGTTGTTTTCCACGGCGTTGATGCCGTTGCTACCCACCGGCTTGTTGCCGTCCACGCGCCAGAACTTGTGGTACACCAGGCTGGCGTCATATTCGTCCCGCAGTTGCCAGGAACCGAACAGGCTGGCGCTCTGGGTGTTGGCCATTTCGCCGCGGAAGGCTTCGCCGAAACGGTGGACCCGCGAGCGGGTGCCGGTGAAGTTCGAGCGGTTGCTTTGCAGGCCGTTCTGTTGGTACTCATCGCTGGCGCGGGCATAGGCCGCACCGACTTGCCATTGCGGGTCGAGACGCAAGCGGATACCCAGGTCAGTGGCCCAGCCGTCCACATCATCGCTGTGCTTGGCTTCTGTCGGGCGCGTGCCGTCGGCGTTGAGCGGGTTGACGGTGTCGCGCTCGCCGCTCATGCCGGTGATGCTGGCCCAGTAGTTGACGGTGTTGGTGTTGCGCCAGTTGTAGGCATCGCTATTGGCTTCCAGGCCCAGCCAGGAGATGTCGCCGTTCTGGGTCTTGTCCAGGGTGTCGGTGGGCTCGCCCGGGGTCGGGTAGTCGAGGCTGCCGTTGTCATGGGAATGGTGGGCGCGGATACCGGCCCACTGGCCTGGCATCCACTGGTAGCCCACGTCGCCATAGACGTGCAGGCGGTCCTTGTCCTTGGGGGACAGTTCCTTGAGGTCGGTGCGGTATTCGCTGAAGCGTTCGGCCACGCCGAGGTTGGCCCGCAGCAAGGTGGTGTCGAAGGTCCAGTTCAGGGCTTCGATGTTGGTGTCGCGCCATTGGCCGTCGTCGTTGCGCAGGCGTTGGCGACCGAACTTCAACTGCTCGCCCGGGTAGGGGGTCAGGCCGCGGTAGCCGATCCAGAACTCGCGCATGGCCAGGTAGCTTTTCTTGGCTTCGCGATCGCCGCTGTCGGTTTGCTGGGTGCTGCCATCGGACTGTTGCAGGGTGTCGGTCTCGATGATGTCGGAGGACGTCACGGCCTGGGCCATGGCGTAGGCGCTCCAGGCACCGCTTTCGCTTTCACCGTAGACCCAGGGACGCAGGTCCAGGCCGACACCGTTGACGTCGCCACCGCTCTGGGTGCCGAGGTCACGGTCGTCTTCGGACTGGCCGGTGATCTTCACTTCCAGGCCGAAATTCTTGCTCTCGGTCAGTGCCGCCAGGGTCGGGCAGGACCACAGCAGAGCAAACGACAGGCCAATACCAGCCTGCACAAAAGGATTGAGCTTCAAAAGCTTCATAGAGGTTCCTCGCCGTCATCTTCTTTTAGGGCTTGCAGTTCCAGCGTATCGGGGCTCATTGCGCCGCGAATGGCCTGCTCTTGTTGTAGCAGGCGTTGCGCTTGTGCAAGTTGTTCCGGCGGTAATTGTGCTTCGAGGGTTTGGGCAAGCTCGATGGCTTGCGGGGTGTTCTGCGCCTTGGCCAACTGGCTGAATACATAAGCGTTGACCGGGTTGGGCTTGGTGCCCTTGCCCTGGGAGAACAGCTGGGCAATGGCGAAGTCGGCGCTGTTCTGGCCGTTGCGGGCGGCCTTGAGCAGGTGGTCCAGGGCTTTTTGCGAGTACACCTGGCCCAGGTAACCGCGGCGATAGATCTGGCCGAGGTAGTAATCGGCGGCCACTTCGCGGCCCACGGCTTTCTGGAAATGCGCCTCGGCGGCCTTGGCATCGGCCGGGACCCACTTGCCTTCGTAGTACAGCTTGCCCAGTAACAGCTCGGCGCGTGGCTGGTCGGCGGCGCGGCCGTTTTCCAGGTATTGCATCATCTTGTCGACGTCACCCAGTTCCGGGAAATCGTAGAGCAGTTGCGCCAGGCTGACCCACGCTGCGGGGTAGCCAGGGGCGATGCCTTCGAGCAACGACTGGGCGGTCTTTTCGTCGGTCTTGCCCAGGCTGGCATCGGCCAGGACACGGGCGACGCTGTCCACGCGCTGGGCGGATACGACGCCACGGGCGTGACCGTCCTGCATCTGCTTGAGCAATGCGGCCTGCTGTTCCGGTTGGCCGCGTTTCTGATAGACCGTGGCCAGTTCGACGTAGCAGATGTCCGTGGTCGCCAGCGCGGCCTTGCAGACCTTCTCGATTTCATCCAGGTGCTGGTCGTAGGTGCCCTGGGTGCGGTAGAGCAGAATCTGCGCCAGGCCCGCTTCCGGGTAGCCAGCGCTGCGCCATTGGCTGATCTGCTGCTGGGCGTTGACGTTCGGGAAACTGTGGGGATATTGCAGGTACAGCATCGCCAGCGGGATCAGGGTGTTACCTTCGCCGTTGGCGAAGGCTTTCTTCAACAGGCCTTCGGCTTCGTGTTTTTCCGCTTCGGTGGAACCGGGCTTGGCCACCAGCAGGCGACCCAGGCGAGCCTGGGCCCGTGGCGAGATATCGGCCGCGGCGCGGTAAGTCGCCTCGGCTTTTTTCATCTGCTCGGGGTCGCGGCTGTCCACCTGGATGTCGGCCAGGCCCACCTGGGCCTCGCTGTAGCCCAGGTCGGCCAGTTGCTGGTAGTTCTGCTGCGCCAGCGCCGTGTCGCCGCGCTTGAGCGCTTCGTTGGCCAGGCGCTGGTCGGGCAGGCCGGCACAGCCGCTGAGACTGACTGCCAGCGCCAGAGCACACAACGCATATCCTGTGTGGGAGCGAGCCTGCTCACGATGCAGGCCGCTCGCTGTACCAGACAGACCGCGTCGATCCCATCGCGAGCAAGCTCGCTCCCACAGGGAATGCGGTGCATTGTTGTTTTGTGGAGTGGTCACGGGCATATCCTCGACTTAAATACCGACGGCCATGGCTTTGTCGATCAGCCAGTTCAGGTTCGGGCCACGGTCGCTGGTGACTTCTACCGGACGGCCGGCCAGCGCGCTGTCCAGGGGTTCGTCAGGTTGGATCAGCACACGGATATCGGAGGACAGGTCGGCACTTTTCAGGCTGGTGCTGCTGACGATCTTGCCGGTACGGAGGGTGTCTTCGCCGGCGACCTGGAAGTTGACCGGGGTGCCTGGGCGCACGTCGTTGAACTGGCGATAGGAGAAGCGCGCTTCGACGTTGGCTTCGGTGCCTCGTGGGACCAGTTGGAAGATCACGTCGCCCTTGCTGGCGTACTGGCCGTTGGCGACCAGTTGCTGGGCCACGATGCAGTCGCACGGGGAGGTCAGGGTGCCGGTCATTTGTTTGCCAAACAGCTCCTCGACCTTGGCCGGCTGCAACTGGTTGTCGTCCAGGTGACCCTTGAGCACGTCGAGCATGCTGGTGCTGAAGGTCGCCAGCGGGGCGCCTTTGGCGGCCACACCGTCGGCCTTGACCAGGCTCTGCACGGTGCCGTCGCGCGGCATGGTGATAGCCATGCCCGGTACGTTCACCAGGCCGGCCTGGGCATGGCTGACGAAGTACATGCCGTACACCGACTTGAAGATGAAACCGAACGCCGCCAGGCCAACGACGAAGACCCCCAGGCTGAAGGTCACGGCGCGCAGGCGACCCAAGGCACTCATGCCACCGTTTTCGTCTTTCTGTTTGCGGGCCTTGGTGAAGTTGTCGCGCTGCAGGGTCGCCAGCACGTCACCGACACCGACGATGTCGCCGGCCAGGTGCGAGGTGATGATGTGACGCAGTGTCGAGATGTCCCGCGGCTCCAGGTTCTGGAACTGGCAACCGGTGCGGCCGGTCTGGCGGTCGTAGGAACGGATCTGCAACTCCACGTCCATGGCCAGGCCAAGATTGTCGATCACGAACTGCAGGCGAGCCTTGTAGGTCTCGCCAACCTTGAGCGGCAGTTGGCCGGCGTTGAAGCACAGCCCACCGGCGGACAGGTCCAGGACCTTGACTTCCATGGGCGTACGGTCGGGGCCGAAGAAGCGCAGCTTGGCCGGGATTTTGACCCGGGCATGTTGGCGCTGGGCTTCGGATTCATGCACTACGTTGACATTCACGGCGGTGTTCATAGGGGCGATTTCCTAGTTAATTCATTCAAGTCCGGTCAGACCATCGTCAGCAGCACGGCGACAAAAATGCTGCCGGCGGAGAAGGTCATGGTCCGAGACGACCAAGTGTTGAACCAACGTTGAAAGCTGGCGAGATCACGGGTCAGTGAGGTGGGCTGGCGGGTCCAGGACTGCTGGTCAAGGCGGAAGAACACGTAGATCTTCACCAACGCGCCGACGATCTGGTTGTAATAGAGAATCGCCGGGTAGGCAGGGCCGATCCGGTGACCGGAGCACGACAGCAACAGGGTCAGCAGCAACCGGGTGATGCCGATCCACAGCAGGTACACCAGGATGAACGCGGTGCCGTACTTGAAGCTGGCGATCAGTGCTACGGTCAGGCCCAGCAGCGAGGTCCACATCGACACGCGCTGGTCGAACAGCACCACCGAGGTGAACAGGCCCAGACGGCGCATGCCCAGACCCAGTGCCCGGGAGTTCTGCCGCAGGTTGTTGCCGTACCAGCGGAACATCAGCTTGCGGCTGGCCTTGATGAAGCTCTTCTCCGGCGGATGCTCGACGGTGTTGATCGCCGCATCGGGCACGTAGAACGTGTCGTAGCCCAGGCGCATCAGGCTGAACCAGCTCGACTTGTCGTCACCGGTCAGGAACTTGAAGCGGCCCAGGCGCCAGTGTTGCAGCGAGTCGCTTTCCACGTCGGCGATGAAGTCCGGGTTGGTGACCACGGTGGCGCGGAACACCGACATGCGCCCGGTCATGGTCAGCACACGCTTGGACAAGGCCATGGAGCACATGTTGATGTGCCGCTGGGCGAAGCGCAGTTTGTGCCACTCGCTCATGATGTAGCCGCCGCGCACTTCGCAGAACTCGTTGGTGGTCAGGCCGCCGACGTTGCCGAACAGCTGGAACCACGGCACGGTCTTGCGCACGACGCCTTCGGCGAGCACGGTGTCGCCATCAATCACAGCGACCACGGCGCGGTCGTCCGGCAGGTGGCGGGAGATGGCGCGGAAGCCGTAGGCCAGGCCGTCACGCTTGCCGGTGCCGGGGATACGCACGAAGTCCAGCTTGACCCGCTCAGGTGGGTTCATGCGGGTCCAGAGGCTCTTGACCAGCAATTCGTCGGACATTTCCACGATGGAGCAGACCACGGTGGTGGGCAGCCCACAGTCGATGGCCTCGCGGATCACCGAGCCATACACCTGGGCAGTGGTCAGCGCATCGATCCGGAAGCTGGTGACCATCAGGTACACGTGGGACGGATCCGCCGCCTTGCCCAGCTTGCGGACCTTGCGGCGCAGGTGTGGGTAGACGATGTACAGGAAGATCATGCCGCGCACGAAATGCGTTGCTCCCATGGAGTAACGCCAGATGCCCACGGCGCCGATCAGGAAGATGAAGTCCTTGGATTCGGAGTCGAACGTGGACGTGGGCAGCGCCATGGCGATGCCCATCAATAAACTCAAGTAAAACAGCCAACCGGCGGCCTGAAGCAGGCCGTGCTTTAGCCTGTGCATAATCTGCATCCGTCTCTATCTCGGGCGGGCCTTGTGGGCGGCCCGATGGGTTAAGGCAGGCGAAAGGCCGGCCGGGGCATGCCCCGGCCGGCAAACAGACTTACCAGCAGATGCCTTCGGTCCGGCCACTCGGGTTGGTGGCCTTGGACATGAAGCCGACCAGGTCGATGACCTGCTTGCCTTCCGGGACGTTTTCGGTCAGCGCGCGGAACTTCTCGTCGCGGTTACCCAGGATGATGATGTCGGAGCTGTCGATCACCGAGTCGAAGTCGGCGTTGAGCAAGGACGAGACGTGAGGAATCTTCGACTCGATGTAATCCTTGTTCGCACCGTGGACGCGGGCGTATTCGACGTTGCTGTCGTAGATCTTCAGGTCGAAACCCTTGCCGATCAGCATTTCCGCCAGTTCCACCAGCGGGCTTTCACGCAGGTCGTCGGTGCCGGCCTTGAAGCTCAGGCCCAACAGGGCGACTTTGCGCTTGTCGTGGCTGGAGACGATGTCGAAGGCGTTCTGCACCTGGGACTCGTTGCTGCGCATCAGCGAGTTGAGCAGCGGCGCTTCCACATCCAGGGCGCCGGCGCGGTAGGTCAGGGCGCGAACATCCTTGGGCAGGCAGGAGCCGCCGAAGGCGAAGCCTGGGCGCATGTAGTACTGGGACAGGTTCAGGGTCTTATCCTGGCAGACCACGTCCATCACTTCACGCCCATCGACGCCGACGGCCTTGGCAATGTTGCCGATCTCGTTGGCGAAGGTCACCTTGGTAGCGTGCCACACGTTGCAGGTGTACTTGATCATCTCGGCGACGGCGATGTCCTTGCGGATGATCGGCGCATCGAGCTCTTCGTACAGCGACTGCAGGACGTCACCGGAGGCGGTGTCGAACTCACCGATAACGGTCATCGGCGGTTGGTCGTAGTCCTTGATCGCGGTGCTTTCACGCAGGAACTCAGGGTTGACCGCGACACCGAAATCGACGCCAGCTTTCTTGCCGGAGCAGTCTTCCAGGATCGGGATCACAACGTTTGCCACTGTGCCCGGCAATACGGTGCTGCGAACTACGATAGTGTGGCGGGTGGTCTTGTCACGCAGGACAAAACCAATCTCGCGGCACACCGCTTCGATGTAGTTCAGTTCCAGATCGCCGTTCTTTTTGCTCGGTGTACCGACGCAGATCATCGACAGGTCAGTATCGCGAATCGCCTCGGCGAAGTTGGTCGTGCCGCGCAGTCGGCCAGTTTGAATGCCTTGCGCCAATAGCTCACCAAGACCCGGTTCAACGATCGGCGATTTGCCGGCGTTGATCATGTCGATTTTGTCTTTGGCGACATCCACGCCAACTACATCATGGCCCCGTGCAGACAGGCAACCGGCACATACTGCACCGACGTAACCCAAACCAAATATGCTAATGCGCATCGCATTTACCTCTGTTTTCACGCCATTAAATGGCCGGAGTTAATAGTGTTCAGCGGTCATCGAGCACTCGGAAGTGTGGAATGCAGGCGCCACAGTGCCGTGTGCAGGCATACTAAGTTCCGAGTGTCTAAATAAGTGCACTCAAGTTGTGCGCAAAGCGGCCTAGTTGTTATGACCTGCCCTGTTATGCAGCCAGTCCCTGTAAATCAAGAACGCTCGTGCAAAAAGTCTCTCACCTCTGATCCCTGGCAAAAGCCCACAAAATCAGAAGCTTGTGTGCTCGGGTGAGCACGTTAATAGGGGCGCAGCCTTGGCCTTGTAGGGGATAGTAATGGTGCGTTATCTCCTGTCCTTTATAAGATGGATCCAAATAGGCGACCGTTTCGCTAAATTGCCATGACAACTTGGTTACTTTGGTCGACGGCCTATGTAAGTCATCTCTTACACGCTCCGTGAGAATCGTTACGGGTGGTATGAGCCGTGCAATTTCACATAGTTCCGATCCGCTCATCGCGATTTTCGAAATTTTTCGAAATATTATCCAAGATGGCACTGCCCTCAATATGATGGCACTTGCCGTTTCATCCTTTGTTAATGGGGAGTTAGGAGGGATAGATGGTTTTGTGCCACTACCGATAAAAAATTTTGGTGCCACTACGCAAAAAACTGACGAGTGTCGAGTGAAAGAAAAGTTAGAGGGGGAGTAGGGCGATTAATTGACGTCATGAAACTGGCGAAACAGGCGGGGAACTAAGATGACAGATCGGGGCTTGATCGAAGC
Source organism: Pseudomonas sp. NFACC56-3 (assembly GCF_900100025.1). Lineage (NCBI taxonomy): Bacteria > Pseudomonadati > Pseudomonadota > Gammaproteobacteria > Pseudomonadales > Pseudomonadaceae > Pseudomonas > Pseudomonas sp. NFACC56-3. The sequence continues at coordinate 235,089 of NZ_FMTK01000006.1, read as the reverse complement.
CCCCGATCAGGGGCGATATAAGGTTATGCCTTATTCGGGAGCATGATCGCGCAAGAACACTAGTTTGTCCTGGCTCGACTGTAGTGCATTGAAGCGATAACCCTGAACATCGAATTGGCGGAGTGCCGCAGGGTCGTTGATGCGTTCTTCAATGACGAAACGACTCATCAGGCCGCGGGCCTTTTTGGCGTAGAAGCTGATGATCTTGTACTGGCCATTTTTCAAGTCGCGGAATTCGGTATCGATGACGCGCGCTTTCAGTGCGCTGCGCTTGACCGCCGAGAAGTATTCATTGGACGCCAGGTTCAACAGGACGTCATCGCCTTGTTCGGCCAGGGCTTCGTTCAGCCATTCGCTGATGCGCGTGCCCCAGAAGGCATACAGGTCCTTGCCGCGGGCATTGGCCAGCTTCGTGCCCATCTCCAGGCGATAGGGTTGCATCAGGTCCAGTGGGCGCAGCAGGCCATAGAGCCCCGAGAGCATGCGCAAGTGCTGCTGGGCATAGTCGAAGTCGGCTTCGCCGAAGCTTTGCGCATCGAGGCCGGTGTACACGTCACCCTTGAAGGCCAGCAGCGCCTGCTTGGCGTTGGCTGGGGTGAACGCTGGCGTCCAACTGCCGAATCGCGCGGCATTGAGGCCGCCGATCTTGTCGGAGACGTGCATCAGTTCACTGATCTGTGCCGGCGAGAGTGCGCGCAGTTGTTCGATCAGCTCCTGGGAGTGATCCAGGTACTGCGGCTGGGTAAAGCGCGCGGTGGCCGGCGGTGTTTCGTAATCGAGGGTCTTGGCGGGGGAAATCACCATCAGCATGCAATCGTCTCCTTGAAGGTCCGGCGATTCTAGGGGGTTGTCCGGGTGGACTCCAGCTATCGAGGCAATAGGTGATGGATGGGCGAGCGTTGATGGGCTTTTGTGGCGAGGGAGCTTGCTCCCGCTGGGTTGCGAAGCGACCCCAAGAAAGAGGGCGACCGCTTCGCGCTCGAGCGGGAGCAAGCTCCCTCGCCACAAAAGCTTGTCTCTTCACAAAAGCTTGTCTTTCCACAACGCGCTCCCTTCCCGTAATGAGCTCATCAGGATCGGCTATGATGCCGCGCGGGTTTCGTTATGGAGACATCCCTTTTGCGCATCGCCCTTGTGTTATCGGCCTGGCTGTTGAGCTTCGGCGCCCTCGCGGCGCCCAACGACGTCGCCACCCTGGACCGCACGACCTGGCCGGAACAACTCACCAGCCCGACGCTGTTCGACGTGGCCTCGCGGGCCGAGATCCTGATGTTCGCCCGGGGCTTGCTGGACGTCGATGCCATGGACGAAATCGCGCTCAAGCAGTACCTGGGGCTGCGCACGGTCAATATGGCCGCGATCGACGCCCTTCGCGCCCGGCTGTGGCAACGGTTGCTGAGCAACTACAACTTCGCCCAGCGCAGTTGCGATCAGGATGCGTCCTTCTGTTACCTGGTCGAGGACATGGCGACCCTGCGTGAAGAGGCCCGCAGGTTCCATCTCGATGACGACTCCTACTACATCAAATGGGCGGCACCGAGCCAGATCTTTCATACGCAATATCGTGATGAACTGCTACGCAAAGCCGCGCTTTTTCCGCAAACCAGCAGTGAAATCGCTCGTTTTGGCGAATACGAGCGCAACGGCGAGGAGATGAACGACCGGCTGTTCCTGTTGACCTTCGACAGCGCCGCCAATGTCGTGCCGGACAACACCCCGTGGCTGACCGACTACCTGCGCAAGGCGAACATGAACGGCACCTTCTTCGTGCTGGGCAAGGACATCCAGGCGCGGTTGCAAGAGCGCTCGGTCAACAGTCTCCAGGCGTTGTATGCGGGCCAGTGCGTGGGTGTGCAGGGCTGGGAATTCCGTTCCCACAGTCATTGGCAGGATTGGCAGGATTCGGTCCGGCGCAGTGTCGAACTGGTCAAGGGCAAGCTGCCCGAGAACTACGTGCCGCTATTCCGCCCGCCCCAAGGCCAGCGGCGTGGCGATGCCGAAGGATTTTTCCGACAGCAGGGCCTGCAGGTGGCGCTGTGGGACATCGATCCCCAGGACAGCGGCAATCGGCTCAAGCCTGAGCAAAGCGCCCAGCGTGTGCTGACCCTGATGCTGCTGTGGCGCCACGGGGTGATCAATTTCAACGCCAAGCAGGATGGGGTGAAAACGGCGATGCCCTGGCTCATGGCGCAGACGGCTCAGAGCGGGATCGGGTGGGCGGACTGTCAGGAGGCGTTTCGCTGAAACCGGGAAAAGCCCGGAAACATTGGGGAAAGAGGAAAATCCGGGACACATTCATGGCGACCGGACTTCCGACTTTAACGGCGCGACGGCGGTACGCCAAGGGTTATTCGTCACTCTGAAAAATAAACTTCAAAAAAGCGTCAAAGTGCTTTTTCCTGTCATGGTTTTTGGAGTATCAAGAAGTCAGACCGCCGAAACCTGCAACACAGGTGGCGTCTTCCAAGACCCAGATTGTGTGCAGTTCACCTGAGCCCTCGCGGGTGAATTCGGTGGCTACCTCGAGGCGCAGCACTGTCACGGTATTGCGTCGAATGGCCCCCAGATAGGTGACCGAGTATGGATGACCACGGACGTAGCCTTTCCTCCAACCAGCCAATCCTCTATGTACTCGATACCAACGTATTGATCCACGATCCAAACGCGCTCCTGAACTTCGAAGAACACCACGTCGCCATCCCGATGACCGTGCTCGAGGAGCTGGACAAGCTCAAGAGCGGGCACCACAGCGTTGCGGCCGAATGCCGGCAGGCGATCCGCCTGATCGACAAGACCTTGGGGGATGCCTCCCCGGAAGACGTTGAGCTCGGCGTGCCGATCCAGCGCGGCAAAAGTGGTCCCAAGGGCTTGCTTTCGATCCTGATGAGCAAGCGCACCGAGCCCAACCTGGTGCTGCCTGAACACCTGAACGACAACATCATCATCAACCAGTTGATCGACCTGCACGCGCGCAACAAGGACCAGTCCGTGGTGTTGGTGACCAAAGACATCAACATGCGCCTCAAGGCCCGCGCCTGCGGGATCGCGGCGGAGGACTACAGCACCGACCAACTGGTTGACGACGTATCGCTGTTGCCCAACGGCTACCACACCATGACCGGCTCCTTCTGGGACCGTGTGAGCAAGGTCGAGACTCGCCAGGACCATGGCCGCACCTGGCACCAGGTACAACTGATCGACAACCTGCCGGCCGTGCACATCAACGAGTTCATCATCGACGAACAAGGCTTCGTCGGCTGGATCAAGGAAATCCAGGTCGACAAACTGCTGATCCTCGACCTGCACCAGGAACCGCTGCTGCACCAGGAAGCCTGGGGCCTCAAGCCTCGCGACATCTACCAGAGCCTGGCCCTGTTCGCCTTGCTCGACCCGGATATCCACCTGGTCAACCTGTCCGGCGCCGCCGGTTCTGGCAAGACCATCCTGGCCCTGGCCGCCGCCATCGAGCAGACCATGGTCAGCAAGCGCTACCGGCGCATCATCGCCACCCGCAGCGTGCAGGGCCTGGACCAGGAGATCGGTTTCCTGCCCGGCACCGAGGCGGAGAAAATGGAACCGTGGCTGGGGGCGATCACCGACAACCTCGAAGCCTTGCACATGGATGACGAAAGCACCCATGGCAGCGTCGACTACATCCTCAGCAAAGTGCCGTTGCAGTTCAAATCCCTCAACTACATTCGCGGGCGCAGCTTCCAGCAGAGCCTGATCCTGATCGACGAATGCCAGAACCTGACCCCGCACCAGATGAAAACCATCATCACCCGTGCCGGCGCCGGTTCCAAAGTGGTGTGCCTGGGTAACCTGGCGCAGATCGATACCCCTTACCTGTCCGCGACCAGCTCCGGGCTGACCTACCTGACCGAACGCTTCAAGGACTTCCCCAACGGGGTCCACATCACCCTGCAGGGCGTACCGCGCTCGATCCTGGCCGAATACGCCGAATCCCACCTGTAACCCCAACCCAACCGGGCGGCCTTCAAGCCGCCCGGTTTGTTATGGCTGTACAAAAATCCCTGTGGGAGCGAGCTTGCTCGCGATGCCGGTGTATCAGATAAAAAATAAATGTCTGACCCACCGCCATCGCGAGCAAGCTCGCTCCCACAAGGGGTTTCGCAGTGCCTTCCGAATCCGAGACGCAAGTGGCTGCGACAATCAACCCTGCCGGAATCTGACCCACAGGTTTACAATCGACATTCCCGATCAGGAGTAACCCTGTGCTGACCCATCTCGATTCCCAAGGTCGCGCCAACATGGTCGATGTGACCGACAAGGCCGTGACGTTCCGTGAAGCCACGGCCGAGGCCTTTGTGCGCATGTTGCCCGACACGCTGCAGATGATCGTCAGCGGCGGTCACCCCAAGGGCGATGTGTTCGCCGTCGCGCGCATCGCCGGTATCCAGGCCGCGAAAAAAACCAGCGACCTGATTCCGCTCTGCCATCCGTTGCTGCTCACCAGCGTCAAGGTCGAACTCACGGCCGAAGGAGAGGAGCGGGTGCGCATCGTCGCCCGCTGCAAGCTGTCGGGCCAGACCGGCGTGGAGATGGAAGCCCTCACCGCCGCCAGCGTTGCGGCGCTGACCATTTACGACATGTGCAAGGCCGTGGATCGGGGCATGACCATCGAAGGCGTACGGGTGCTGGAAAAACTCGGCGGCAAGAGCGGCCACTTCCAGGCGGATGCGTCATGAAGATTACCGTGAAGTTCTTTGCCCGTTACCGTGAAGCGCTCGGTGTGGATGCGGTAAAGGTGGAAGGCGATTTCGCCACGGTCGACGACGTGCGCGTGCTGCTTGCCCAGCGTGACGGTGCTGATGTGCTGAAGGAGCAGAACCTGATGTGCGCACGCAACGAAGACCTGTGCCAGCTCGACGAGCCCCTGGCGGACGGTGACGAAGTGGCGTTCTTTCCTACCGTGACCGGAGGCTGAGCCGTGGCGATTCGTGTGCAGGCCGAACCGTTCGACCCGGGCGTCGAAGTCAACGCGATGCACGCGGCCAATGTCGGCGTGGGGGCGGTGGTGAGCTTCGTCGGTTACGTGCGCGACTTCAATGACGGCCTCGACGTGTCCGGGATGTTTCTGGAGCACTATCCGGGCATGACTGAAAAGGCCTTGGGCAAGATCGCCAGCGAGGCCGAGCAGCGCTGGCCGTTGCTCAAGCTGGAAGTGCTGCACCGCATCGGTGCCCTGGAACCGGGCGAGCCGATAGTCTTCGTCGCGGCCGCCAGTGCCCATCGCCAGGCGGCGTTCGACGCCTGCGCCTTTGTCATGGACTACCTCAAGACCCGTGCGCCGTTCTGGAAAAAGGAAAACACCGTCGACGGCCCGCGCTGGGTTGAAGGGCGGGACAGTGATCATGCGGCGGCGGATCGCTGGAAGCAGTAGGTCCCCCTGTTGTTTTTTCGCAAGCCATGAGTCCGTCATCGCGAGCAAGCTCGCTCCCACACTGGATCTTCATGCACCAAGGATCCCTTGTGGGAGCGAGCTTGCTCGCGAAGGCGTCAGGCCAGGCAATACAAATCTCAGCCCTTCAACTCCTTCAAATGCTTGTACACCGTCGCCCGCCCCATATTCAGCACATTGGCCACATAGTTGGACGCGCTCTTGCCCTTGAAGGCGCCCGCTGCTGAGGCTGCGAATCTTCTGTCCGTCCCAGTTCAGTTTCTCGTACGGCCCGATGTTACGTTCGCTGATGTCCTCACTGAGCATGTCTTCCAGGGACAAGTCATCGCCAATCTCGCGCTTGGACAGGTTATTGGCGATGTAATCGACTTTCTGGCTGCGCAGGTCGTGCAGCACCACTTCGGCGTGGGGGTAGAACAGCGTGGCGATGGCGCCGGCGATGGTGCGGAAGTTCTCCAGCGCCGGATCGGAGGGCGAAGCGGTCATGACAGGGCTCCAGGCAGCGTCAGCGCCCCGTGGAACAGGGCGCGGGAAGTGTTGCCGCAATCGTGGCGATGCGTCACGCCGGTTGGCTCACCCCAAGCGCTTGGGGGAGAGCATGGCGCTGCTCAGGCCGAAACGAGCCAGGGCTTCGGGCAGCGGCTCGCCACGCACCAGCGCCGCGCTGGCCTGGCCCATGGCCGGTGACGTCTGGATGCCGTAGCCACCCTGGGCCGCGACCCAGAACAGTCCGGGCACCTGTGGATCGAAACCGGACACCAGGTCACCGTCGTGGACGAAACTGCGCAATCCGGCCCAGGTGCGGGTCGGGCGGCGGATGGTCAGGGTGGTGGCTTCTTCGATCTGGTAGATGCCCATGGCGATGTCCAGCTCTTCCGGCTGAACGTCGTGAGGCTCCACCGGGTCGGCGTTGGCCGGCGAGCCGAGGAACATGCCAGCGTCGGGCTTCATGTAGAAGGATTCGTCCAGGCTCACGAGCATCGGCCAGTCATGGCTATCCACGCCTTCGGGGCCGGCGAAGATGAATGCCGCACGCCGCTTGGGTTGCAGCCCCAGCTTCCGGGCGCCAGCCAGGTCGGCTACCTGATCGGCCCAGGCACCGGCAGCGTTGATCACGATGGGGGCGGTGAAGCGTTGGCTGGCTGTCTTCACCTGCCAAAGTCCCTGGTCGTCGCGGCTCAGGCCCAGCACTTCGCTGTCGGTGTGCACTTCACCGCCATTGCGGCGAATACCGCGCAAGTAGCCTTGGTGCAGGGCGTCGGTGTCGATGTCGCACGCTGTCGGGTCATAGATCGCCCCGTGGACCGTGTCCCGCCGCAGGATCGGCAGCCGCACACAGGCTTCATCGGCGCTGAGCAGTTGCATCTGCGGCACCGTGGCCTTGGCGCTCAGGTACTGGTTGTTCAGCTCGGCCGGGTCGCCGGTGAAATCCACGGTCATTTCACCCCGTGGACTCAGCAACGGGTGCTCGCAGAAGCCGGCCGGCGGGGCGTCGAAAAAATCCCGGCTGGCCTGGGTCAGCGCCCGCACCTGCGGGGTGCCGTAGGCAGCGGAGTACAGCGCCGCCGAACGTCCGGTGGAGTGATAGGCCGGATGGGACTCGCGTTCGAGCACAATCACCCGGCCATGGGGCGCCAGCCAGTAACCGGTGGAAGCACCGGCAATGCCGCCGCCGATGATGATGAAGTCTGCTGAGGTCATGAAGCTCTCCTGTAGAGCACATTGCCAGGCGTTCGCCAAACCCTGGTGGGAGCGGGCTTGCTCGCGAAGGCAGCAGCACATTCAACATTGATGTGGCTGGCACAGCGCTTTCGCGAGCAAGCCCGCTCCCACAGGGAATCGAGTTGTGTCAGATATTGCAGTGCAAACGGTAAAGCGCATTCGCCAGCGCAACATCCTCCAGCCCCAGGCCGATGGAGCGGAAGAACACGTGGCGTTGGTAGTCGGGACGCGCCACGTGTGCGCTGAGCAATTCAGGCAAGTCGCCGACGATACGCGACGCCTCCCAGCCGTGCTGTTCGCCAGCGTTCAACATTTCACCAGCCGAGTCCGGCGTGGTCTGACGATAATCGCAGAACACGTCCATATCATTGAGGCGCTGAGGCGGTATTTCATGGGCGCGCGGGGCGTTGGTGCTGATGGAGGTGATCAGCGCCGGTTTGTCCAAAGTCTGCGGGTCGAGCACAGCTTTGGCGGACGAAGTGCAGAGCATCACCACGTCGGCGTCGTGCAGCGCCGTTTCGAGGGTGTCGGCGATTTGCAGGCGCGGGTCCAGGCCGGTGAGCGAGGCACGTTCCTGTTTTTAAACTAATTTGTCTATTATGGACTTTTAGTTTATTCGGGCAATCCCGGGCGAAAAAAAAGCGCAGCCTTCAGGGCTGCGCTTTTTGTTCGTTGTCGCGACGGTCAGGAGCGCTTGCGCTCAACCGGGCGAAGCAGATGTGTCGGCGGGGTTTCGCAATTGATCTTTTTCCCCAGCAGCGCCTCGATGGACGGTAACTGATAGGAGTCATCCTCACCGGCGAAGCTGATGGATACACCCGCAGCGCCTGCACGACCGGTGCGGCCGATCCGGTGTACGTAGTCATCCGGCACTTCCGGCAGGGTGAAGTTGATCACATGGCTGATCCCGTCGATGTGGATGCCGCGACCGGCCACGTCGGTGGCCACCAGCACGCGGATCTTGCCTTCGCGGAAACCTTCCAGTGTCTTGATGCGCTTGTGCTGTGGCACATCGCCCGACAGTTGGGCCGCGTTGACGCCATCGCGCACCAGGCGTTCTTCGATGCGCCGCACTTCGTCCTTGCGGTTGGCGAACACCATCACGCGCTCCCAACCGTTGTCGTTGACCAGGTTGTAGAGCAGCTTGTACTTGTCGGCACCGGCGACCGCGTAGATATGTTGCTCGACGTTTTCGCTGGCGACGTTCTCGGCTTCGATCTCGACGATGGCCGGGTCGGTGGTCCACTGCTTCGCCAGGTTCATCACGTCCTCGGTGAAGGTGGCGGAGAACAGCAAGGTCTGGCGTTCGCTTTTGGGTGGGGTCTGGCGAATGATCTGGCGCACTTGCGGGATGAAGCCCATGTCGAGCATGCGGTCGGCCTCGTCCAGCACCATCACTTCGACCATGTCCAGGTGCACGTCGCCGCGCTGGTTGAAGTCCAGCAGACGGCCCGGCGTGGCGACCAGGATGTCGCAATGGCGGGCTTCGAGGTGCTTGAGCTGCTTGTCGAAATCCATGCCGCCCACGAACGTCATGACGTTCAGGCCGGTGTACTTGGTCAGGTCGGCGGCGTCCTTGGCGATCTGCACCACCAGCTCGCGGGTCGGCGCGATGATCAGCGCCCGTGGTTCGCCCATGTAGCGTTCCTTGGGCGGCGGGGTCTGGAGCAACTGGGTAATAATGGAAATCAGGAACGCGGCGGTCTTGCCGGTGCCGGTCTGGGCGCGACCGATGGCGTCTTTGCCGGCGAGGGTGAAGCCCAGCACCTGCGCCTGGATCGGCGTGCAATACGGGAAACCCAGGTCCTGGATGGCATGCATCAGTTCCGGGGCGAGCTTGAAGTCATGGAAGCGCGTCTTGCCTTCCTGGGGTGCTACGACGAAGTCCTCGAGTTTCCAGGCGACGACCGGCGGTTTCGGTGCGCGTTCGCGGCGCGGCCGGGGGGCTTCGTTGCGTGGTGTCTCGGGCTCGGGGGGCGTAACAGGCTGGGCGACGGGTTCTTTTTTCGCCTGTGCGACGGGGGCCGTCCGGCGCGGTTGTTGCGCATCGGTACGGCTCGGGCCGTGGGTCGGCGCAGTGGAGCCAGGCGCGAGTTGCTCGGCCTCGCTTTTACCGAACATCTTCTTGAGTGCTTTGAGCACGGTCATCTCATCGATTGGTTAAGGAATGTACGCCGGCCAGTGTAATGCAAGAAACGGGCGCGGCGTAGTGGGATCGTCAAAGGACCGGCGTGGCGTTTGGCCTCTTAGCGCAACCGTTCGGCCAGCCAGGTGCCGATGTCATGAATCTCCTCGGGTAACACTTCGTGGCCCATTGGGTATTCCTGCCATGTCACGGTGACACCATGCTGCTTTAAATACTCTTTTGCGGTCCGGCCCATCGGGTTGAGTACCACTTCGTCGTATTGGCCGTGCAGGGCCAGGACCGGAATGCGTTGCTGGCTGGCCGACAATTGCAGTTCATCGCTGAACGTCGGTGCATAAGTAGACAGCGCGATCACGCCGCCCAGCGGCCCCTGCCATTTCACGAAGGCGGTGTGATAGACCACCGCGCCTCCTTGGGAAAAACCGGCGAGGAAAATCCGCGAGGCGTCTACTCCGCTGGCTCGCTGGGTTTCGACCAGATCGATGACCCGTTGTGCCGAGGCTTCGAGTTGTTGTTCGTCAATGGCCCGCGCCGGGCTCAAGGCGCGGATGTCGTACCAACTGGGCATCTCATAGCCGCCGTTGATCGTGACTGGCTGGGTCGGCGCCTGGGGTAGAACGAAACGTGTGGTGAGCAGTTTTTGCTGCAGCATTTCGGCCACCGGCAGGAAATCATAACGATCGGCGCCCAGGCCGTGGAGCCAGATAACGCACGCGTCAACAGTGCCGCTGGGCTCGAGAATCAAGGGGTCGGTCATGGTTGTGCTCCAAATCTGTGCGGGTGCGCCCAATCAGTGCGTGATTACAGTGCGCTTCCGGTGCCTCAGTTAATTAGATGTCGCAAAGTTGAAAGTTTTTGTCTTAACGTGTTCTACATGGCCTAAGCGCAGCGGTCTGGTACGGGCTTTGCTATGGGGTTGCTGAGTGATGATTCTTACGCTGCGCGGTAACACTATCAGTTAGACGCGTCGCATGGGATATCAGAAATCCGGTGATGAATGTTCGCCAGCAGCCGCTACGGGCTTCGCGAACGTGAAGGGCTACAGCCCGTTCGGCCGATTGGTGAGAGATGGGCATGACCGCTGTTTACGGACATTCTCATTATTAGACTCATAGCGAAGGTCCAGACGTCGGTTGACCCTAAAAAAAGCCAACAAGGGTCGGCAATGCCTCAAAAGGGTGCGACAGGACTCGAGCTCCGACACAACAAGAGCAAAACTGGAGGTTTGAATGAAGTTACTGAAATCCACCCTGGCAATCGTCACTGCAGCAGCAGTACTGGGTGTCAGCGGGTTCGCTCAGGCGGGTGCAACCCTGGATGCCGTGAAGAAGAAAGGTTTTGTGCAATGCGGTGTGAGTGATGGCCTGCCGGGTTTCTCGGTACCTGATTCGACCGGCAAGATCGTCGGTATCGACGCTGACTTCTGCCGCGCCGTTGCCGCTGCGGTATTCGGCGATGCGAACAAGGTCAAGTTCAGCCAGTTGAACGCCAAGGAGCGCTTCACCGCCCTGCAATCGGGCGAAATCGACATGCTCTCGCGCAATACCACCATGACCAGCTCCCGTGACGCGGGCATGGGCCTGAAATTCCCAGGCTTCATCACTTATTACGACGGTATTGGCTTCCTGGTTAACAACAAGCTGGGCGTCAAGAGCGCCAAGGAACTGGATGGTGCAACCATTTGCATCCAGGCCGGTACCACCACCGAACTGAACGTTTCCGACTACTTCCGTGGCAACGGCCTGAAGTACACCCCGATCACTTTCGACACCTCCGATGAAAGCGCCAAGTCGCTGGAGTCCGGTCGTTGCGACGTGCTGACGTCCGACAAGTCCCAACTGTTCGCTCAGCGTAGCAAGCTGGCTGCGCCGAAGGACTACGTGGTCCTGCCGGAAACCATTTCCAAGGAGCCATTGGGCCCAGTCGTGCGTAATGGCGACGACGAGTGGCTGGCCATCGTCCGCTGGACCGGCTACGCCCTGCTCAACGCTGAAGAAGCTGGCGTGACTTCGAAGAACGTCGAAGCCGAAGCCAAGTCCACCAAGAACCCGGACGTCGCCCGTATGCTGGGTGCCGACGGTGAATACGGCAAGGACCTGAAGCTGCCGAAGGACTGGGTCGTGCAAATCGTCAAGCAAGTCGGTAACTACGGCGAAATGTTCGAGCGCAACCTCGGCAAGAGCACTCCGCTGGAAATCGACCGCGGCCTGAACGCTTTGTGGAACGCTGGCGGCATTCAATACGCACCACCAGTGCGCTGATGGTTCTATCACCCGGTGGGCCAACCACCGGGTGATGTTCTGTTCCATTCCTTGCGGGGCACTTCATGCAAAATTCAATCGGCGCACCTAAGCAGAGGCTCAGCCTCAGCGATCCACGAGTGCGTGCGTGGGTATTTCAGATCGTCACCATCGTGGCGGTCATTTCGCTGGGCTGGTTTCTGTTCGATAACACGCAGACCAACCTCCAGCACCGGGGCATCACCTCCGGTTTCGGCTTCCTGGAGCGCAGTGCCGGGTTCGGCATTGCCCAACACCTGATCGACTACACCGAAGCGGACAGCTATGCCCGTGTCTTTGTCATCGGGTTGCTCAACACGCTGCTGGTGACGTTCATCGGCGTGATCCTGGCAACAATCCTTGGTTTCATTGTCGGCGTGGCCCGACTGTCGAAAAACTGGATCATTGCCAAAGTGGCGACCGTGTATGTCGAGGTTTTCCGCAACATCCCACCGCTGCTACAGATCCTGTTCTGGTATTTCGCGGTGTTCCTGACCATGCCGGGGCCGCGCAACAGCCATAACTTCGGCGACACCTTCTTTGTCAGCAGCCGCGGCTTGAACATGCCGGCAGCGCTGGTGGCGGACGGATTCTGGCCGTTCGTGGCCAGTGTCGTGCTGGCGATTGTCGCCATCGTGCTGATGACCCGCTGGGCCAACAAGCGTTTTGAAGCGACCGGCGAGCCATTCCATAAATTCTGGGTGGGTCTGGCGCTGTTCCTGGTGATTCCGGCGTTGTGCGCGTTGATCTTCGGCGCTCCCGTGCATTGGGAGATGCCGCAGCTCAAGGGCTTCAACTTCGTCGGTGGTTGGGTACTGATTCCCGAGCTGCTGGCCTTGACCCTGGCCTTGACCGTATACACCGCGGCGTTCATCGCCGAGATCGTGCGCTCGGGCATCAAGTCGGTCAGCCATGGCCAGACCGAGGCGGCTCACTCGCTGGGCCTGCGCAACGGTCCGACCTTGCGCAAGGTGATCATCCCGCAAGCCCTGCGCGTGATCATCCCGCCGTTGACCAGCCAATACCTGAACCTGGCGAAAAACTCTTCGCTGGCGGCCGGTATCGGTTACCCGGAAATGGTTTCGCTGTTTGCCGGTACGGTGTTGAACCAGACCGGCCAGGCCATCGAGGTGATCGCGATCACCATGAGCGTGTACCTGGCGATCAGTATCAGCATTTCCTTGCTGATGAACTGGTACAACAAGCGCATTGCGCTGATCGAGCGGTGAGGAAACGCGCATGACATCTCATACTTTCAAACCTGACATGCCCCCTCCGAGCAACAGCATCGGCGTGGTGGCGTGGATGCGCGCGAACATGTTCTCCAGCTGGCTCAATACCTTGCTGACGTTGTTTGCGTTCTACTTGATCTACCTGGTGATTCCACCGATTCTGAATTGGGCGATCCTCGACGCCAACTGGGTCGGTACCACCCGCGCCGACTGCACGAAGGAGGGCGCCTGCTGGGTGTTCATCCAGCAGCGCTTCGGCCAGTTCATGTACGGCTATTACCCAACGGAGCTGCGTTGGCGCGTAGACCTGACCGTGTGGCTGGCGGTACTCGGTGTAGCACCGCTGTTCATCTCGCGCTTCCCGCGCAAGGCCATCTACGGCCTGAGCTTCCTGGTGCTGTACCCGATCATTGCCTGGTGCCTGCTGCACGGTGGCGTTTTCGGCCTGGATGCCGTGGCGACCAGCCAGTGGGGCGGCCTGATGCTGACGTTGGTGATCGCCACTGTCGGTATCGCCGGCGCACTGCCGCTGGGCATCGTCCTGGCCCTGGGCCGGCGTTCGAACATGCCGGCGATCCGGGTGGTCTGCGTGACCTTCATCGAGTTCTGGCGCGGTGTGCCGTTGATCACGGTGCTGTTCATGTCGTCGGTGATGCTGCCGCTGTTCCTGCCCGAAGGCATGAACTTCGACAAGCTGCTGCGAGCACTGATCGGGGTGATCCTGTTCCAGTCGGCCTACGTGGCCGAAGTGGTGCGTGGCGGCCTGCAAGCCATTCCCAAGGGCCAGTACGAAGCGGCCGCGGCGATGGGTCTGGGGTACTGGCGCAGCATGGGCCTGGTGATTCTGCCGCAAGCCCTGAAGCTGGTGATCCCGGGTATCGTCAACACCTTCATTGCGTTGTTCAAGGACACGAGCCTGGTGATCATCATCGGCCTGTTCGACCTGCTCAACAGCGTGAAACAAGCTGCCGCCGACCCGAAATGGCTGGGCATGGCCACTGAAGGCTATGTGTTCGCCGCCCTGGTGTTCTGGATTTTCTGTTTTGGTATGTCCCGCTATTCCATGCATTTGGAACGCAAGCTGGACACTGGCCACAAGCGTTAGGAGCGTAGTTTATGAGTGAAGCGATCAAACAGCCTGTGAGCCCTGAAGGCATTATTCAGATGCAGGGCGTCAACAAGTGGTATGGCCAGTTCCATGTGTTGAAAGACATCAACCTGAACGTCAAGCAGGGCGAGCGCATCGTGCTGTGCGGCCCGTCGGGCTCCGGCAAGTCCACCACCATCCGCTGCCTCAACCGCCTGGAAGAGCACCAGCAGGGTCGCATCGTGGTCGATGGCGTGGAACTGACCAACGACCTCAAGCAGATCGAAGCGATCCGCCGTGAAGTCGGCATGGTGTTCCAGCACTTCAACCTGTTCCCACACCTGACCATCCTGCAGAACTGCACCCTGGCGCCGATGTGGGTACGCAAGATGCCCAAGCGCAAGGCCGAGGAAATCGCCATGCATTACCTGGAGCGCGTGCGCATTCCAGAGCAGGCGCACAAGTATCCGGGTCAGCTCTCCGGCGGTCAGCAACAGCGTGTGGCCATCGCCCGTGCCCTGTGCATGAAACCGAAAATCATGCTGTTCGACGAGCCGACCTCGGCCCTCGACCCGGAAATGGTGAAAGAGGTGCTGGACACCATGATCGGCCTGGCCGAAGACGGCATGACCATGCTCTGCGTGACCCACGAAATGGGCTTCGCCCGCACCGTGGCCAACCGCGTGATCTTCATGGACAAAGGTGAAATCGTCGAACAGGCCGCGCCGAACGACTTCTTCGACAACCCGCAGAACGACCGCACCAAGCTGTTCCTGAGCCAGATTCTGCATTGATCCGGTCTTAGGCTGTGAAACAAACCCGGACGTGTCCGGGTTTGTTTTTAATGGGCCGCTCAGCAAGCCGTGAGGGTCTCGTGTTCCTTGTGCACCGTCGTTTTGAATTGCCGCAAGTCTGCGTCTTCAGCGAAGGCATGGACATCGGCAAGCAAATGCGGATAGCGATCAAGCAGGCGCATCAGCAAGATCAACGCCTTGGGTGGCACTACCTCGCCGCGCTCGTAGCGGGAAAACGCATTGTGTCCACCGCCCGATAGCAGCAGTACCGCTTCCTTTTGCGATAGATGCAGTTTGCGCCGGACACGTTTGATCTCTTCGCCGATCATTCGCCTGGCCGCGTTGACCAGCTCATCACCTGCGTGGTCGTAGCGATCCGAGCAGCTTGAATCGAGCTCGACTTCGCCGCACATCTGACATTCCCAGCCAGACAAGTCATCGACCCGGCGTTCCAGTCCCTTGACGCTCATGGTTTCGCCGCGACCTTCGAAATGCAACATGCCTTCCGGGGCACCACAGCTGAAGCATTGCTGGTGTTTCATGAGTTTTTCTCCTTGAAGGAAATGACCGGTGGGCCTCCGCTGGGGCGGTACGTCACCTTCAGGTAAATCTGCAGGCCGTGTGAATTGGCGTGGTAGACGTCATGCCAGACTCGATGATCGTCATAGGTGGTCATCGATTTGTAGAACTGTTTTCGCTCAAGCCCATGGATGACCTGCTGCATGTCCGAGACGTTTAAACCGAGCGTCCGAGCAGTGTTCTTCGCAGTGCTGGTGAAAGCTTTCCCTTTAAGCCGCCTGACATCTGCCTGTATCGCCGCCAAGGCGTAGTGGGGTGTGTTCTTTTCCATAGAACGGCGTGCCTTGCCCTTGAAATTACCCTCAAAGGGTAATTTTGACTAATCGAAAATCTCGTTTCTTTCCCTCCCGTTGATCCTAGGCAGTTGCCGTCCTACGCGAAGCTGACTAACATGTCAGAAAATTCATCCTATGATTGGATGAAAGGGTGGGTTTCATGTCAGACATTTCTCCATTAATTAAGCGGTCCTTGGTCGACCAAGCCCTGGACCAACTGCGCCAGCGCATCAGCGATGGCGTATGGGCCGTGGGGCAGAAGTTGCCCACCGAGCCCGAGTTGGTGGCCGAGCTGGGTATCAGCCGCAATACCGTGCGCGAAGCCATGCGTGTGCTGGCGTTTTCCGGGCTGATCGAGATCCGCCAGGGCGACGGCAGTTATGTACGGGGGACGGTGGACCCGCTCGATACCCTCAAGGTGCTGTCGCGCTGTTCATTGGCTCAGGCCCGGGAAACCCGGCATATCCTCGAGGTCGAGGCCATCGGCCTGGCCGCGCTGCGGCGCACCGAAGAAGACTTGCTGGCCTTGCGCAAGGCGCTCCAGGCCAGTGGCGAGCATTACCACGGCGACCTGGAGCACTACATCGCCTGCGACCTGGTGTTCCACCGCTTGCTGGTGGATGCCGCGCACAATCCAACGCTCAGCGAGCTTTATCGTTACTTTTCCAGCGTGATCGGCGCGCAGTTGCGCCAGAGCCTCAATATTGTCCCTCGCCATCAGCATGTGTTCGACCTGCACGTCGACATGCTCGAAGCGGTCGAACGCCAAGACCCGGAGCAGGCCAAGGCCCTGTGCCGGCAGTTGATCAATGAACCCTGAACCCGAGTTTTTCCATGTCCCGCGATTCGCTTGACCCTGCCACCACGACGGCGTGCAAACGCGCCGCCGAACTTGAAGAATTGTTGATCGACGCCGAAGCCGACGACGCCCAGGTCCAGCAGAGTCAGCCGTTGATGCGCCGGCCCTGGCTGTTGCTGCTCGGGCTGATCCTGGTGGCACTGAACCTGCGTCCGGCGTTGTCGAGCATGGCGCCGCTGCTCAGCGAAGTGTCAGGAAGCCTTGGCCTGTCGGCTGCCCAGGCCGGTTTGCTGACCACGTTGCCAGTGCTTTGCCTGGGCCTGTTCGCGCCGCTGGCACCGGTGCTGGCGCGGCGCTTCGGGGCCGAGCGCGTGGTGCTGGGGATCTTGCTGACACTGGCGGGCGGGATTGTCCTGCGCAGTGCGTTCGGTCAGGTTGGGCTGTTCGCCGGCAGTATCCTGGCCGGTGCGAGCATCGGCGTGATCGGCGTGCTGCTGCCGGGCATCGTCAAGCGCGACTTCGCCAGACAGGCCGGCGCCATGACCGGTGTCTACACCATGGCGCTGTGCCTGGGCGCGGCGATGGCGGCCGGGGCGACAGTGCCATTGAGCGAGTACCTTGGCCACAACTGGGCCTCGGGCCTGGGGTTCTGGGTGGTCCCGGCGCTGCTGGCCGCGGTGTTCTGGTTGCCGCAAGTGGGCCAGAAACACGGCGCCCATCAGGTGGCGTACCGGGTCCGCGGCTTGCTGCGTGATCCCCTGGCCTGGCAGGTGACCTTGTACATGGGGCTGCAATCGTCACTGGCCTATATCGTCTTTGGCTGGCTGCCCTCGATCCTGATTGGACGTGGCCTGACCCCGACCCAGGCCGGGCTCGTGCTATCCGGCTCGGTCATCGTGCAATTGATCAGCTCCCTCGCGGCGCCCTGGCTGGCCACGCGTGGCAAGGACCAGCGCCTGGCCATCGTGATCGTCATGGTCATGACCCTGGGCGGGCTGTTCGGTTGCCTCTATGCCCCCATCGATGGCTTGTGGGGCTGGGCGATATTGCTGGGCTTGGGGCAGGGCGCGACGTTCAGCCTGGCGCTCACGCTGATCGTGTTGCGTTCGCGGGATGCCCATGTGGCCGCCAACCTGTCCAGCATGGCCCAGGGCTTCGGTTATACGCTGGCGTCGCTGGGGCCCTTCGCGGTGGGGGTGGTCCACGACTTGACCGGGGGCTGGAACGCCCTCGGCTGGATCTTCGGCCTGGTTGGCCTGGGGGCGATCATCGCGGGCATCGGCGCAGGCCGGGCGCTGTACGTCGGGGTCGAAAGCGAAAGAGTCACCGACCTTCGTTGATATCATTTTCATGGCGAATGACGATAGTTTTCCATGCGTTGGCAGATTATCGTGCAGGCCTACTGAAACGTTTTTCGGAGCCGGTCCATGAGTGATGCCCACAACGCCTTGATCACCCGTTTTTATCAGGCCTTCCAGCGCCTGGACGCCGACGCCATGAGCGCCTGCTACACCGACGACGTGCTGTTCAGCGATCCGGCGTTTGGCGAGCTGCGCGGACGCGATGCCGGCGACATGTGGCGCATGTTGACGACCCGGGCCAAGGACTTTTCCCTGACCTTCGATAACGTGCGCAGCGACGAGCGTACCGGCGGTGCTCACTGGGTGGCGACGTACCTGTTCAGCCAGACCGGCAACATCGTGATCAACGACATCCAGGCGCGCTTCGTGTTTCGCGATGGCAAGATCTGCGAGCACCATGACAGCTTCGATCTATGGCGCTGGTCCCGCCAGGCGCTGGGTGCCAAGGGCTTGCTGCTGGGGTGGACGCCGCTGGTGCGCAACGCCGTCAGAGCCCAGGCGCTGAAGGGGTTGCGGGCGTTCCAGGCCAGTCGCTGATAAGATCGCGGCTTGTCTTTGCCCACCTGTTGAACATCTTGTGACGACCGCCGACCTCTCTCCCGATCTGCCTGCGCAAGGCCCCGCCGAAGCGGACAAACCCTGGTTCGTCTACTTGGTGCGGGCCGCCAATGGTTCGCTGTACTGCGGCATCAGTGATGACCCGGTGCGGCGCTTCGCCAAGCATCAAAGCGGCAAGGGCGCGCGCTTCTTCCTGTCCAGCCCGGCAGTGGCCCTGGTGTATACCGAGGCCTGTCGCGACAAGGGCGAGGCCCTGCGCCAGGAGCGACTGATCAAAAAGCTCAAGAAAAGCGCCAAGGAATGCCTGGTGGCCAGTGCGCTGTCGCTTCATCAGCCTGGTTGATAGGCCTTTATCAGGCCGGTAGGCTGGCCCGGTCAGGCGCGCTAAGCTGCAAGACTTCATTCCTGCAGTGGCGAATCTCATGTCAGAGCTGATTCTTCATCATTACCCAACGTCTCCTTTCGCGGAAAAGGCCCGGCTGTTGCTGGGCTTCAAGGGCCTGTCCTGGCGTTCGGTGAGCATACCGCCAATGATGCCCAAGCCTGACCTGACGGCACTGACAGGCGGCTATCGCAAGACGCCGGTATTGCAGATTGGCGCGGACATCTATTGCGACACGTCCCTGATCGCCCGACGGCTGGAGCAGGAAAAAGCCTCGCCGGCCCTGTTCCCCGAAGGCCGGGAAATGCTGGCCACATCCTTTGCCGCCTGGGCCGACTCGGTGGTGTTTCAGCATGCGGTGAGCCTGGTGTTCCAGCCTGAATCGGTGGCGGTGCGTTTCGCCAAGCTATCGCCTGAAGCCATCAAGGCGTTCATCAGCGACCGCGCCGGGCTGTTCAGTGGCGGTACGACCACGCGCTTGCCTGTCGAGCAGGCCAAGCATCAGTGGCCGACGATCATGGCGCGCCTGGAGCAGCAGTTGCAGCGCGAGGAGGGCGATTTCCTGTTGGGTGATGCGTCGATTGCCGACTTCGCCATGGCCCATCCGCTGTGGTTCCTCAAGGGCACCCCGGTAACCTCGCCGCTGGTGGACGCATATCCGGCCGTTTCCGCATGGTTGGCACGGGTGCAGGGCTTCGGCCATGGTGCGTCGAGCCAGATAAGTGCCGAAGAAGCCCTGGACGTTGCCCGCAACGCGACACCGGCAGCGCTGCCGGATGAGTCGTTCGAAGAGCCGAACGGGTTCACGGCAGGGCAGCAGGTGACCATCGCCGCGACGGACTATGGTGTTGATCCGGTGGCAGGGGAGTTGTTGTTTGCGGGTAGCGAAGAGTTGATTCTGCGTCGCGTAGATGAGCGTGGCGGGGTGGTGCATGTGCACTTTCCAAGGCTAGGTTTCAAAATTTTTTCGAAAATGTGAATGTTGGTTGGTTTACGAGGAGTTGCCCTTGTTTCTAAGGGCAATTCCGGATTTTTATTGTTCAAAGGTAGAACATCAAGTCTTCGGCATAACCAGACGAGTCCGTGGGAGTCGTGCAGATTCCACCTATCACTAACACCGCGCCAGAATTTTGGTGGCTTGCTTGGGTGAGATCCAACGTGGTAGCAAAATCTCCATTTGCATTGCAAATGGCGGTTCCCAGAGTAGCGTTAGTGTTGGTTTCCCAAATGGTTACTGCACTATTTGGGTGACCCCTACCAGTGACGAAAGGAGGATTGTTTCCCCTACTATTTGGTGCGGGGCTTGAAAAAGCGGGGGCCGTAAGAGTCATTTTTTTCTCCTGTTGCTCTGAGTTTTATTATTAAGAGGGCTGAAAATCCTCTTACTATTAAGTTATGCAGTAGCTAGAGGCGGGAGTACTGTCAGAGTTGACAGTTTTTTATGATGGTTGGCTATTAAGTTTTTATTTTTTTTGCAGCTAAGTGCTTAAAGCCCCAGAGGAGTTTTGAAGTTGCGCGGATTCAACTCTACAGGCCGTCGGTCGTTGGTAGTGATTGAGGGCCGCTTCTGGTTCCTGCTGGAGATAACTCAAAAGTGGCGACCAGATTCTCCTGCAGCTTTCTCTAAAATACTGTCAACTTCTCAGGGGCTTCCGATGAGGCCATCAGAACTATAAAGCAGACAACGCCTTGAGAATATTCTCCGGCTCGTACCCACGAATCAACGTGCCATTCACATCGAGGATCGGAATCCCCCGGCCTCCCAGCGCCTCGTAGGCCTTGCGCGCCTCGGGGTCCTTCTCGATATCGAACTCGCGAAACGGCACGCCTTTCTCATCCAGGAACCGTCGGGTGGCCTTGCAGTAGCCGCACCAGCCGGTGGCATACAGCACCACGCGGGCATTGCTGCGAATCTGTTCTGAAACCATCTGCGACGGGTTGAACACCCGCTCGATCTTGCCCCAGTTCTGGTAAGCCACCACCACCAGCAGAACCAGCAGGCATTTCTTCAGCACCCCGGCGAGCATTAGTTACGGCGCTTGAGCTGATCAGTCAAGGACGTCGGTAACCCCTTGATGATCAGTGTGCCGGCTTCTTCGTCATATTCGATCTTGGAGCCCAGCAAGTGCGCTTCGAAGCTGATGGACAAACCTTCGGCGCGGCCGGTGAAGCGACGGAACTGGTTGAGGGTGCGTTTATCCGCCGGAATTTCCGGCGACAACCCGTAGTCCTTGTTGCGGATATGGTCGTAGAAGGCTTTCGGGCGATCTTCGTCGATCAACTCGGACAGTTCTTCCAGGCCCATGGGCTCGCCGAGCTTGGCCTGGCTGCTGGCGTAGTCCACCAGGGTCTTGGTTTTTTCCCGGGCATCGTCTTCCGGCAAGTCTTCGCTTTCGACGAAGTCACTGAAGGCCTTGAGCAGGGTGCGGGTCTCGCCGGGGCCATCGACGCCTTCCTGGCAGCCGATGAAGTCGCGGAAGTACTCCGAGACCTTCTTGCCGTTCTTGCCCTTGATGAACGAGATGTACTGTTTCGATTGCTTGTTGTTCTGCCATTCCGACACGTTGATCCGCGCCGCGAGGTGCAACTGGCCCAGGTCCAGGTGGCGGGACGGGGTCACGTCCAATTCATCGGTCACCGCCACGCCTTCGCTGTGGTGCAGCAGGGCGATGGCCAGGTAGTCGGTCATGCCCTGCTGGTAATGCGCGAACAACACGTGGCCGCCCACCGACAGGTTGGACTCTTCCATCAGTTTTTGCAGGTGTTCCACCGCCACCCGACTGAACGCGGTGAAATCCTTCCCGCCGTCCAGGTACTCCTTCAGCCAGCCGCTGAACGGATGTGCCCCGGACTCGGCATGGAAAAAACCCCAGGCCTTGCCTTGCTTGGCGTTATAGCTTTCGTTGAGGTCGGCGAGCATGTTCTCGATGGCCGTGGACTCTGCCAGTTCGGAGTCGCGGGCGTGGAGCACGGCAGGGGTGCCGTCGGGTTTTTTGTCGATCAGGTGGACGATGCAATGACGGATCGGCATGGATTTCTCGGCTGATGAAAGAGAGGAGGGCGTGCTCCCCGAAAAAGGCCCAGTGTACCGCAATCACTGGTTTTGGAACCCTGCAAAGGCCTTTTCAGGCCCGTCCGACTGCCTATATGCATTTTTTTAACGTTTTAGCGCAAGAAAGCTGACCAAATGGGTAGCTAGAGGCGGATATTTCAGAGGCGTTGTGCTAGTTTTGCCCGGTCTTACGCGAAGTCACTGCGTTAAGCGTGCATTCAGCATTTGTCAGGTCGAACCAAACCCGGTTTTCGGCATCTATTACCCCGATCCGTCGTGGTGATTGCCGAGGGTGCCTGATCCAGAGAGATCGGGCTCGATGGCTGACACTGCACTCTGCAATCCATATGAATTTGATAGGGAAGGAACACTACATGGCTCTTACTAAAGACCAACTGATCGGCGATTTGTCTGAAGCTGTAGACGCACCAAAAGCTACTGTGCGTGCTCTGCTGGACCAACTGGGCCAAATCGTGGCTGATCAGCTGGAAAATGGCGGCGAAATCACTCTGCCAGGTGTTGGCAAGCTGAAAGTCACCGAGCGTCCTGCCCGTACCGGCCGTAACCCTTCGACTGGCGCTGCCATCGAAATCGCTGCCAAGAAAGTGATCAAGCTGGTTGTGGCCAAAGGCCTGACCGACGCGGTCAACAAGTAAGATCGCTGTAAAAAAACCGTGCCTCGGAGCGATCCGGGCACGGTTTTTTATTGCCTTGGAAAAAGTGGTCTGTGGCGCTATGCCGATTCAGCCCTTGCGAACCCAACGCGACTGGCGCCACGCCTGTTGCTGCGCCTCGGTCTGGAAGGTCCAGGCCACGAAACGGCTCTGCTTCTGGCCCTGGGACATCTCCACCACGTGGCTGTGCAGCGCCCCGGCCTTTTTCAGCGCGGCCTGAATCGCCGGCAGGTTCGACGCCTTCGACACCAGGGTGCTGAACCACAACACTTGCTCGGCTACCTGGGCACTCTCGCCGACCAGTTGCGTCACGAACCGGGCTTCCCCACCCTCGCACCACAACTCCGCGGCCTGGCCGCCAAAATTCAGCACTGGCAGCTTACGCTTCGGATCGGCCTTGCCCAGTGCCCGCCACTTGCGCTGGCTGCCCTTGGTGGCTTCTTCCAGGGAGGCGTGGAACGGCGGGTTGCACATCGTCAGGTCGAACTGTTCGCCATCCTCCAGCAGGCCCAGGAGGATCTGCTTGCGGTTGGCTTGCTGGCGCAACTGGATGGCCTTGCTCAAGCCGTTGGATTGGACGATGGCCTTGGCCGAGGCGACGGCGGTCGGGTCGATCTCCGAGCCAAGGAAGTGCCAGCGGTAGTCGCTGTAGCCGATCAACGGATAGATGCAGTTGGCGCCGGTGCCGATGTCCAGCACCTTCACCGCCGCTCCCCGAGGGATTTCGCCGTCGTTATGACTGGCGAGCAGATCGGCGAGGAAGTGCACATAGTCCGCGCGACCAGGCACTGGGGGGCACAAGTAGTCGGCTGGAATGTCCCAATGGGCGATGCCATAGAAGGATTTGAGCAGCGCCCGGTTGAATACCCGCACCGCGTCGGGGCTGGCGAAGTCGATGCTTTCCTTGCCGTACGGATTGAGGATCACGAACTTGGCCAATTCAGGCGTGGACTTGATCAACGCCGGGAAGTCGTAGCGGCCCTGGTGACGGTTACGCGGGTGCAGGCTGGCCTTCTCTCGCGGCGCCACAGGTTTGGCCTCGATGGCGGGCTTGGGCTTCTGGCGGACAGGTTTTGGGGAGCGAGGGGCAGTCATGGGCGGGTCGATTCGGGGATGGCTCAAAAAGTGGCGGGTATTGTCCCACATCCAGCCTGATCTTGAGGCTTGCGCCGATTAAATGTGGGAGCGGGCTTGCTCGCGAAGGAGGTGTGTCAGTTAACAAATAGGCTATTTGATCCACCGCTTTCGCGAGCAAGCCCGCTCCCACAAGGAGCCTTCATTGTTTGATGGAAAGTGCCAGGCAGAAAAAAGGAGGCCGCCAGGGCCTCCCTCTTCAGTGACGAACCGCTGTTACAGGCTGGAGATCCGCCCATGCTGTTCGGCCAGCTTGCCCAGGGCCTGCTCGGCCTCGGCCAGTTTGGCCCGTTCCTTCTCGATGACTTCGGCCGGAGCCTTGTCAACGAAACCGGCATTGGACAGCTTGCCGCCGACCCGCTGGACCTCACCCTTCAGACGCAGGATTTCCTTGTCCAGGCGCGCCAGCTCGGCGGCCTTGTCGATCAGGCCGGCCATCGGCACCAGTACTTCCATCTCGCCGACCAGCGCGGTGGCGGACAGTGGCGCTTCTTCGCCGGCCGCCAGCACCGTCACCGACTCGAGCTTCGCCAGCTTCTTGAGCAGCGCCTCGTTTTCGTTGAGGCGGCGCAGGTCTTCGGCGCCGGCATTCTTCAGGAACAGGGTCAGCGGCTTGCCCGGGCCGATGTTCATTTCGGCACGGATGTTACGCAGGCCCAGCATGAAGGTCTTGAGCCATTCGATGTCGTCCTCGGCTGCCGGATCGATGCGGGTCTCGTTGGCCACCGGCCACGGTTGCAGCATGATCGTCTTGCCCTGGATGCCCGCCAGCGGTGCGATGCGCTGCCAGATTTCCTCGGTGATGAACGGCATGAACGGATGCGCCAGGCGCAGGGCCACTTCCAGCACGCGAACCAGGGTGCGACG
Source organism: Pseudomonas sp. NFACC56-3 (assembly GCF_900100025.1). Taxonomy (NCBI): domain Bacteria; kingdom Pseudomonadati; phylum Pseudomonadota; class Gammaproteobacteria; order Pseudomonadales; family Pseudomonadaceae; genus Pseudomonas; species Pseudomonas sp. NFACC56-3. The sequence goes on along the minus strand of NZ_FMTK01000006.1, from coordinate 210,726 downwards.
GGTGCCGCGCTGGCGCTCGACCGGTGCGTTTTCGTCCCACAACACCGGCTTGGACAGCTCCAGGTACCAGTCGCAGTACTGGTTCCAGATGAACTCGTACAAGGCTTGTGCGGCCAGGTCGAAACGGAACTGGTCCAGTTGGCGGGTCACTTCGGCTTCGGTGCGTTGCAACTGGGAAATGATCCAGCGATCGGCCAGGGTCAGCTCGTAGGCTTCGCCGTTCTGGCCGCAGTCTTCGCCCTTGTCCAGCACGTAGCGCGCGGCGTTCCAGATCTTGTTGCAGAAGTTGCGATAGCCTTCGACGCGCCCCATGTCGAACTTGATGTCGCGACCGGTGGACGCCAGTGAGCAGAAAGTGAAACGCAGGGCATCGGTGCCGTAGCTGGCGATACCCTCGGCGAATTCTTCGCGGGTGGCCTTCTCGATCTTCTTCGCCAGTTTCGGCTGCATCAGGCCGGAGGTGCGTTTCTGCACCAGGGTTTCCAGGTCGATACCGTCGATGATGTCCAGCGGGTCCAGGACGTTGCCCTTGGACTTGGACATCTTCTGGCCCTGGCCGTCGCGCACCAGGCCGTGGACGTAGACCGTCTTGAACGGCACTTGAGGAGTGCCGTCCTCGTTCTTCACCAAGTGCATGGTCAACATGATCATCCGGGCGACCCAGAAGAAAATGATGTCGAAACCGGTGACCAGCACGTCGGTGGAGTGGAATTTCTTCAGGAACTCGGTCTGCTGCGGCCAGCCCAGGGTCGAGAAGGTCCACAGGCCCGAGCTGAACCAGGTGTCGAGGACGTCGTTGTCCTGCGCCAGGGCGACGTCCGGGCCGAGGTTGTGCTTGGCGCGGACTTCGGCTTCATCACGGCCGACATAGACCTTGCCCGATTCGTCGTACCAGGCCGGGATGCGATGGCCCCACCACAGCTGACGGCTGATGCACCAATCCTGGATGTCGCGCATCCACGAGAAGTACATGTTTTCGTATTGCTTGGGCACGAACTGGATGCGGCCGTCTTCCACGGCGGCAATCGCCGGTTCGGCCAGCGGTTTGGTGGACACGTACCACTGGTCGGTCAGCCACGGTTCGATGATGGTGCCGGAGCGGTCGCCTTTCGGGACTTTCAGGGCGTGATCGTCGACGCTGACCAGCAGGCCGGCGGCCTCGAACGCCGCGACGATCTGCTTGCGTGCTTCGAAGCGGTCCAGGCCGGCGTATTCGGCCGGCAGCGTGCCGTCGACGCTTTCGTTCAGCGTGCCGTCGAGGTTGAACACCTGGGCCGCCGGCAACACGTTGGCGTTCTTGTCGAAGATGTTCAGCAGCGGCAGGTTGTGACGCTTGCCGACTTCGTAGTCGTTGAAATCGTGGGCCGGGGTGATTTTCACGCAGCCGGTGCCGAATTCAGGGTCGCAGTAATCGTCGCCGATGATCGGGATGCGCCGGCCAACCAGGGGCAGTTCGACGAACTTGCCGATCAGGGCCTGGTAGCGCTCGTCGTTCGGGTTTACCGCGACGGCGGCATCACCAAGCATGGTTTCCGGACGCGTGGTGGCGACGATCAGGTAATCCTTGCCTTCGGCGGTCTTGGCGCCGTCGGCCAGGGGATACTTGAGGTTCCACAGGAAACCTTTCTCGTCGTGGTTCTCCACTTCGAGGTCGGAAATGGCCGTGTGCAACTTGGTGTCCCAGTTGACCAGGCGCTTGCCGCGATAGATCAGCCCGTCTTCATGCAGGCGCACAAAGGCTTCCTTCACCGCTTCCGAAAGACCGTCGTCCATGGTAAAGCGCTCGCGGCTCCAGTCCACGGACGAGCCGAGGCGACGGATCTGGCGGCTGATGTTGCCACCGGACTCGTCTTTCCATTCCCAGACTTTCTCGAGGAATTTCTCGCGGCCCAGGTCGTGGCGATTCTGGCCTTGGGCTTCGAGGCGGCGTTCCACCAGCATCTGCGTGGCGATACCGGCATGGTCGGTGCCCGGCTGCCACAAGGTGTTGCGACCTTGCATGCGACGGAAACGGATCAGGGCGTCCATGATCGCGTTGTTGAAGCCGTGGCCCATGTGCAGGCTGCCGGTGACGTTCGGCGGCGGGATCATGATGGTGTAGGAATCGCCCGCGCCTTGCGGAGCGAAATAATTCTCGGACTCCCAGGTGTTGTACCAGGAAGTTTCAATGGCGTGCGGCTGGTAGGTCTTATCCATGCGCGGCGGGACCCTATTGGCATTTATTCAGGAAAAGCCGGGAAGTATAGCGGGGCGAAGGACGCAGGGCGAGCCAGTACGCAGTGAGCGCGTATTAACAGGCGCAACAAATCCTGTGGCGAGGGAGCTTGCTCCCGCTGGGGCGCGAAGCGGCCCCCAAAATGTCAAGGTGAGTGAGATGGGGCTGCTCGCCCGTGTTACGGCTGCTTTGCAGCCGAGCGGGAGCAAGCTCCCTCGCCACAAAAAGCGGGGGAGTGCTTTTATTCGTACTGACTGAGCAAGCGCTCCATCCGCGCATCCAGCCGGCGCTTGATCTCGGTTTCGATGTGCGGGGCGAAGTCGTCGATGACGTCTTGCATGATCAACTGCGCCGCAGCGCGCAACTCGCGGTCCAGGTGCAGCAGGGCGTCGGGGCCCTTGGCTTCGGCCTTGGCGGCAGGCTCGGGTTCGGGCTGGCCGTGGATCGGATCGAACAGCAGGGGAATCTGCTCGTCATGCACCGGCTCGGGCACGACCGTGTCGGTCAACAGCGGTGGTTGCAGGTTGTCGTCGCCGAGCAGTTGGCGGATCGACTCGAGGTCATCCAGCAGGTGCGCGGGCTTTTGTGGCGATTTTGGAGTGTCCATCGTAGGGCTCAGAGTCGCTGTAAACGGTGGTCTTGCAGAGGATAGCCCTGTTCACGGTAGAAACGGAAACTCTCCCGCGCGGCTTGTCGGATGGCCGGGTCTTCCACCACCACTTCCGCCACACGGGCGAAGCGCTGGGCAAAGGCCGGTACTTTCAGGTCGAGGTTGACCAACAGGTCCTGGTGCTGGCCGCAGTCATCTCCCAGCCCCAGCACGATCAGTCCCTCGGGTTCGCTTTCGGCCGGGCCGTGGGGTACGAAACTCTCGCCCTTGAACGCCCACAGGCGTGCGTCCAGGTCGTCGCGCTGGGCGGCATCGCTGCAATGCAGGTAGATACGGTGCCCCATCCGCCAGGCCTTTTCGACGAGCTTGCAGGCGAAATCCAGCCGCGCCGACGGATCGGCGCTGGGCAGGATATAGAAATCGACTTTGGTCATTGCGGTTCCTGAGCCGCCGCTGGCGCCACCCGAGGGCGACGCCAACGACGGTCATTGGTGTCAGGCCTTGGCGCGGTCCAGCAGGTACTGGGTCAGCAGGGGCACTGGGCGTCCGGTGGCGCCTTTGTCCTTGCCGCCGCTGGTCCAGGCCGTGCCGGCGATGTCCAGGTGCGCCCAGTTCAGGTTCTTGGTGAAACGCGACAGGAAGCAAGCCGCGGTGATGGTCCCTGCTTTCGGGCCGCCGATGTTGGCGATGTCGGCGAACGGGCTGTCCAGTTGTTCCTGGTACTCGTCGAACAAGGGCAATTGCCAGGCGCGGTCGTCGGCTTGCTGGCCGGCGCTGAGCAATTGGCCGATCAGTTCGTCGTTGTTGCCCAGCAGGCCCGAGGTGTGGGCACCGAGGGCGACGACGCAGGCGCCGGTCAGGGTGGCGATGTCGATCACCGCCTGCGGCTTGAAGCGCTCGGAGTAGGTGAGGGCGTCACACAGCACCAGGCGGCCTTCGGCGTCGGTGTTGAGGATTTCCACGGTCTGGCCGCTCATGGTGGTGACGATGTCGCCCGGACGCGAGGCCGTGCCGCTGGGCATGTTCTCGGCGCAGGCCAGGATGCACACCAGGTTGATCGGCAGTTGCAGTTCGAGCACGGCGCGCAGGGTGCCGAACACGCTCGCGGCACCGCCCATGTCGTACTTCATTTCATCCATGCCGGCGCCTGGCTTGAGGCTGATGCCGCCGGTGTCGAAGGTGATGCCCTTGCCGACCAGTGCATAGGGTTTCTCGGACTTCTTGCCACCGTTGTATTGCATGACGATCAGGCGTGGCGGCTGGGCGCTGCCCTGGCCGACGGCATAGAACGAACCCATGCCCAGGTCCTTGATCTTCTTCTCGTCGAAGACTTCGACCTTCAGGCCCTTGAACTCTTTGCCCAGTGCCTTGGCCTGTTCGCCGAGGAACGTCGGGTGGCAGATGTTCGGCGGCAGGTTGCCCAGGTCACGGGTGAAGGCCATGCCGTTGGCAATCGCGGTGGCGTGGGTCACGGCGCGCTGGACTTCAGCCTGGGCGGCCTTGATGGTCAGCAGGGTGATTTTCTTCAGGGCGCGGGGTTCGGCTTTCTGGCTCTTGAACTGGTCGAACTGGTATTCGCCGTCCACCAGGGTCTCGGCCAGCAGGCGGTTCTTGCCATAGCTGTCGCGACCCTTGACCACCAGCTCGTCCAGCGCCAGGACGGCATCGGCACCGCCCAGGCCCTTGAGGGTGCCCAACACGCCAGCGATGATTTTACGGAACGGGCGGTCGCCCAGTTCGGCATCCTTGCCCACGCCCACCAGCAGCACCCGATCGGCCTTGAGGTTGGGCAAGCTGTGCAGCAACAGGCTCTGGCCGACCTTGCCGGCCAGGTCGCCGCGCTTGAGCACGGCGCTGATGGCGCCGCCGCTCAGGCTGTCGAGCTGGGTGGCGACGACGCCGAGCTTGCGGTTTTCACCGACGGCAACCACCAGCGTGGCGGTCTTCAACGTTTCTGGGCTGACGCTTTTTACAACCAGTTCCATGTCCGGATCCCTGAGTGAATGGTCAAGAGGCCAGGCGCCGACACAATGGCGCGCTGAGCGAGCTTCTTCTATATAAAAGAAGCGCCGGTGCTTGCCGGCGACAAAGGCCGCAGTTTGAACCCCGGCGCCCGGGCCTGACAACCCTCGACGGCGCTAACTTTTGGCTTTAAGCACCGGTTTAAAGCGTGCGAAGTGACAGGCGCCTCCAATCACAGGATAATGCGGCTCTTTTTTCGGCGGTTCGCGTTGGCGGACCGGCTCGATACGTTTGCTTGTTTGGCCGCCTTAAGGGTGTGTATGAAAAGTCGCCGAGCGACGATCAGGCAAGGCGAAAACAGGCGAGGAAGCGGAGTTGACTGGCTGTCAATGAGCATTCCGAGCCTGTTTTCAACGCTGCATGATCGTCGCGCAGGCACTTTTCATACAAAACCCAGCCTGACAACCCTGGAGTGTCTGGTGTGATCGTCTTTCGTTATCTATCCCGCGAAGTCCTGCTGACCCTGAGCGCCGTGAGCGCCGTGCTGCTGGTCATCATCATGAGCGGACGCTTCATCAAATACCTTGCCCAGGCGGCCTCCGGTGCCCTGGATCCGGGCTCCCTGTTCCTGATCATGGGGTTCCGCCTGCCGGGCTTCCTGCAATTGATCCTGCCGCTGGGGTTGTTCCTCGGCATTTTGCTGGCCTATGGGCGCCTGTACCTGGACAGCGAAATGACCGTGCTGTCGGCCACCGGCATGAGCCAGCAACGGCTGTTTCGCATGACCCTGTTCCCGGCCACATTGGTGGCGCTGGTGGTGGCCTGGCTGAGCCTGAGCCTGTCGCCCCAGGGCGCCAACCAATTCCAACTGCTGATCAACCAGCAGGACGCCATGACCGAATTCGACACCCTGGTGCCAGGGCGTTTCCAGGCCCTGCGCGACGGCACGCGGGTGACCTACACCGAACAGCTCTCGGATGACCGGATCGACCTGGGCGGCGTCTTCATTACGCAAAAGAACCTGTCTTCGGACACCAAGAAGGACCGTGGCATTTCCGTGCTGGTGGCCGAGAAGGGCCGGCAGGAAATCAACCCCGACGGCAACCGCTACCTGATCCTGCACAACGGCTATCGCTACGATGGCAAGCCGGGGCAGGCCGACTACCGGGCCATCAAGTACGACACCTATGGCGTGCTGTTGCCCAAGCCCGAGGTCAGTGACGAAGTCACCGATCGCGATGCGATGCCGACCGCCAGCCTGCTGGGCAACCAGGACATTCGTGCCCGCACCGAGCTGCAATGGCGCCTGTCGTTGCCGCTGCTGGTATTCATCGTGACCCTCATGGCGGTCCCGCTGTCGCGGGTCAACCCGCGCCAGGGCCGTTTCCTCAAGTTGCTGCCGGCGATTCTCCTGTATATGGCTTACCTGACCATCCTGATTTCCGCCCGCGGCGCCCTGGAGAAGGGCAAGATCCCGCCGACGCTGGGCTTGTGGTGGGTGCATGGCATCTTCCTGGCCATCGGCCTGGGGCTGCTCTATTGGGAACCGCTGCGCCTGAAACTGGCCAGTCGTCGCAGCGCGCTGGAGGTGGCCCGTGGTTAAACTCGACCGCTACATCGGCAGCAGCGTGTTCATGGCGATTCTCGCGGTGCTGGGGATCATCCTTGGCCTGGCGACCCTGTTTGCCTTCATCGATGAAATGAGCGACGTCAGCGACACCTATACCCTGACGGACGTGGCGAGCTACGTGCTGCTGACCGCGCCCCGGCGCCTGTACGACATGCTGCCGATGGCGGCGCTGATCGGCTGCCTGATCGGCCTGGGCAGCCTGGCCAGCAACAGCGAACTGACCATCATGCGCGCCGCAGGCGTGTCCATTGGTCGGATCGTCTGGGCGGTGATGAAGCCGATGCTGGTGCTGATGCTGGTGGGTGTGTTGATCGGCGAATACATCGCCCCGGCCACCGAGAACACCGCCCAGGCCAACCGCTCCCTGGCCCAGGGCGGCGGTGATGCGCAAAGCGCCAAGCACGGCCTGTGGCACCGCCAGGGTGACGAGTTCATCCACATCAACTCGGTCCAGCCCAATGGCATCCTCTATGGCGTGACCCGCTATCGTTTCGACGACCAGCGGCACATGCTGTCATCGAGCTTCGCCAAGCGGGCGAATTTCGCCGAGGATCACTGGCAACTGAGTGATGTCACTACCACCCTGTTCCATGACAAACGCACCGAAGTGGTCACCGCCCCGCAAGAGCGTTGGGACGTGTCGATCAGCCCGCAGTTGCTCAGCACCGTGGTGATGGCGCCGGAATCGCTGTCGATTACCGGTTTGTGGGGCTATATCCACTACCTGGCGGACCAGGGCCTGAACAATGGCCGCTACTGGCTGGCTTTTTGGGTCAAGGTGTTGCAGCCGCTGGTCACCGCCGCCCTGGTGTTGATGGCCATTTCGTTCATTTTCGGCCCGCTGCGTTCGGTGACCCTCGGTCAACGAGTGTTCACCGGCGTGCTGGTGGGCTTCACCTTCCGTATCGCCCAGGATCTGTTGGGGCCGTCGAGCTTGGTGTTCGGTTTCTCGCCGCTGTTCGCGGTGCTGGTCCCCGCGGCTGTCTGCGCATTGGCCGGGGTCTGGCTGTTGCGTCGGGTGGGTTGATCGCACGCGTAGCGAGGGGGCTGTGGGAGCTGGGCTGTGTGGGAGCAAAGCTTGCTCGCGATACGGGCGATGCGGTCTTTCGGAAATCGAGGTGGCTGTTTCGCGAGCAAGCTTTGCTCCCACTCGCGCGGTGTATCAGGTACAATTCCCGGCTATTTTTCGGCGGGCCATGCCTGCAGCCTTTTTGAGTGTTGATCCGTGAGTGATTTGAGTCATATCCGCAATTTCTCCATCATCGCCCACATTGACCATGGCAAGTCGACGCTGGCTGATCGCTTCATCCAGATGTGCGGCGGCCTGGCCGAGCGTGAAATGGAAGCCCAGGTCCTGGACTCCATGGACCTCGAGCGTGAGCGCGGGATCACCATCAAGGCCCACAGCGTTACCCTCTATTACAAGGCCCGCGACGGCGTCACCTATCAGCTGAACTTCATCGATACCCCCGGCCACGTCGACTTCACCTATGAAGTCAGCCGGTCGCTGGCGGCCTGTGAGGGCGCATTGCTGGTGGTCGATGCCGGTCAGGGCGTCGAAGCCCAGTCGGTTGCCAACTGCTACACGGCCATCGAGCAGGGCCTGGAAGTCATGCCGGTGCTGAACAAGATCGACCTGCCCCAGGCCGATCCGGACCGCGTGAAGGAAGAAATCGAGAAAATCATCGGCATCGACGCCACCGACGCGGTCACCTGCAGCGCCAAGACCGGCCTGGGCGTGGATGAAGTGCTCGAACGCCTGGTCACCACCATTCCCGCGCCAACCGGCAACATCGAAGATCCGCTGCAAGCGTTGATCATCGACTCCTGGTTCGACAACTACCTGGGCGTAGTCTCCCTGGTACGCGTGCGCCATGGCCGCGTGAAGAAGGGCGACAAGATCCTGGTCAAGTCCACCGGCAAGATCCACCTGGTGGACAGCGTCGGGGTCTTCAACCCGAAACATACCGCCACCGTCGACCTGAAGGCCGGTGAAGTGGGCTTCATCATCGCGGGTATCAAGGACATCCACGGGGCGCCGGTCGGCGACACCCTGACCTTGAGTTCCACCCCCGACGTCGATGTGCTGCCCGGTTTCAAGCGCATCCAGCCGCAGGTCTATGCCGGCCTGTTCCCGGTCAGTTCCGACGACTTCGAGGATTTCCGCGAAGCCCTGCAAAAGCTGACCCTGAACGACTCGTCCCTGCAATACACCCCGGAAAGCTCCGACGCCCTGGGCTTCGGCTTCCGCTGCGGGTTCCTGGGCATGTTGCACATGGAAATCATCCAGGAGCGCCTGGAGCGCGAGTACGACCTGGACCTGATCACCACGGCGCCGACGGTAATCTTCGAGCTGCTGCTCAAGAACGGCGAAACCCTCTACGTCGACAACCCGTCCAAGCTGCCGGACCTGTCGGCCATCGAGGACATGCGCGAACCGATCGTGCGGGCCAACATCCTTGTGCCTCAGGAGCACCTGGGCAACGTCATTACCCTGTGCATCGAGAAACGCGGCGTACAACACGACATGCTGTTCCTTGGCACGCAGGTCCAGGTGACCTACGACCTGCCGATGAACGAAGTGGTGCTGGACTTCTTCGACCGTCTCAAATCCACCAGTCGCGGCTATGCTTCGCTGGACTATCATTTCGATCGTTACCAATCGGCTAATCTGGTGAAACTGGATGTGCTGATCAACGGCGAGAAGGTCGATGCCCTGGCATTGATCGTGCACCGTGACAACGCGCACTACAAAGGTCGTGCATTGACCGAGAAGATGAAGGAACTGATTCCGCGGCAGATGTTCGATGTGGCAATCCAGGCCGCCATTGGCGGGCAGATTGTGGCGCGTACAACCGTCAAGGCGCTCAGAAAGAACGTATTGGCCAAATGCTACGGCGGCGACGTCAGCCGTAAGCGCAAGCTGTTGGAAAAGCAGAAGGCCGGTAAAAAACGCATGAAGCAGGTCGGTAACGTGGAAATTCCACAGGAAGCCTTCCTTGCGGTGCTCAGGTTGGATAGTTAGGTCCTATGTCGCTAAATTTCCCGCTGTTGCTGGTTATCGCCGTATTTGTCTGCGGCCTGTTGGCGTTGCTTGATCTGTTGTTCCTGGCGCCTCGGCGTCGGGCGGCCATCGCCTCTTATCAGGGCAGCGTCAGCCAGCCTGATGGTGTGGTGATCGAAAAGCTCAACAAGGAACCGCTGTTGGTCGAATACGGCAAGTCGTTCTTCCCGGTGCTGTTCATCGTGCTGGTGCTGCGCTCGTTCCTGGTGGAACCGTTCCAGATCCCGTCCGGCTCGATGAAGCCGACCCTGGATGTGGGCGATTTCATTCTGGTGAACAAGTTCTCCTACGGGATCCGCCTGCCGGTGATCGACAAGAAAGTCATCGAGGTGGGTGACCCGCAGCGCGGTGATGTCATGGTGTTCCGCTTCCCGAGCGACCCGAACGTCAACTACATCAAGCGCGTGGTCGGCCTGCCGGGCGACACGATCCGCTACACCGCCGACAAGCGTCTGTTTGTCAATGGCGAATCAGTGGCCGAACAGTTGCTCGGCTCCGAGCCGGGTACGCTGGGCAGTGCCGAACTCTACCGGGAAAAACTCGGCGAGGCCGAACACCTGATCCGCAAGGAAATGAGCCGCTACCGCGCAACGCCGGACCGTTCGTGGACCGTGCCGGCGGGGCACTATTTCATGATGGGCGACAACCGCGACAACTCCAACGACAGCCGTTACTGGGATGATCCGAACATTCCCAAGGACCTGCTGGGCATGGTCCCGGACCGAAACATCGTCGGCAAGGCCTTTGCGGTCTGGATGAGCTGGCCGGAACCCAAACTCAGCCACCTGCCGAATTTCTCGCGGGTTGGCCTGATCAAGTAATCCCACACGGCGCTGTTGAACACAGCGCCGAATGCTTTTCTGGAGCCTGCACAAGGTTGCCCGAAGGCATGAAGCCAACGATAGTCAGGACGTCATTTTTGAACACAGCGTTAATTGTCCCAAGCCAACGGTGCCTTGCCACCCTGGCGGTGGAATCCAGCCACGAACTCAGCGTGGGTAAACCGTGAGCGTTTCTCTAAGCCGTCTCGAGCGTCAGCTCGGCTACACCTTCAAGGACCCGGACCTGATGCTCCTGGCCCTCACTCACCGCAGTTTTGCCGGGCGCAACAACGAACGCCTGGAATTCCTCGGTGATGCCATCCTCAACTTCGTGGCCGGCGAGGCGCTGTTCGAGCGCTTCCCGCTGGCCCGCGAAGGCCAGTTGTCGCGTTTGCGCGCGCGTTTGGTAAAAGGTGAGACCCTGGCTGTACTGGCCCGTGGTTTCGACCTGGGCGACTACCTGCGCCTGGGCTCCGGTGAATTGAAAAGCGGCGGTTTCCGTCGCGAGTCGATCCTGGCCGATGCCCTGGAAGCGTTGATTGGCGCGATCTACCTGGACTCAGGCATGGACATGGCGCGCGAACGCGTACTGGCCTGGCTAACTTCCGAGATCGACAGCCTGACGCTGGTGGACACCAACAAGGATCCGAAGACCCGTTTGCAGGAGTTCCTGCAGTCGCGCAGTTGCGAACTGCCACGCTACGAAGTGGTGGATATCCAGGGTGAGCCGCATTGCCGAACCTTCTTCGTCGAATGCGAAGTTGTCCTACTGAATGAAAAAAGCCGGGGCCAGGGTGTGAGTCGTCGTATTGCCGAACAGGTAGCGGCCGCCGCAGCACTGATCGCCCTGGGCGTGGAGAATGGCAATGACTGATACAACCGTCACCCGCTGCGGCTATGTCGCCATTGTCGGTCGGCCGAACGTGGGCAAGTCCACGCTGCTGAACCACATCCTGGGCCAGAAACTGGCGATCACCTCGCGCAAGCCCCAGACCACCCGCCACAACATGCTGGGTATCAAGACCGAAGGCGCCGTGCAGGCGATCTATGTCGACACCCCGGGCATGCACAAGGGTGGCGAAAAGGCCTTGAACCGCTACATGAACAAGACTGCCTCGGCGGCGTTGAAAGACGTCGACGTGGTGATCTTCGTGGTCGACCGCACCAAATGGACCGAAGAAGACCAGATGGTCCTCGAACGCGTCCAGTACGTGACAGGGCCGTTGATCGTGGCGCTGAACAAGACCGATCGCATCGAAGACAAGGCTGAACTGATGCCGCACCTGGCCTGGTTGCAGGAACAGTTGCCCAATGCCCAGATCATCCCGATCTCTGCCCAGCACGGCCATAACCTCGACGCGCTGGAGCGGGTGATTGCCGAACACTTGCCGGAAAACGATCATTTCTTCCCTGAAGACCAGATCACCGACCGCAGCAGCCGTTTCCTCGCCGCCGAGTTGGTGCGCGAGAAAATCATGCGCCAGATGGGCGCCGAGCTGCCGTACCAGATCACGGTCGAGATCGAAGAGTTCAAGCAACAGGGCAAGACCCTGCACATTCATGCGTTGATCCTCGTCGAACGTGACGGCCAGAAGAAAATCATCATTGGCGACAAGGGCGAGCGCATCAAGCGCATCGGCACCGAGGCGCGCAAGGACATGGAGCTGCTGTTCGACTCCAAGATCATGCTCAACCTGTGGGTCAAGGTGAAGGGCGGCTGGTCCGATGACGAGCGTGCGTTGCGTTCGTTGGGTTACGGCGACCTGTAACCCCAAGATCATGGTGGGCGGGCTTTTGTGGCGAGGGAGCTTGCTCCCGCTCGGCTGCGAAGCAGTCGTAAAATCAGGCAATGCGGTGTATCTGACTGAACGAAGTCGCTGAACCTGGGGCTGCTTCGCAGCCCAGCGGGAGCAAGCTCCCTCGCCACGAAGCTTTCTTCCATAGTCGATATCTTCTGATATTCAGGCCCTTGATGCCCCCAACCCAACCCACCGGCCAACCCGCCTACGTCCTCCACAGCCGCGCCTACCGCGAAAGCAGTGCCCTGGTGGACTTCCTCACGCCCCAAGGGCGGCTGCGGGCGGTGCTGCGGGGCGCGCGGGGCAAGGCGGGGACGCTGGCGCGGCCGTTCGTGCCGCTGGAAGTCGAATTTCGCGGGCGGGGCGAGTTGAAGAACGTCGGGCGCATGGAAAGCAACGGCGTCGCCGCCTGGCTCAACGGCGAGGCGTTGTTCAGCGGCTTGTACCTCAATGAACTGCTGATCCGCCTGCTGCCCGCCGAAGATCCCCACCCGGCCGTCTTCGACCATTACGCCGCCACGCTGCTGGCCCTGGCCGAAGGCCGTCCACTGGAGCCGCTGCTGCGTTCGTTCGAATGGCGGCTGCTGGATGACCTGGGCTACGGTTTCGCCTTGAGCACCGACCTGCACGGCGAGCCCATCGCCGCCGACGGCCTCTACCGTTTGCAAGTGGATGCTGGCCTGGAGCGGGTCTATCTGCTGCAACCGGGGCTGTTCAATGGCGCCGAGCTGCTGGCCATGGCCGAGGCCGACTGGAGTGCGCCGGGCGCCTTGTCGGCGGCCAAGCGTCTGATGCGCCAAGCCCTGGCCGTGCACCTGGGCGGTCGGCCCCTGGTCAGTCGCGAGCTGTTTCGCAAGCCCTGATCAACCCGTATGCTGTGGGCCGACTATCTGCCCCTTCAGGAGCCTTTTTGTGAGCACCAGCAATCGCATTCTTCTCGGCGTGAACATCGACCATGTCGCCACCCTGCGCCAGGCCCGCGGTACGCGCTACCCGGATCCGGTCAAGGCCGCGCTGGACGCGGAAGAGGCGGGTGCCGACGGCATCACCGTGCACCTGCGTGAAGACCGTCGTCACATCCAGGAGCGCGACGTGCTGCTGCTCAAGGACGTACTGCAGACCCGCATGAACTTCGAAATGGGCGTGACCGAAGAAATGATGGCGTTCGCTGAACTCATCCGCCCGGCGCACATCTGCCTGGTGCCAGAGACACGCCAGGAACTGACCACCGAAGGCGGCCTCGACGTAGCGGGGCAGGAATCGCGGATCAGCCTGGCGGTGGAACGCCTGTCGAAGATCGGTGCCGAGGTGTCGCTGTTCATCGATGCCGACGAACGGCAGATCGAAGCGTCCAAGCGGGTCGGCGCACCGGCCATCGAACTGCACACCGGTCGTTACGCCGATGCCGAAACCCCCACCGAGGTGGCCGACGAGCTGCAGCGGGTCGCCGATGGCGTCGCCTTTGGCCTGGCCCAGGGCTTGATCGTCAACGCCGGCCATGGCCTGCACTATCACAACGTCGAAGCCGTCGCGGCCATCAAGGGCATCAACGAGCTGAACATCGGCCACGCGCTGGTGGCCCATGCGTTGTTCGTCGGGTTCAAGTCGGCGGTGGCGGAGATGAAAGCGCTGATCCTGGCTGCCGCCAAGTCCTGAGCCAGCCACTATCCCCTGTGAGAGCGAGCTTGCTCGCGATAGCAGACTGACAGTCAACATCAATGCTGAAGGTCAGGCCCTCATCGCGAGCAAGCTCGCTCCCACAGAGGACGTGGTGACTTAATTAAAGCTGCGGGGATTCCTGGTTCGGCTTGCTCTTGTCCACGCCCGGCACGTGCAGGTTGCCCTCGGCCACCTGGTCGCCTTCGAGTTGCGGCTGCGTCACCCAGGTCAGGATGTCGTAGTAGCGACGGATGTTCGCCACGAAATGTACGGGCTCGCCGCCCCGGGCGTAGCCGTAGCGGGTCTTGCTGTACCACTGCTTCTGGGACAGGCGCGGCAGGATCTTCTTCACATCCAGCCACTTGTTCGGGTTCAGCCCTTCCTTGGCCGCCAGTTTGCGGGCGTCGTCCAGGTGGCCGCTGCCGACGTTGTAGGCAGCCAGGGCGAACCAGGTGCGGTCGGGCTCCTCGATGCTTTCATCCAGTTGGTCCTTCATGTAGGCCAGGTACTTGGCGCCGCCCATGATGCTTTGCTTCGGGTCCAGGCGGTTGGATACGCCCATGGCCTGGGCGGTGTTCTGGGTCAGCATCATCAGGCCGCGCACGCCGGTCTTGGACGTGACCGCCGGTTGCCACAGCGACTCCTGGTAGCCGATCGCGGCCAGCAGGCGCCAATCGACTTTTTCCTGCTTGGCGTAGGCCTTGAAGTGCTGTTCGTATTTGGGCAGGCGTTGTTGCAGGTGCTGGGCGAACGTGGTGGCGCCCATGTAGCCGAGGACATCGACGTGGCCGTAGTAGCGGTCCTTGAGGCGTTGCAGCGTGCCGTTCTTCTGCACTTTGTCGAGGTAGTTGTTGATCTCGTTGAGCAGGCTGTTGTCTTCGCCGGGGGCCACGGCCCAACTCTGGCTGCGGGCATCGCCCAGGTCGAAGGCCACGCGCACGTTGGGGAAGTACACCTGGTTCATCGCCACTTCGTTGGAGTCCACCAGGGTCAGGTCGATCTGCCCCTCGTCGACCATGCGCAGCAGGTCGACCACTTCAACCGCGTCGGACTCTTCGTATTCGATGCCGGGGTATTGCTGTTTCAGCTGCGCCAGCTGTTCGGCGTGGCTGCTGCCCTTGAGCACCATGATCTTCTTGCCCGCCAGGGCGGCCGCGTCGGTGGGGCGTGACTGGCCGTTGCGGTAGATGATCTGCGGGGTGACTTCCAGGTAGGCGTGGGAAAACCGTACCTGCTTCTTGCGCTGTTCGCTGCTGACCAGGCCCGCGGCCGCCAATACCGGACCGTTGGGCTTGCCGACCTGGTTGAACAGGTCGTCGAGGTTGTCGGCGGTCTCGATCTTCAGTTCCACCCCCAAATCGTCGGCGAATCGCTTCACCAGCTCGTATTCGAAGCCGGTTTCACCGTTACGATCCTCAAAGTAGGTGGCGGGGCTGTTTCGGGTAACCACCCGCAGCACGCCATCCTCCTTTACGCGCTCCAGTGTGTTGGGTTTCTCAACACAACCACTGAGCACCAGGAAGAGTCCGGTTGCGATCAGCCATCTGGCATATCGCGGACGCAAAGCCGTTGGGGAAAACATCTGCGCAGTATACGCAAACGGCCCCTACCGCCATATCTCGACAGCAAAAGGCCAGTCTGCTAGCGGTTGCAAAACATGTCCGCAACACCGGCCGGCCGGGGTATGGCAGGCTTTGCGCCGCTGAAAAATATCTCTGCGCGGACCTTGGCACGGGGGGCCAATACCGTCGTACGCGCAAAGACCGACATTCGGCCAGCACCGTGCATGCCGTTTCGGGTGCCGTTGCCGGCGGTTTAGGCTAGAATGCACGGCCTCAAAGCACACCCCCTTCCCGAGGCTGTCCCGAAGATGTTGATCCTGCGCGGCGCTCCTGCCCTTTCTGCCTTTCGCCACAGCAAACTCCTTGAGCAACTGAGCCAAAAGGTTCCGGCTGTCAGTGGCTTGTATGCTGAATTCGCTCACTTCGCCGAAGTCACCGGCGGTTTGACCGGCGACGAACAGCAGGTGCTCGCGCGCCTTCTGAAGTACGGCCCCAGTGTTCCTGTCCAGGAGCCGGCCGGTCGCCTGTTCCTGGTGCTGCCGCGTTTCGGCACCATTTCGCCGTGGTCGAGCAAGGCCAGTGACATCGCCCGCAATTGCGGCCTGGCGAAGATCCAGCGCCTGGAGCGCGGCATTGCCTTTTATGTCGCCGGTGAGTTCAGCGAGGCCGAGGCCCAGTTGATCGCCGAAGGCCTGCATGACCGCATGACCCAGGTCGTGCTGGGCAACCTGGAGCAGGCCGCCGGTCTGTTCAGCCACGCCGAACCCAAGCCGCTGACGGCCATCGACGTACTGGGCGGCGGCCGTGCCGCACTGGAAAACGCCAACGCCGAACTGGGCCTGGCCCTGGCCGAAGACGAGATCGATTATCTGGTCAACGCCTTCCAGGGCTTGAAGCGCAACCCGCACGACATCGAACTGATGATGTTCGCCCAGGCCAACTCCGAGCACTGCCGCCACAAGATCTTCAACGCCAGTTGGGACATTGACGGCCAGAGCCAGGAAAAAAGCCTGTTCGGCATGATCAAGAACACCTATCAGATGCATAACGAGGGTGTGCTGTCGGCCTACAAGGACAACGCGGCGGTGATCGTCGGCAATGTTGCCGGTCGCTTCTACCCGAACCCCGAGACCCGCCAGTACGGTGCGGTCCAGGAGCCGGTGCACATCCTGATGAAGGTCGAGACCCATAACCATCCGACCGCCATTGCGCCGTTCCCGGGCGCGTCCACCGGTTCCGGTGGCGAGATCCGCGACGAAGGCGCCACCGGGCGCGGCGCCAAGCCCAAGGCCGGCCTGACCGGCTTCACCGTGTCGAACCTGCAGATCCCAGGTTTCGAACAGCCGTGGGAAAAGCCCTACGGCAAGCCTGAGCGCATCGTCAACGCCCTCGACATCATGATCGAAGGTCCCCTGGGGGGCGCGGCGTTCAACAACGAATTCGGCCGTCCGGCCCTGACCGGCTACTTCCGTACCTTCGAACAGTCCATCACCACCCCCCGTGGCGAGGAAGTCCGTGGTTACCACAAGCCGATCATGCTCGCGGGCGGCATGGGCAACATCCGCGCCGAACACGTGCAGAAAGGCGAGATCCTGGTCGGCTCCAAGCTGATCGTCCTCGGTGGCCCGGCCATGCTGATCGGCCTGGGCGGTGGCGCGGCTTCCTCCATGGCCACCGGCACCAGCTCGGCCGACCTGGACTTCGCCTCGGTCCAGCGGGAAAACCCGGAAATGGAACGCCGTTGCCAGGAAGTCATCGATCGTTGCTGGCAGCTGGGTGAACACAACCCCATCAGCTTCATCCACGACGTCGGCGCGGGCGGCCTGTCCAACGCCTTCCCGGAACTGGTCAACGACGGTGGCCGTGGTGGCCGCTTCGAACTGCGCAACATTCCAAACGACGAGCCGGGCATGGCCCCGCACGAAATCTGGAGCAACGAATCCCAGGAGCGTTACGTCCTGGCGGTCGGCCCGGCCGACTTCGAACGCTTCCAGGCCATTTGCGAGCGCGAACGCTGCCCGTTCGCGGTAGTGGGTGAAGCCACCGCCGAGCCGCAACTGACCGTCACCGACAGCCACTTCGGCAACAGCCCGGTGGACATGCCGTTGGAAGTGCTGCTGGGCAAGGCCCCGCGCATGCACCGTTCGGCGGTTCGCGAAGCGGAGCTGGGGGATGATTTCGATCCGTCCACCCTCGACCTCGGCGAGTCCATCGAGCGCGTGCTGCATCACCCGGCCGTGGCGAGCAAGAGCTTCCTGATCACCATCGGCGACCGTACCATCACCGGCCTCGTGGCCCGTGATCAGATGGTCGGCCCATGGCAGGTGCCGGTGGCCGACGTGGCCGTGACCGCCACCAGCTTCGACGTCTACACCGGCGAAGCGATGGCGATGGGCGAGCGCACGCCGCTGGCGCTGCTGGATGCCCCGGCCTCGGGCCGCATGGCGATCGGCGAGACCCTGACCAACATCGCGGCTTCGCGCATCGGCAAGATTTCCGACATCAAGCTGTCGGCCAACTGGATGTCCGCCGCCGGTCACCCGGGTGAAGACGCCCGCCTGTACGACACCGTCAAGGCTGTCGGCATGGAGCTGTGCCCGGAGCTGGGCATCACCATTCCGGTGGGCAAGGACTCCATGTCCATGGCCACGCGCTGGAACGACGAAGGCGTGGACAAGAGCGTGACGTCGCCGCTGTCGCTGATCGTGACCGGTTTCGCCCCGGTCACCGACATCCGCCAGACCCTGACCCCGCAACTGCGCATGGACAAGGGCACCACCGACCTGATCCTGATCGACCTGGGCCGTGGCCAGAACCGCATGGGCGCCTCGATCCTGGCCCAGGTGCATGGCAAGCTCGGTTCGCAAGCGCCGGACGTCGACGATGCCGAAGACCTGAAGGCGTTCTTCGCCGTCATCCAGGGCCTCAACGCCGACGGTCACCTGCTGGCCTACCACGACCGTTCCGACGGTGGTTTGCTGACCACCGTGGTGGAAATGGCCTTCGCCGGTCACTGTGGCCTGAGCCTGACCCTCGACAGCGTGGCCGAGTCCACGGCTGAAATCCCGGCCATCCTGTTCAACGAAGAACTGGGTGCGGTGATCCAGGTTCGCCAGGACGCCACCCCGGACATCCTCGCCCAGTTCAGCGCCGCCGGCCTGGCCGATTGCGTCTCGGTGATCGGTCAGCCGATCAACAACGCCCACATCAACATCACCTTCAACGGCGACACCGTCTTCGAAGGCCAGCGCAGTCTGTTGCAGCGTCAGTGGGCTGAAACCAGTTACCAGATCCAGCGCCTGCGCGACAACGCCGAGTGCGCCGAGCAGGAGTTCGACGCGCTGCTGGAAGAAGACAACCCGGGCCTGAGCGCCAAGCTCAGCTACGACGTCAACCACGACGTGGCCGCGCCCTACATCAAGAAAGGCATTCGCCCACAAGTGGCGGTCTTGCGCGAGCAGGGCGTCAACGGCCAGGTGGAGATGGCGGCAGCGTTCGACCGCGCCGGTTTCAACGCGATCGACGTGCACATGAGCGACATCCTGGCCGGTCGTGTCGACCTGAACGACTTCAAGGGCATGGTCGCCTGCGGCGGTTTCTCCTACGGCGACGTGCTCGGTGCCGGTGAAGGCTGGGCCAAGTCGGCGCTGTTCAACAGCCGCGCCCGCGACGCATTCCAAGGCTTCTTCGAACGCACCGACAGCTTCACCCTCGGCGTGTGCAACGGTTGCCAGATGATGTCCAACCTGCACGAGTTGATTCCGGGCAGCGAGTTCTGGCCGCACTTCGTGCGTAACCGCTCCGAGCAGTTCGAAGCGCGCGTGGCGATGGTCCAGGTCCAGGAGTCGAACTCGATCTTCCTGCAGGGCATGGCCGGTTCGCGCATGCCGATCGCCATCGCCCACGGCGAAGGCCATGCGGAATTCGAAAGCGAAGAAGCCTTGCTCGAAGCCGACCTGTCCGGTTGCGTGTCGCTGCGGTTTGTCGACAACCACGGCAAGGTCACCGAAACCTACCCGGCCAACCCGAACGGCTCGCCGCGCGGGATCACCGGCCTGACCAGCCGCGATGGCCGCGTCACGATCATGATGCCGCACCCGGAGCGGGTGTTCCGCGCGGTGCAGAACTCGTGGCGTTCGGACGACTGGAACGAAGACGCGCCCTGGATGCGCATGTTCCGTAACGCCCGCGTCTGGGTGAACTGAGGCGGTGTACAAGCTCTGCTTCTTCGTCCCGGCCAGCCACGTAGACGAGGTCAAAAGCGCCGTATTCGCTGCCGGTGGCGGGCGAATCGGCGACTATGACCACTGTGCCTGGCAAGTGTTGGGCCTGGGCCAGTTCCGCCCTCTGGACGGCAGCCGGCCGTTCATTGGCGAGGCGGGCCAGGTCGAGCAGGTCGAGGAGTGGAAGGTAGAGCTTGTCGTTGCCGATGAGCTGATTCGTGGGGTGGTGGACGCGCTGAAACAAAGCCATCCCTACGAGACGCCGGCATATGAAGTATGGCGGTTGGAGGATTTCTGATCCTCGGTTCGTTGAAATGAAAAACCGCTGATTGAACCAGCGGTTTTTTATTGCCCGGGTGAATGGCAAAACCATGCCCGCCAGCGCAAGCAGGTTCCCCCTTGGAGTCCAGTGATCCCGTTGGCACAGTCCACCCTGTGGGAGCGAGCTTGCTCGCGATAGCGGTGGGTCCGCTTAGATGAGCAGTGGATGTGCCGCCGTCATCGCGAGCAAGCTCGCTCCCACATGGGCTCTTCCTTGCCCGTCTACTGATGCCGGTTCTCGAGCCGGCAGGCTTCTTTTTCAATGCCGATGCATTCGACCGGTTCGCCCACACCTTTCTCGAACCGGCGAGCATTCATCAAGAGCCCGCCCTTGATACCGCCGATGAAGGCGAAGGCGCCTGGACGGTTGCCGGTGTCCTCCCCTGACAGATCCACCGCCACGCTGTTGGGCCTGACTTCGTACACCCAGCCGCCGTTTGCCGCTTCCGTGACCGCCCAGATCTTGGCGTCGCTATAGTCACGAAACGCCACGACGACCGATTGAACGGAAGGAGACTCCGGGCTGCTCGCCCAACGCAAGACCGGTGGTTGCGAGTTTCTTGCCCGTAACCCACTGGCCAGTGCGTCCGCTCCTTGCACAGGGTTGATCCTCGAGGAGCCCACCGCCCAGAGGGATTCTTTGTTTGTCACCCAGGCCAGGCCTTCTGGCGGGGTGATCTTGCCCCAATCGATAGGCGTCGCTGCGACTTCCAGCATCGTCTCGTGACCGGAGGGTTCGCGGTAGTCCGGGTTGGCGATGCAATCGGTCAGGTCGGTTTTCTTGCAGGCCTGCTTGATAAAGTGCCCTTTGACCCCGCCGGGGTAGCTGATCTCTTCCTCGCCGATAATAGGCCCCCCCGATTCCTGTTGGTCGATGCCATGGGGGGCCTTGAACTCGAATACCCATTCATTGGCGAAGCTCTGGGCGATACGCTGGCTACGCGTCGTACTGCTGTAGACCGAGCGCTGGGCCCCAGCCCCATGCTTGAACCAGTTGTACATCCATGTGTCCTCGGGGAAGGTCACGGATTTGGGTAGCAAGCCGACCTGGAAGGCCTCGAGGCCTTGATTGGTGGTGTCTCCCCGATAAAGCGTGTCCAGGTCGGTCCGCCAGCGCAATAAGGGTTGGGTCTTGCGGATGTCCACGCTGGGATCCGCCGTGACCTGCAGCCAGGCCTGGTACCAAGGTTCATCCTTCTGCGCCGAGTCCGGGGTCGTTGCCCACGCATTGGGGCTCGCCTGCCAGGCGCCTGCCAATACCATGGCGACAGTCGCCGCCCGTATAAAACCGCTGCTTCTACTCATGATGTGGACACCTCTCCTGAAACGAGGATGCCAATCGAATCACATATTTCATTACGACCTATTCTTCGAATTGACAGTGGAATTACCGATTGCTCAGTGCCAAGGCAACGCTGGAATGTGCCTAGGTTCACTGCGTGAGAGAGAATAGATGACTGTGATTGGCTGTAAGCTCTTATTTTGTAACAAGCGTCTCAGTTGGGTGCGGTCGCGAATATCAGGTTGTGTTTATTGGCTGTTACTGGTCTGAATTATCCGTTACCTGTTATTTCTGACAGTTGTTAGCGCTTGGTTGATGACCTTTAATCGAGGGTTTTGTCGAGGGATCGCGCTAGATAACTTTTCGGTTGGGGACAGGTTCGGGCTTGATGCAATAAGTACCCGCCTCATCGCGAGCAAGCTCGCTCCCACAAGAGGCAGGTGTCGATCACAGGTTTGTGAACAACACCCAGCCACTGTGGGAGCGAGCTTGCTCGCGATAAATCGAAAGAAGAATACAAAAATCCCGGTAGAACACGGGGTGCTAGGCCCCGGCATCGACCTTGCGGCCATGCGCCAGGCCATCCAATGCCTGCCATAACCGCGGCGCCTTCTCCCCCAGCAGCAAGTGCCAGACGCCACCCTCCAACAAGCTCATACCCTGACACCCCAATCCTTTGAGCTGGCTTTCCGACAAGCCCTTGTCATCGGCCAGCCGCACCCGTAGCCGGGTCGTCGCCACGCACTCGAGTTGCAGGACGTTGTCCTGACCTCCGAGGGCGTCCAGCCATTGTTGCGCTTCGGCGCTGGAAAGGGCGGCAGGCGTTGTCGGTGCAGGGGCATTCGGCACCGGCGCGGTGACCGGGCGAAGGGAGGAGGGCATCGCCAGGCGGATTTCATCGGCAATGCTGTCGGCCATCGGCCCCACCACCACCTGCAGGCTCCCGCCGTTACCGGGGCGCACCACGGCCATGGCGCCGAGGGCCTTGAGCTGGGCGTCGGACGCCTTGTTGCGATCCACCATGTCCAGCCGCAAGCGCGTGGTGCAGGCACCGATGGTGATCAGGTTGTCGGCGCCGCCCAACGCCTGGATGTAGGCCGCGGCCCGCTGGTTTTCGGCGATGGCCGGTTTGTCGCCTGCCGGTACCTCTTCACGCCCCGGGGTCTTCAGGTCGAAGCGGCGGATGCAGAAGTCGAACACCAGGTAATAGATTGCCGCGTAGGCCAGGCCCACCGGGACGACCAACCAGCCGTTGGTGGATTTGCCCCAGCCCAGGACCATGTCGATGAAGCCACCGGAGAAGGTAAAGCCCAGGTGAATGTCCAGCAGATTGGTCACGGCCATCGACACACCGGTGAGCAGCGCGTGGGCCAGGAACAACAGGGGCGCGAGGAACATGAAGGCGAATTCGATCGGCTCGGTGACACCGGTCAGGAACGAGGTCAGCGCCATGGACAGCAGGATCCCACCCATGACCTTGCGCCGCTGGGGCAAGGCATTGCGGTACATCGCCAGGCACGCGGCGGGCAGGCCGAAGAGCATCACCGGGAACATGCCGGTCATGAACTGGCCACCCTTGGGGTCGCCGGCGAAATAACGGCTCAGGTCACCGGTGACCACCGCACCGGTGTCGGGGTCGGTGAAACTGCCGAAGATGAACCAGGCCATGTTATTGAGGATGTGGTGCAGGCCGGTGATCAGCAATCGGTTGAACACTCCGAACACGAAGGCGCCGAAACTGCCGCTGTCCATCAGCAAGGCGCCGAAACCGTTGATACCCTGCTGGATCGGCGGCCAGATAAGGCCGAACACCACGCCCAGCCCGACGGCGCTGAAGCCGGTGACAATCGGCACGAAGCGCCGGCCACCAAAGAACGCCAGGTACTCCGGCAGCTTGATGTCCTTGAAGCGGTTATACAGCGCGCCCGCCAGCAGGCCGCTGATGATCCCGGCGAGCATGCCCATGTTGATGCTGGCATCGAGCACCTTCAGGGTGGCGATCATCACCAGGTAGCCGATGGCCCCGGCCAGCCCCGCCGTACCGTTGTTGTCCCGGGCGAAGCCCACGGCGATGCCGATGGCGAAGATCATCGCCAGGTTGGCGAAAATCGCCTGGCCGGCATCGTGGATGATGGCGATGTTCAACAGGTCGGTGTCGCCCAGGCGCAGCAACAGGCCGGCGATGGGCAGGATCGCGATGGGCAGCATCAGTGCCCGGCCGAGGCGTTGCAGCCCTTCGATGAAATGCTGGTACATGGCGTCTCTCCCTTTATTGTTTTTCGAAGTGGCTCAGCCCAGGGGCCAGTGTCGATGGCAGGCACGGCGTACCGCGAGTGCGCTGCCCAGGTTCAGCAGTTCGCTGCTCAAGCGAGCGCACTGCGCGGCGTCGAGGTGGCGCACGCGGTCCTTGATTTCGCCGATCTGCGGCGGGCTGACCGACAGTTCGCGTACACCCAGGCCGATCAGTACGGGCGTGGCCAATGGGTCCGAGGCCAGGGCCCCGCACACGCCGACCCAACGCCCATGCCTGGCGGCACCGGCGCAGGTCTGGGCGATCAGCCGCAGCAGCGCGGGGTGCAAGGCATCGACCCGGGCGGCGAGGCCGGCGTGGTCGCGGTCCATGGCCAGGGTGTATTGCGACAGGTCATTGGTGCCGATGGAGAGGAAATCCGCATGTTCGGCCAATTGTTCGGCCAGCAACGCGGCGGCCGGCACTTCGATCATCACCCCCAATTGCGGGCGTTCGCTCAGGCCCAGTTCGGTGCCAAGGGCATCGAGGCGTTGGCGGATGTGCAGCAGTTCGTCGACTTCGGTGACCATGGGCAACAAGATTCGACAGCGGTCCAGCGGACGGGTTTGCAGCAAGGCGCGCAGTTGCTGGTCGAGCAGGTCCGGTCGCACCTGGGCCAGGCGAATGCCGCGCAGGCCCAGTACCGGGTTGGCTTCGCTCGGCAGTGGCAGGTAGTCCAGTTGCTTGTCACCACCGACGTCGATGGTGCGAATGATCACCGGCCTGTCGCCCATGGCATCGAGTACGGCTTGATAGGCCTGGCGCTGCTCTTCTTCGTCGGGAGCGGTGTGGCGGTCGACGAAGAGAAACTCGGTGCGCAACAAGCCAACGCCATCGGCACCGTTGGCCAAGCTTTCGCCGGCTTCGGCGCTGGAGGCCACGTTAGCGGCGACTTCAACCTCCACGCCATCGACGGTTCGCGCCGGCGTGTGGGCGAGGGTCTGTTGTTGGGCGCGCAGGGCTGTGCGTCGGGTCTGTGCTTGCCGCACTTGCGCCAGGCGCTCGGCGGTGGGTGTGAGTTCGAGGCGGCCACCATCAGCGTCCAGCACCACCGATTGCCCTGGCGCCTGTGCAAGCAGTGTCTCGCCCAGCGCCACCAGGCATGGCAGGCCTTTGCCTCGGGCCAGGATCGCCACATGGGACGTCGCGCCACCCTCGACCATGCACACGCCGGCCACACCTTGTGCGCTGAGTTGCAGCAGGTCCGACGGGGTCAGTTCCTGGGCGGCGACGATGGCGCCCGCCGCGACGTCGAACTGCCAGGCCTCACCCAGCAACACCCGCAGGACCCGTTGGCGCAGGTCGCGCAAATCGTTGGCGCGCTCGGCCAGTAGCGTGCTGCCCAGTTGTTGCAGGACCTGGCATTGGGCGTCGATGGAGCGGCTCCAGGCGTGGGGCGCCGCACTGCCTTGTTCGATGAAGAGGTCGGCGGCATCCAGCAGTAGCGGGTCTTCCAGCAGCGCCAAGTGGGCACTGAAGATCGCCTCTTCATCGTGGTGCTGCCTGGCCCGGGCGTGCTCCAGCGTGAGGTGGATCTCGCCACGGACCTGGGCCAGGGCGTCACTCAGGCGTTGTCGCTGCTCTTCGATGGCATGGCCGCCGATGTCTTCCGGCAATTGAATGCCACTCAACCGAACCATCGGCCCAGTCACCAGGCCGGGCGCGGCACATACGCCGTGCAACACGCCCGCTTCGGCATTAGTCCGTGGTGGTTCGGGCGGCGGCGCGCTGGCATGGGCCTCTTCCACCAGGGCTGTGGATAAGGTCGCCAGCAAGGCTTGCAACGCCGCCTCGGCATCGCTGCCCCGGCAACTGACGTGCACTTGCGCCTGTTCGGTGATGGCCAGCCCCATCATGCCCATGACGCTGTCGCAGGAGGCCGACTTGCCGTCGAAATGCAGCTGCGAGCGGCTCTTGAAGCCTTGCGCGGTCTGGCGCACCAGCGCCGCCGGACGGGCGTGAAGGCCGCCGCGATGGGCGATGCGGACCTGGCTGAATACTTCAATGCCACAGTCCTGTTCGTGATGTTCCGCCTGGCCGCCGGCCTTGGCGAGAATGTGCAGCAGCGGCTCGCCGACCTTCACCCCTTCGAGCGTGATGGGCCGTGCCTGGAAACGCTCGCCGTTGGTGATGACCAGCAGGCTGACCAAGCTCTTGCAGCGCAGCGCCACTTTATCCACGTCATAACGCAGCAGCGGCTGGCCATGGCTGACCCGTGCACCTTCCTTGACCAGCATGGAAAACCCGTCGCCTTGCAGCTCGACCGTATCCAGGCCCAGGTGCAGCAGCAGTTCGGCGCCATTGTCGGCCCGCAGGGTCACGGCGTGGCCGGTGCGGGCGACGTGGATTACTTCAGCGTCGCAGGGCGCGTAGAGGGTATCGTTCAGCGGGTCGATGGCGATCCCATCGCCCATGGCGCCGCTGGCGAACACTGCGTCCGGGACATTGGCGAGGGTGAGCACCGGGCCGCTGAGGGGGGCGCTGAGGATCAGCTCTTTATTGTTGTTGGGCATGGGCTCGCTCTCTTCAGGCTCTTGTTTGAAAAGCAGTCGGATCAGTGGGTACGGGTGACCTTGCTCAGGTGCCGTGGCTGGTCCGGGTCCAGGCCTCGGGCCACGGCCAGGCTCGCGGCCATCGCGTAGAAGCTCTGGATCGCCAGGATCGGGTCCAGGGCCGGGTGCTCGGCGCGGCTCAAGGTCAGGTCGCGTTCGACAATGTCATCAGGTGCCGCCAACAGGACCCGGGCACCGCGCTGGCGCATGTCCGCGGCCAGGCTCAACACGCCGGCCTGTTCGGCACCGCGCGGGGCGAACACCAGCAGTGGGTAGTCATGGTCGATCAGCGCCATGGGCCCATGGCGAACTTCGGCACTGCTGAAGGCTTCGGCCTGGATCGCCGAGGTTTCCTTGAACTTGAGCGCTGCTTCCTGGGCGATGGCGAACCCGGCGCCCCGGCCGATCACCATCAACCGCTGACAGTCGCGCAGGGCGTCGACAGCGCTGTGCCAGTCCTGGCGGGCGGCCTCGCGCAGGCCCTCGGGCAGGGCGCCGCCGGCTTCGAGCAACTCGGCGTCGGCTTTCCAATGGGCCACCAGTCGCGCACTGGCGCTGAGGGTGGCAATGAAACTCTTGGTCGCGGCGACGCTGCTCTCGACGCCGGCACACAGCGGCACGCTGAATTCACAGGCGGCTTCCAGAGGCGAGTCGGTGGCGTTGACCAGGGCCACGCTCAAGGCGCCACGCTTGCGCAACAGGCGCAGGCTGTTCACCAGGTCCGGGCTCTGTCCCGACTGGGAAAACCCGAACGCCACCTGGCCGCTGACCTTCAGCGGCGCCTGTTTCATGGTCACCACCGACATCGGCAGCGAGGCCACCGGGATGCCCAACTGCTGCATGGCCAGGTAAGCGAAATAGCTGGCGGCGTGGTCGGAGCTGCCGCGGGCGACAGTCATTGCCACTTGCGGTGGCTGGCGGCGCAGACGTCCGGCGATTTCCTCGAGGGCCGGGTCCAGTCGCTGCAACTGGCGTTCGACCGCTTCATGGGAGGCCAGGGCCTCTTCAAGCATTTTGGAAGTCAATGGCTTCTCCTTCGACCATCACGTCGGTCAGGGTCAGGGAACGGTCAAGGCGTACACAGTCGGCCCAGGCGCCGGGTTGCAGGCGACCGCGCTCGGGCAGGCCGAGGTAGTCGGCGGGAAACTGGGACAGACGCTGGGAAGCTTCGGCGATGGGCAGGCCGATTTTCACCAGGTTGCGCAGGGCCTGGTCCATGGTCAGGGTGCTGCCGGCCAGGGTGCCATCGGCCAGGCGCACCCCGCCCAGGCATTTGGTCACGGTGTGGCTGCCCAGCTTGTATTCGCCGTCGGGCATGCCGGCGGCGGCGGTGGAGTCGGTGACGCAGTACAGGCACGGGATCGCCCGCAGGGCCACGCGCATGGCGCCGGGGTGCACGTGGAGCAAGTCGGGGATCAGCTCGGCGTAGCGGGCATGGGCCAGGGCCGCGCCGACGATGCCCGGCTCGCGGTGATGCAGCGGGCTCATGGCGTTGTACAGGTGGGTGAAACTGGTCGCCCCGGCGGCCAACGCCGCGACGCCTTCTTCGTAGCTGCCCAAGGTATGGCCGATCTGCATGCGCACGCCCCGGGCGCTGAGGGCGCGGATCAAGGCATCGTGACCGGCGATTTCCGGGGCGATGGTAATCACCCGGATCGGCGCCAGGGCCAGGTAGCGCTCCACCTCGGCCAGCAGCGCGGTGTGGGCGAAATTCGGTTGCGCGCCCAGTTTTCCAGGGTTGATGTAAGGGCCTTCCAAGTGCACGCCCAGGACCCGGGCGCTGCCGTTCGGGCGTTGTTCACAGAACTCGCCGAGGGCCTGCAGCACGCTGGCGATTTCTTCGCTGGGCGCGGTCATAGTCGTGGCCAGCAGCGCGGTGGTGCCGAAACGCACATGGGTGCGGGCGATGGTTTCGAACGCCGGGGCGCCTTGCATGATGTCCTTGCCGCCACCGCCATGGACGTGCAGGTCGATGAAACCGGGCAGCAGGTAGGGCAGGTCGTTGCTGGCCGGATCGCAAGGCTGGCCTTCGATGGACACGACCTTGCCGTGTGCATGGATCAGGCGGCCGCGAACCCAGCCATTGGCGGTGAGGATATTGTCTTCGGACATGGGGACTCTCTAGTCGTCTAGCGCCGCAGTTCTGCGACAAAGTCGTAGTAGTCGTTGCGGCAATAGGTGTCGGTGACTTCGATGGGGGTGTTGTCTTCCAGGTAGCCGACCCGGGTCATCAGCAACATCGCGGTGCCGGGGGCGATGCCCACCAGGGCGGCGAATTCGTCCGAGGCATTGATGGCCTGGATGTGTTGCAAGGCGCGCACCACCGGCTTGCCGATGCCGTCGAGAAATGCGTAGAGGGAATCGCCCACCGCTTGCGGCTTGGGAATGAGGCTGGCGGGCAGGGTGCTCATTTCGATGGCCATGACCGTGTCGTCGGCCTTGCGCAGGCGCTTGAGCCGAGCGACTTTGTCGGTGGGCGACAGGCCCAGGCGGATCAGTTCTTCGTGGGTGGGCGGGGTGATTTCCCGCTCCAGCCATTGGGAACCCGGCACAAAACCCTTGAGCCGCAGCATTTCGCTGAAGCCGCTGAGGCGTGACAGCGGCTGTTCCAGGCGCGGGGTGATAAAGGTGCCCGAGCCCTGGTTGCGGCGGATCAAGCCTTGTTCGAACAGCACCTCCAAGGCCTTGCGGGCCGTGACCCGGGAAATGCCCAGTTGCTCGCTCAAGCTGCGCTCGGACGGCATCGCCTGCTCGGCTTTCCACTGGCCGGCATGAATCGCCGTCTCCAGGTTACGCGCCAATTGCAGGTACAGCGGCGTGGGTTGGGTGTCGTCAGGGCGCAGGGCCAGGATGTCGTTCATAGGGTGTCCGATGCGGTTGTCGAGTTGTTGTCGCTCGGTAAGTGGGGTGGAAGCTAATACCACTTGAATACCATGTCAACGCCGCTTGCCTGGGTTCTAGAGGCGTTGTTAGCGGGTTTTATCGGGGTGGGATTGAAGTGGTATTAGGGGGAGGGGATTCGAACGCAAAGATCTTCAGGTGCGACAACGCCTACTGGGTGAACTGGTATTCATCTGTAGGTAATTTCTGAAGATGGGATCTTTTGATTTTATTTTTCGATGCTGACAGGCGGTCGCCCGAGCCCACTAAGGCTAACGAGCTGTCGTGGCGAGGGAGCTTGCTCCCGCTAGGGCGCGAAGCGGCCTCAAACCTGACAACCCGGTGTGTCAGGAAAATTGAGTTGTCTGCTTTGGGG
>NZ_FMTK01000006.1:0-180505 GCF_900100025.1 Pseudomonas sp. NFACC56-3 | reverse complement strand
TTTGTGGCGAGGGAGCTTGCTCCCGCTAGGGCGCGAAGCGGCCTCAAACCTGACAACCCGGTGTGTCAGGAAAATTGAGTTGTCTGCTTTGGGGGGTGCTGCGCAGCCCAGCGGGGATAAATCCCCTCGCCACAGATAAATCCCCTCACCACAAGGGCTACGGACGAATTTCGATCATCGTGCCATCCGGCACCAGGTTCCAGACTTCGCGCATGTCCACGTTGCGCATGGCGATGCAGCCATCGGTCCAGTCCAGCGTATGGAACAGCTGTTCAGGGTTTTCTTCCGAATCAGGCGTGCCGTGTATCATGATCATGCCTCCCGGCTCCACGCCTTCACGGCGGGCACGGGCGGCATCGCTGATATTGGGGTAGGAAATGTGCATCGACAGGTAGAAGCGATCACTGGTCTTGCGCCAGTCGATCCAGTAGAAACCCTCGGGGGTGCGCTTGTCGCCCTCGATCAGCTTGGGGCCTTTCTTGGCGCCCTTGCCCAGGGAAATGCGATAGGTCTTGAGCGGCTTGCCGTCGTTGATCAATTGCAATTGATGGGCGGACTTGAGCACCAGCACTTTTTCGATGACCTTGCCGTTGTAGGTTCCCACGGCAGCGGCCTGGGACACAGCGGTGAACGACAAGCAGAACAGGACAAGCAACCAGCGCATTGAAACGATATCCCTAGAGGTGTCGCGGCTATATTCGATTGGTTTTTTCAGGTGTTGGCCGGCTGGGCCAGCGGCGGGATCGATTCGGACCGCACCGGGTAATCCTCCGCCCGGCGGTCGGCATAAAAATATTCCAGGGTGCGGCCCACCGTACGGAAAGCCAGCTCGTCCCAGGGAATGTCCGCTTCTTCGAACAACTTCACCTCCAGGCTCTCGGGGCCGGCGGCGAAATCCTCGTCCACCAGTTCGGCGCGGAAGAATACATGTACCTGGCTGATATGCGGTACGTCAATCAGCGTATAGATGCTCAAGTTTCGCACCCGGGCGCAAGCCTCTTCGGCAGTTTCGCGCACGGCGGCCTGCTCGACCGTCTCGCCGTTCTCCATGAAGCCCGCCGGCAGCGTCCAGTAGCCGCGTCGCGGTTCGATGGCGCGTCGGCACAACAACACCTTGCTGCCCCAGGTCGGTACGCAACCAGCGACGATGTTGGGGTTCTGGTAGTGGATGGTGTGGCAGGTGTCGCAAACGAAGCGCAGGCGCGAGTCGCCTTCGGGTATGCGCTGGGTCACCGGGTTACCGCACTGGCTACAGAATTTCATGCTTGGGTTCCTGAATGCTGCGCCTATCTTGGCGTGCGCGGCAGGTGTCGGCAAGTTGTCGTTTCGCGACACGACGCGGTGCGGGGGTTGGGCCGCTTGAATGATTGGTGCATGATGCAAGGTAGCGAATAAATCGAGAAGTCTCATGCTGGACGAGCTACTGCATCGAGTAAGCAACCACACCCCACGCGACCTGCAGGCCGACCGACGTTTCCCTGAAGCCGCGGTACTGGTGCCGATCACCCGCAGTGACGAACCGGAGCTGGTATTGACCCTGCGCGCCAGCGGGCTCTCGACCCATGGCGGCGAAGTGGCGTTTCCCGGCGGGCGTCGCGACCCGGAAGACCCGGACCTGATCTTCACCGCCCTGCGCGAAGCCGAGGAAGAAATCGGCCTGCCCCCCGGCCTGGTGGAAGTGATCGGCCCTCTCAGCCCGTTGATCTCGCTGCATGGCATCAAGGTCACACCGTATGTCGGGGTGATTCCGGACTACGTCGAATACCAGGCCAACGATGCCGAGATCGCGGCGGTATTCAGCGTGCCGCTGGAGTTTTTCCGCAAGGATCCGCGCGAACACACGCATCGGATCGATTACCAGGGCCGCAGTTGGTATGTGCCCAGCTATCGGTTTGGCGAGTACAAGATCTGGGGGCTGACGGCGATCATGATCGTCGAACTGGTCAACCTGCTGTACGACGCCGAGATCGACCTGCACACCCCGCCAAAGAGTTTCATCAATACCTGATGCCCCGAGGATTCCCATGAAATACCGCCTGGGCGATGCCCGTGTCGAAACCCACCCACAGAGCTGGGTCGCACCCAACGCCACGCTGGTGGGCAAGGTCCGCCTCGAAGAGGGCGCCAATGTCTGGTTCAACGCCGTGCTGCGCGGCGACAACGAGCTGATCCTGATCGGCAAGGACAGCAACGTGCAGGACGGTACGGTGATGCACACCGACATGGGTTATCCACTGACCATCGGCACCGGCGTGACCATCGGCCATAACGCCATGCTCCATGGCTGTACGGTGGGCGACTACAGCCTAATCGGCATCAACGCAGTGATCCTCAACGGCGCGAAGATCGGCAAGCACTGCATCATCGGCGCGAATTCACTGATCGGCGAAAACAAAGAGATTCCCGACGGCTCCCTGGTGATGGGCTCGCCCGGCAAGGTGGTGCGTGAATTGACCGAAGCCCAGAAGAACATGCTCGTGGCCAGCGCGGCGCACTATGTGCACAATTCCCAGCGCTATGCCCGCGACCTGGCCGAGCAGGAGCCATGAGCGCCCCTGAACGCCCGGTGCCTTCGCCCTGCGTGAACATCTGCGCGCTGGACGATGACGACATCTGCACCGGCTGCCAGCGCACCGTGGCGGAAATCACCCGGTGGAGCCGGATGGACAACGACGAACGCCGCGATGTCCTGGCGTTGTGTCACGAACGGGCCAAGGCCAGTGGGTTGGTGTGGATGTTGCCGGCCAGGCGGTGATGTCGGAGATGGAACACAACCCCTTGTGGGAGCGAGTTTGCTCGCGATGGCGGAGGCACATTCAACAGTATCTCGCGCTGACCACCGCTATCGTGAGCAAGCTCGCTCCCACAGGGGATCATGGTGTTTGCTTGAATCCCGTCCACCGATCCAACCCCACCACCCCCAACGCAATCCCGACAAATCCCGCCAGTATTCCCCCGGCATTGATGAACACCTGTGGATAACCCAGGCTCGCCACGTCGATGAAAGGGTAGGGGTAGGCCGCCAGTAAATCCCCCCGCAGCAGGACATAGGCGAAGTAGACCAAGGGATAGATCATCCACAGCCCGATGTGGCCCAGGCGCAAGCGGCCTTTAGGCACCCACCGCCACCAATAGGCGATGTAGAGCAAGGGCACCACGTCATGCAGTAATTCGTCGGCCACGAACTGCCAGCCTTCGGGTTGCCAGAGATGGCGCAGCAGCAGGTTGTAGGCCAGGCTGACCAGGGCGATGCTCACGGCGACGCCGCTGCGTACGCTGGGCTGCAGGAACCAGCGGCGGGCCGGGGCTGGGCGAGGGGTCAGCTCCCAGGTCAGGACCACCGCCACCCACAGGTTGGTCAGCACCGTGAAGAAACTGAAGAAACTCACCAACCCGCCCAGCAGGCTCGCCCCCAGTTCCCAGCGTCCCAGCAGGATCAGATACAGCTGGATGCTCAACCCCGCCCAGGCCAGCAGCGCCGTGACCGACACGAAGCGCTGGCGCAGGGTGAGGCCAGGACCTCTATCCATCACCACGGCGGCTCAGACCGGCCGTTTGGTGCGCATCAACTTGATGTACAGGCGCTCGACTTTCTCCCGCGCCCAAGGGGTCTTGCGCAAGAAGGTCAGGCTCGACTTGATGCTCGGGTCGCTTTTGAAGCAGCGGATATCGATGCGTTCAGCCAGGCCCGACCATTCGTAGTGCTGCACGAGGGCGTTGAGGATCTGCTCCAGCGTCACGCCGTGCAGCGGGTTGTTGTTGGGTTCGGTCATGGAAGGCCTTTGCGCAAAAAAGGGTAAAGCCGCGCACCTTAGCCGAGGTGCCCTTGTGGTGGAAGCATAGCGTTCATCGTCAGGCTCCAGGGCCAGGCGCACTGTTACCAAATCCGAGATGATCCATGTCAACAAAAGCCCTTTCTCAATCTGTAACAGAACATTATCCTTGCGCCGCTTGCTGAAACGCTTCTTGCCGTGTGCCAGAGCTGTCGAGCTATCCCCGATACTCTGCCTTCAATCTTAAAAGACAGCGCTATCTCTGCATCTGCGGCGAACTGCTTTTCTGTGGGAGCGGGCTTGCTCGCGAAGGCGTCGTGCCAGTCAACGATGAGGTCGACTGACCCACCGCCTTCGCGAGCAAGCCCGCTCCCACCTCGTTTCTTCGCAATATCCGGACACTTTTAACTGAACCATGCCCCCAAAGGATCGTCATCTACAGTGAAACTTTGCGCGGGCCTCCTTAAAACATCACGGAGAATCACACTATGAGCACTGAGGGTGCTTTGAGTCGAAGCCGTCTGCTTCCGAGCCTGCTCGGCATTCTGCTTCTATTGATGGGCCTGGCCCTGCTGGCCGGGGGTGTCAAGCTGAGCACGCTTGGCGGCTCGTGGTATTACCTGTTGGCCGGTATCGGCCTGGCGCTGACCGGTGTGCTGCTGATCATGGCCCGTCGCGCGGCCCTGGGCCTGTACGCACTGGTGCTGTTCGCCAGCACCCTATGGGCGCTGTGGGAAGTCGGCCTGGACTGGTGGCAACTGGTGCCGCGTCTGGCGCTGCTGTTTGCCCTGGGCATCGTCATGTTGCTGCCGTGGTTCCGCCGCCCGCTGTTGACCGCCGACGCCTCGGCCATGGGTACCCGTGCATTGGGCGCCGCCGTGGTCATCGCCGGTATCGCCGCGCTCGCCAGCCAGTTCACCAACCCGGGTGAGATCAAGGGCCAGCTGGACCGCGACAGCGTGCCAGGCATGACCAACACCGCACCGGCCATGCCGGACGGCGACTGGAATTCCTACGGGCGCAGCGCCCACGGCGACCGCTATTCGCCATTGGCGCAGATCACCCCCGAGAACGTCAGCAAGCTCAAGGAAGCCTGGACCTACCGCACCGGCGACCTGCCAGGGCCGAACGACCCGGGTGAAACCACCGCCGAAAACACCCCGCTGAAGGTCAACGGCATGCTCTACGTGTGCACGCCTCACAGCCAGGTGATTGCCCTGGAGCCTGAAACCGGCAAGGAAATCTGGCGTTTCGATCCGAAGCTTTCCACGCAAAAAGCGGAAAACTTCAAGGGTTGGGCCCACATGACCTGCCGTGGCGTGACCTACCACGATGACGCGGTGTACGCCTCCGCCGAACAGAGCCCCACCGGCACCGCCAGCACTACACCGGCCAGTACCGTGTGCCCACGGCGGATTTTCCTGCCGACCGCCGACACCCGCCTGATCGCCCTCAACGCCGACACCGGCAAGATGTGCGAAGACTTCGGCGACAAGGGCCAGGTCGACCTGAGCGCCAACATCGGCGGCTTCACGGCCGGCGGTTACTACTCCACCTCGCCACCGGCGGTCACCCAGAACCTGGTGGTGATCGGCGGCCACGTCACCGACAACGTCTCCACCGACGAACCAAGCGGTGTGATCCGTGCCTACGACGTGCACACCGGCAAGCTGGTATGGAACTGGGACAGCGGCAACCCGGACGACACCACGCCGATTGCCGAGGGCCAGACCTACACCCGCAACTCGCCGAACATGTGGTCCATGTTCAGCGTCGATGAAAAACTCGGCATGCTTTACCTGCCGATGGGCAACCAGACCCCCGACCAGTTCGGTGGCCTGCGTACCCCGGAATCGGAAAAATATTCCGCGGGCCTGACCGCCTTGGACATTGCCACCGGCAAGGTGCGCTGGTACTTCCAGTTCACCCACCACGACCTGTGGGACATGGACGTCGGCGGTCAACCGACGCTGATGGACATGAAGACCGCCGATGGCGTGAAACCCGCCGTCCTGGCGTCGACCAAGCAGGGCAGCATCTACGTGCTGGACCGCAGCAACGGTCAGCCGATCGTGCCGATCAAGGAAATCCCGGTGCCGCAAGGCGCGGTGGAGGGCGACCACACCTCGCCGACCCAACCGATGTCCGACCTGAACTTCGTGCCGCCGGTCCTCAAGGAACGCGACATGTGGGGCGTGACCCCGTTCGACCAAATGTTGTGCCGGATCGACTTCAAGTCGCTGCGCTATGACGGCATGTTCACCCCACCGTCGCTGCAAGGCTCGATCGTCTACCCGGGCAACTTCGGCGTATTCGACTGGGGCGGCATTTCGGTGGACCCGGTGCGCCAGATCGCTTTCGTCAACCCGAGCTACATGGCGTTCAAGTCGAAGCTGGTGCCAGCGGCGGAAGTGGCCGGTGGTCCGGGTCGCAAGAGCGAAACCGAAGGCGTGCAGCCGAACAAGGGCGCGCCGTATGGCGTGATCCTCGAAGCGCTGCTCTCGCCGATGGGCCTGCCGTGCCAGGCGCCTGCCTGGGGTTATGTCGCGGCGGTGGACCTGACCAACAACAAGACCCTGTGGAAACACAAGAACGGCACCGTGCGCGACAGCTCGCCAGTACCGATCCCGCTGAGCATGGGTGTTCCGAGCCTGGGGGGCACGTTCACCACAGGCAGCGGCCTGGCGTTCCTCAGCGGTACGCTGGACCAGTACCTGCGTGCCTATGACGTGAAAAACGGCAAGCAGCTGTGGGAAGGTCGCCTGCCCGCCGGTGCCCAGACCACGCCGATGACCTACACCGGCAAGGACGGCAAGCAATACGTGCTGGTCGTTGCCGGTGGTCATGGCTCACTGGGGACCAAGCAGGGTGATTATGTGATTGCCTACAAGCTGCCGGATTAAGCAAAACCGGCACTCATGAAAAAGGCGACACCTTTGCGGGTGTCGCCTTTTTTGTGCCAATTTCACTCAGGTTGAGGCTGTATCCGGTTTTTGTGGCGAGGGGATAAATCCCCTCGCCACAGATAAATCCCTCACTACAGGGGGGCTGTACCCCGCCCAGTTTTACAACTCGATCTTCACCGCCTGGGAAGCCCGGGTTGCCTTGGCACGGGCCGCTTCGATGGATTCATCGCGGGCCAGGGCCACGCCCAGGCGGCGCTGGCCGTTGACTTCCGGTTTGCCGAACAGGCGCAGCGCGGTGTCCGGTTCGCTCAGGGCCACGCCCAGGTTGGCGAACGCGGTCTGGGTCGATTGGCCTTCCACCAGGATCACCGCCGACGCCGACGGGCCGAACTGGCGGATCAGCGGGATCGGCAGGCCGAGAATGGCGCGGGCGTGCAAGGCGAACTGCGACAGGTCCTGGGAAATCAGTGTCACCAGACCCGTGTCATGGGGGCGTGGCGAGACTTCGCTGAACCACACCTGATCGCCCTTGATGAACAGCTCGACGCCAAACAGGCCACGGCCACCCAGGGCCTCGGTCACCGCCTTGGCCACGCGCTCGGATTCGGCCAGGGCCGCCGGGCTCATGGCCTGGGGTTGCCAGGATTCCTGGTAGTCGCCTTTTTCCTGGCGGTGGCCGACCGGTGCGCAGAAGGTGGTGCCGCCCACGTGACGTACGGTGAGCAAGGTGATTTCGTAGTCGAAATCGATAAAGCCCTCGATGATGACCCGGCCCTTGCCGGCGCGGCCGCCTTCCTGGGCGTAGTCCCAGGCTTTCTGCACGTCATCGCTGCCGCGCAGCAGGCTCTGGCCCTTGCCCGAGGAACTCATTACCGGCTTGACCACGCAGGGGAAGCCCAGGGTTTCCACGGCCTTGCGGTAGTCTTCGACGGTGTCGGCGAAGAAATACGGCGAAGTCGGCAGGCCCAGCTCTTCGGCGGCCAGGCGCCGGATGCCTTCACGGTTCATGGTCAGTTGCGCGGCGCGTGCGGTGGGGATCACGGTAAAGCCTTCGGCTTCCAGCTCCACCAGGGTGGCGGTGGCGATGGCTTCGATTTCCGGCACGATGAAGTGCGGCTTCTCGGCCTCGATCACCGCACGCAGGGCGGCGCCGTCGAGCATGTTGATCACATGGCTGCGGTGGGCCACTTGCATGGCCGGCGCGTTGGCGTAGCGATCCACGGCAATCACCTCGACGCCCAGGCGCTGCAGCTCGATTACCACTTCCTTGCCCAGCTCACCGCTGCCACACAACAAAACGCGGGTCGCGGTGGGCGACAATGGGGTTCCGATACGGGTCATCTGAAGGTCCTCAAACAGGAGCGGATCATCGCGGGTCGCGCGCCGGGCGAGCTTCCCATGGGGAGAAAGCGCGGCATTTTACATGAACCGCGGGGTTTGGCTTCAGGTGGCGACGGGTTGCTTGCGCAAACGCCAGGCCATGATCAGCCAGACGGCCGTGACACCGACGAATTTCGAGGCCAGGGCGGTGATCACCACGCCTGGCGTCAGGGCATCGATCAGGCCGAAGAAAATGAAGGTGTCGAGGGGAATGCTCAGGGCCGAACTGATCCACAGCCGATCATGGAGCGGGCGCTTGGTGATCGTGAACACCAGCCAGTCGATGCACTCGGACACGGCGAACGCCGTGGCGCTGGCCAGGGCGATGGTCGGGTCCGAAGTGACGTAGGACAACACCAGCGCCGCCAGCATCGCCACGATGGCGCCATGGCCGAAACGGGTCTGCACCATGTCCCGCAGGATAAACACCAGCCCGCCCCAGGCCGACCAGATGATGTCCAGGTGCGGCGCGGCGGAAAACGCGAAGTTGATCAGCACGACGCTGGCGATGTAAGCGAGGAGGAAGAGCATGGGGTACCTGGTGAAATGTCTTGTGAATCATTAAGAACAGCGATGTCCCCGTGGCGAGGGCGCTTGCTCCCGCTGGGCTGCGCAGCAGCCCCAATGCAGCCAACTCAATTTTCCTGATACACCGGGTTGTCAGGTTTTGGGGCCGCTTCGCGCCCCAGCGGGAGCAAGCTCCCTCGCCACGGGGTTCTGTGTCGTCCAGTGGACAGGGTAGTTCAGCCGCCGCCGGTCTCTCAATCCTCCTCACTACCCTCCGCCTTCCAATACCCCACCGCCTTCACAAAGTCCTGGTCCAACCCTTTCTCCTCCAGCAACACCTTGCGAATCTGCCGCGACACCTTGCTCTCGGTCGCGACCCAGGCGTACAGCTTGCCGCCGGGCATTTCCAGCTGTTGCACGGTTCGCAGCAGGTTGTCCTGGCGGCCTTCGCGCAATACCCAGATCACGTGGACCTGCGCCGGGCTCTGGAGGATCTGTTGTTCGGCACCGTTTTCCACTTCCACCACCACCAGGGCCCGTCGGTTCGGTGCCAGGCCTTCGAGGCGGCGGGCGATGGCGGGCAGGGCGGTTTCGTCGCCGACCAGCAGGTAGCTGTCGAAGATGTCCGGCACGATCATCGAGCCCCGGGGCCCGGCGATATTGAGGTATTGCCCGGGTGCGGCCTGGGCCGCCCAGGTCGAGGCCGGGCCGTCGCCGTGGAGCACGAAATCGATGTCCAGCTCCAGGGTGTCCAGGTCATAGCGGCGTGGCGTGTAGTCGCGCATCTCGGGCATCGGGCCCTGGGTCTTGCCCGCGCTGGGGTTGAAGTTATCCAGGGCGGCCTGTTCCTCGGCGTTCTGCGGGAACAGCAATTTCACATGGTCATCCGTGCCCAGGCTGACGAACCCGGCCAGTTCCGGCCCGCCGACGGTGATGCGGCGCATGCGTGGGGTCAGGTCCACTACCCGCAACACTTGCAGGCGGCGACGCTTGATCTCGTGGCTGACGCGGTGAATGGTGTTTGGATCGTGTTCAGTCATTGCTTGACTCCGAAACAGAGGGACGGGCAGGGCCGTCGACGATGGCTTTGGCGGTGTCGTTGAGCAGGCCGCGCACCCGCAGGATTTCTTCCGGGCTCCAACGGCCCTGGTGCATCTGTAGCGCATCACGCAGGTGACCCACCGCCTCGTGGATCTCGGCCGGCCGATCCTGGTCACGCAGGGTGCGCTTGCTGGTTTCGATGCGCATCCGCACGCCGTCCAGCGCTTCGGCCTGGTCTCGAAGGAATAGACGTCCGGCATCGGTCGCGCTGTAACACTTTTTTCCAGCCTCGGCGTCGCCGCTGATCATCTTACCCATTTCAAGGTGGGTCAGGGTCGGGTAGATCACGCCGGGGCTGGGGCTGTAGGCACCGTCGAACATGGACTCGATCTGCCGGATCAGCTCGTAGCCGTGGCAAGGTTTCTCGGCAATCAGGGCCAGCAACAGCAATTTCAAGTCGCCGGGGGCGAAAACCCGAGGGCCGCGACTGCCGCGCTCGCGACCGGGCGGGCGTCGTTCGAAGCCATCCTGACGACCCTGTTCATGAGTGGAAGGGGGATAAAGGACTGTCATGTGTTTGCTCTCTGTTCCGCATAAATAGAACCGAGATATATCTTTGACTTCAGATATATCTTCGCTTATATAGATATATCTTGAAATGAAGATATATCTTCGTTGGGTCCTACAAGAAGTGAAGTGTGACCTTACCTGAATCCCTTAAGTTTGCGGGACGAAACCGGGTGGGTATCAGGAAGTATTAACCGTAACTAGTGGGAATGTGGGAATGCTCTTACATTAAAAGTTACGTTTTATCGAAAATTGCGTATTTTTCCTTGTGTTGCATGTTCGCTTTACTACAAGTCTATGCGAACTTTCCTGCTTATTTTTAATTAAAGAGCGACGATCATGCACCGGCGTTGAAGGGGCACGCCAAGCTGTATTTGGCCTGCAACTTCAACCCTCCCTCTTTATTGCTATGAACAGGTGTTAACAATGCTCATGAAAATCGTAACCGCAGCTTCCCTGACCGCCGCGGCCCTGAGTTCTTCGCTGGCGTTCGCTGCAG
The DNA here is from genome assembly GCF_900100025.1 of Pseudomonas sp. NFACC56-3. NCBI lineage: Bacteria > Pseudomonadati > Pseudomonadota > Gammaproteobacteria > Pseudomonadales > Pseudomonadaceae > Pseudomonas > Pseudomonas sp. NFACC56-3. Next base: position 169,832 of record NZ_FMTK01000006.1, on the reverse strand, counting down.
ACGACGCACGTTCGTCCATCCACATCACCGCGAACATCCCGACCGAGCAGTTCCACGTGCAGCCACGTGACGGGAACTGGGGTAAGGACGAGACCATGACCTACAACACGGTCAGCGGCACCCTGACTTCGCTGCGTCAGACCTACGATGTGAAAAACACCAACGGTTCGGTCAATGCCTACATCGAAAACGGCCCGGCTGCGCTGTACAACGGCCGCGATGCCATCGACCTGACCACCACTTTCAACGGCGTCACCCTGACCGCCATGTCCCAGGAAGTGGTTGACGATGCAACCTCCACCCCAGGGACCCAGGCCGAGATGGTCATCCTTCCAGCCAAGCCTCTGGCAACCCAGAACGGCAAGTACACCGCCGACATGACCGTCATCTTCGACGCCGTGCCGCGCCCGTAAGGCCATTCTCTGCCCGGTGAGTCTCACCTTCCCCCGGGCCTGGCAGCAGGCCGACCGGTTCTCCCCGACCGGTCGGCCCGCATCTGAAATACCCCGATAGCTCGCTGATTATGAGAGTCCGTTGATGTTACCGATGACACCCATCGCGGGTGCGCTCGCGCTGTTGATGTGCGTCAGCGCATTGGCCGCGCCGACTGCCCCCGGTACGACGCCGAGAAGCCTGCTGTCTCAGGCCAAGGGCCTGCCGGCGGAGTTTGAATCCCACTTCTTCGATGTGCCCATCGCGGTTCGTATTGAACTCAATCAACAGCTTCTCGGTGAAGCCATGGTGGTCTTGACGCGCGATGATCGCATCACCTTGCTTGAGTTCAACGACACCCAGGACAGCACCATCAAGGCCGTCGAGCGCGAGCAATGGGAGCAACGGCTCAAGCAGGGAATGGCATTGGGCGCCTGCGAGACCAATTGCACGGCCGGACTGCTGGCGGTGCATTACAGCCTCGAAAACTCGCTGGTCACGATTCTGACCCGCGACGTCGAACGTGGCACCGAAACCCAGCGTTACTACGAACAACCGGAAGGCGGCAGCCTTGGCCTGATCTTCAACAACCAGCTCAATCTCAATGGCGGCCAGGAACAGGACACGGGCGGGCGCTATGGCCTCAACGCCAGTTCCAGTATCGGCAACTGGAGCCAGTCGCTGGACCTTCAGCTTTCCCGCCTTGGCGGGCCGGACGACAAGCTGTATCACGCGGTCCATGAGCTGTTCACCCAGCGGGAAATGGAAGGCAATTTCTTCCGCCTGGGCTACTTCACCCCCAGTTCCGATGGCTTGAATCGTCAGATCCGTTCCTTCGGCGCCAACCCGGATACCGCCCTGGGGCTGATGTTCGGCAGCTCCGACAGCCTGGCGATCGACAATCCCAAACCCAGCGTCTACCCCATTTATGTCACCGCCAGCCGCCAGGCGTCGGTGGAGATTTATCGCAATGGCCTGTTGATCAACACCCAGGCCGTCGCCGCAGGCTTGCAGAGCCTCGATACCCGGCCGTTGCCCGGTGGTATCTATGAAGTGGAAGTCCGTTTGATCGAGGACGGGCAAACCACCGCCACCAGCCAGGAGCTGGTCTACAAACCGAACAACTGGAGCAACGCCGAGGACCGCTGGCGCTACAACCTGTTCGCCGGCCGGGAAACCCGCCTCTGGAGCAACTGGGAAGAGCAGCCTTCCGGCTTCACGACGGCGGGCTTCGGCCTCAACTACCTGCTGCATCCCCGGGTCATCTTGGGGGCTTCTACCCGCAAGGTGCAGGACAAGATGCAGGTGGGCACCTCGGTGGACTGGACGCTTGCCAGCAGCACCAGCCTGTACGCCAACGTCTATCACACTGAGCAGTACGGCAACGGCATGGACTTGCAGGCGCTCTACAGCTACGGCCAGGGCAGCGTCGTCGCCAGCCACAACCGTAGCTGGCTGGACACCCGTAACACCTACGAAACCCTGCCGGACGGCACGCGCATCCGTCAGCGCAACGTCTACGTCGGCCAGACCAGCAACTCGTCGTTGTCGGTCAATCATCGCTTGAGCAACAAGACTTCCATCAACGGACGGCTGGCGTACAGCGAAGGCAACGTTCAGGGCACCGGCCTGGACCTGGGCTGGACCCAGCGCGGCAAGCTGCGCGGCAGCGATGCCAACTGGCGGGTGTCGCTGTTCGACCGTCCCGGCACGTCGAGCACCAACGACCGGCGCAACCGCGGCATCGACCTGAGTGTCAGCGTGGCCCTGGGCGGCCCGGGCGAATACTGGTCCGGCAGCATCGGCACCCGCACCTCACGCGAGGGTGACCGGGACAACAACGCGTCGCTGACCTATCGCCGCGACCTCGAAGACCATGTGTTGCAAAGCGTCTCCGCCACGGCGCTGGCCGATACCTATGGCGTGGGCCTGTCCGGCATCGCCAGTTTCAGTACCGAATCACTCTATGGCGACGGCTTCCTGCAGCGCTCGTCCTACAACGACAACCTCACCGGCGGCCTGAACCTGAGCAGCACCGTGGCCGTGGGCGGACAGAAGGCTGCCTTCACCGGCCTGCCCCATGGCCGTGGCGCGGGGATGATCGTCGACGTGGAGACCGACCTGGACGACGTCGTCCTGCGTGCCGACGATCTGACAGGGGGTAGCACCACCCTGCATCCGGGCCGCAACTTCGTTCCGATCACCGCCTACCGCAACAGCATGGTGACCTTCGACTTCGAGGGCGTCCATCCACCGGCGGCGAACATCGAGCCTGCTCGCACCCGCTATCACCTGAACAAGGGCGGCGTGGACTACCGCAAGGTCAGCGTGATGAGAACCGTGACCGTCCTTGGTCGGCTGCTGGACGAAAACGGCGAACCGCTCAAGGGCCATCACGTGATCAACCACGCCAGCCGTGGGGTCAGCGAGGCGGACGGGTTCTTCTCCATGGAAATGAACGCCGCGTCCCCGACCCTGGAAGTGCGTTACGGCAACGAACTGTTCTGCCGCTTCCGCCTCGACCCGGAAAGCGCCAGCGACGATGGCGACGTGCTGATGATCGGCGACCTGCGTTGCACGCCGGACACCCTGGCCGACAGCTCGCTGGCCGAGGCCGGCAAGGACAGGCAGCGCTCCTGATTCTTGGATGTGGTGGGGAGCAAGGGTTGCTCCTCACGCAAGGATTTTCCTTCCAACTTGCAGGGATTCGCTTTGATGTATGAGGTTGTATAGATGAAACCCTTTTCGGTAGCCGTGCGCAGCGTGGTTTCGGTGTTGTTGTTTGCCTGCGTGCCGGTGGCCAATGCCGTGAGTCGGGATATCAGCGCGATATTCAGGCCTGATGCTTCGAAGCCCCAGGAGAATACGTTCCTCAATACCACGCCGGTCAGTGGTTATTGCGCAACGCGTCCGGATGATTGTGCGAAATCCAAGATGTTCAGTCTTCGATTACCCGTTACCTCTAATTCGGTCGCCCCTATTCAGGCCAGTCATGGTGACGTCCGACAAGGTGCAATGTTCAAGGTGCCTGTTGACTGGCGCCCAGTACAGGTCACTCATAGCGTAACGGGTGAAACCGAAGTGGTTGAAATACGCTTTTCCGGAATCGGCTCCAGATACCGGATTCCTGGTGGGGCGGTCAATCTGGTAGGTGGCGGGGTGAACCCTCTTGTCGCCCACCAGCGGTTATGGCGAGGCTCCTCTTGGGTGAATGCCCCCGCGCCATGTGGGAACACTGGTGTTGGCCTTGTCACCGATCCGGATTACGAGTTTTTTTGGAAAACTCCGCGCGAAGGGATATGTGCCAAGCAGGCCCTTTATTCGATTCCTGACATGCGTTACACCCACTTGGATTTCGCCTACGAGCTGCGAACCCCTAATCCATTGAAAATGTCGTCGGGTCAGTACACCGGGGCGCTGACGTATGGTATCGGGCCGGGCCAGGATCTCGACCTGGGCGATGTCATGATCCCTAATGATTCAGTGGTTACCTTCAACTTCAAACTCGACGTCGAACACACCCTCAAAGTCGAAGTGCCTCCCGGTGGCAACCGTGTGGAACTGGTGCCTCAGGAGGGCTGGCAGTCCTGGCTCAACAGCGGAAGCAAACCGACTCGGCTGTTCCGCGACCAACGTTTCCATATTTCCGCCTCTTCCCGTTTCAAGATGGCGCTCGAGTGCGAGCGTATCAGTGGCAATACCTGCGCGATCTCCGATAGCAGCACCGGCCATGCCGTACCGGTGGACGTCAGCGTGACCCTGCCCGATGGCTTGACGGACGCCGGTGGGCAACCGGTCAACCGTCGCCGATTGCTGCGCGACGGCAGTGGCACCGAGCTGTTCCAGCCGGGCCTGTATGTCGACCGCAGGTCGGGGATGCTGCACTTCGAAGTGGCCCGCAGCAATGTCGAAGAGATGCTCGACAGTGGTGCGAAAGCCTACGCCGGCAATGTCACGGTGATCTGGGATTCGGAAGTATGAAAGGCATGAATGTGTCAGCCCGAGCGGATGTGAAGGGCGGGGAGCAGATGAAGCTGTTATCAGTGGCAGCGCGTGGCCTGGTTTCGCTGTTGTTATTGGCCTGTGTGCCGACGGCCCATGCGTTGAGCCGGGATATCAGTGCGGTGTTCAGGCCTGACCCTTCGAAGCCGAACGAGAACACATTTACCAATACCACCCCGGTCAGTGGTTACTGCGCGCAATATCCGGCGCAATGCGGGACGGCAAGGATGTTCAGCATTCGATTGCCCATGACATCCAATTCCACCAGTCCTATTCAGGCAGGCCATGGAGACGTTCGGCAAGGTGCGATGTTTAAAGTGCCCGCCGGCTGGCGTACCGCACAGGTGACTCACTCAGTTACAGGTGAGACTGAAACCGTTGAAGTACGCTGGTCCGGTATCGGCTCACGTTACCAATTCCCTGGAAGCGTCGTCGATCTGGTCGGTGGAGGCGTGGATGTCATCGCTGCCCATAAGGCGTTATGGAACGGCTCAAGTTGGGTGAATGCACCCTCGCCATGCCAATACAGTGGTGTCGGGGCTTATGGCAGTAACTGGTACATGTTCTTCTGGAAGACGCCAGTAGAGAGTGCGTGTGCCAAAAGAGCCAATTATCTGATTCCCACTATGAGTTACACGTACCTGGACTTTGCCTACGAGTTGCGCACCCCAAACCCGCTGAAAATGTCGAGCGGTCTTTACACGGGGTCGTTGACCTACAGCGTTGGACCGGGCCAGGACCTCGACATGGGCGATGTCATGATCCCTTCCGATCCGATACTCACCTTGAACTTCAACCTGACTGTCGAACACACCCTCAAGGTCGAAGTCCCCCCCGGCGGCAACCGCGTCGAACTGGTCCCCCAGGACGGCTGGCAAGCCTGGCTCAACAGCGGGCGCAAGCCGACGCGACTGTTCCGCGACCAGCGCTTCCATATCTCCGCCTCTTCCCGTTTCAAGATGGCGCTGGAGTGCGAGCACATCAGCGGCAATACCTGCGCGATTTCTGAAACCGGCACCGGCCACGCCGTACCGGTGGACGTCAGCGTGACCCTGCCCGATGGCTTGACGGACGCCGGTGGGCAGCCTGTCAACCGTCGCCGATTGCTGCGCGACGGCAGTGGCACCGAGCTGTTCCAGCCGGGCCTGTATGTCGACCGCCGGCCGGGCATGCTGCACTTCGAAGTGGCTCGCAGCAGCGTCGAGGAGATGCTCGACAGCGGTGCGAAAGCCTACACCGGCAACGTCACGGTGATCTGGGATTCGGAAGTTTAAGGGCATGGATTGTCCAGCCTGAGGCGAAAGGACGGTGAGGTATCGATGAAACAGTTACCGATGGCAGTGCGTAGTGTGGTTTCAGTGGCGTTGTTGGCGTGCGCCTCGACGGCCAGTGCCGCGAACAAGGATATCACCGCAGTCTACAGGCCAGATCCTTCGAAGCCCAATGACAACACCTTCCTCAACACGACGCCAGCCTCGGGGTATTGCCAGCTTTATGCAGCGCTCTGTGAAAGGGAGAAAATCTACAGTGTGCAATTCCTGCTCAAGGCCCACTCGAACGCACCCATCCAGCCGGGACACAGCGACTCGCGACAGGGGGCGATGTTCCATATGCCTGCCACTTGGCGTCCGGCGCTGGTGACGCATACGGGGACCGGTGAAACGGAAATCGTCCAAGTACGCATAGCCGGCATAGGGACGTACTACCAGCTCCCCGTCAGCGTAATCGACCTGGTCGGTGGCGGTGTGGATATGGGAACCGCCCATTCGAAGCTTTGGGGCGGTTCTCCTTGGAGGTATGCCCCTTCGCCCTGTCAATCCTCGGGGCACTCGGGTCTGAATACCCTCGTCTACATATTCTTCTGGAAGACGCCGGTCGAAGGGGTGTGTGCCAAAAGGGCCAGTTACCTGATTCCCAGCATGACTTACCACGGCTTGAACTTTGCCTATGAGCTGCGCACACCCAATCCATTGAGAATGTCGTCCGGTCAATACATCGGTTCTGTCTCCTATGGCGTTGGTCCGGGGCAAGACCTGGACATGGGCGACGTCATGATCCCCGATGACTCGGTGCTCACACTCAATTTCAAACTGGATGTGGAGCATGCCCTCAAAGTGGAAGTACCCCCCGGCGGCAACCGCGTGGAACTGGTACCCCAAGAGGGCTGGCAAGCCTGGTTGAGCAACGGTAGCAAGCCGACGCGGCTGTTTCGCGACCAGCGCTTCCATATCTCCGCGTCCTCGCGTTTCAGGATGGCAATCGAATGCCAAACCATCAGCGGCAACACCTGCGCGATCTCCGACACCGCTACCGGCCACGCCGTGCCGGTGAACGTCAGCGTGACCTTGCCCGAAGGGTTGACGGATGCCGGCGGGCAACCGGTCAACCGGCGCCCGTTATTGCGTGACGGCAGCGGCACCGAGCTGTTCCGGCCGGATTTTTACCTCGACCGTAGAGCCGGAACGCTGCACTTCGAGGTGGGCCAGAGCAACGTCGAACAAATGCTGGACTCCGGTGCAAAAGCCTACAGCGGTAACGTCACGGTGGTCTGGGATTCAGAAGTCTAAGCGGCCCATCGGCCCACAAATTTTTAGTGAGTTGCGTCAAATGCATGAGGTTCTAAAAGCGATGAAACATTTATTGGCATGGGTTGGTTTTTCTCTGTTTTGCGGCGTGGCCCAGGCCGGTCCGCAGATTGGGGTAGGGGTGGTCTACGACTATCTGGACAGCAACAAGACCACCTACATGAAACGGATATTCAACGGCGGCACGTCTACGGCGTTCGTCAAGGTCAACATCCTGGAGATTATCTATAACGAGGACGGCACCTACCAGGAAGTGCCGCTGAAAAACCAGGACAGTGCCCAGGCCAAGGATGGCCTGATGGCCAGCCCGGCGCGGCTGATCGTGCCGGCCAACGGTGTCCAGGGCACGCGGTTGTTGTTCATGGGCAACCGCGACAAGGAACGCTACTTCCGCGTGCGCTTCGTGCCGGTGGTGCCGGAGGCCGAAGACGAGTTTGCCGTCAGCAAGGAAGAGCGCGAGCAGTATAAAAAGGAGCGTGTGGGCGCTGGGGTCAAGGTCCTGGCGGGCTACGGCACAGTGTTTTTCGTGCGGCCCAAGGAAACCCGTTTCGAGTCGGTGATCGAGGACAGCCCCAACCGCTATCTGCTGCGTAACAAGGGCAACAGCGTGGTAGTGATCGATGAGTTCAAGGACTGCGAGGCCAAGAAAGACAACGAATGCCGACCCACCACCAAGCACCACGTGATGGCCGGCCGTACGTTCTCCTTCGACAAGGAAGCGGGGCGGGAATATCGCTTCACCCTGATCGAAGGCAGCGAGAAGAAAAACGTCGAGATCAAAGGCTGACGGCTGCCGTCGCCGAACCGTCGTAGACGCCACAGGTATACAGATATGTTCAAGACACTGCTGCGCCCCCTTGCTCTGACTGCGCTCACGTTGCCCTGGGTTCCGGCCTGGGGCGCGGTCGAGCGGGAGACTTTCGAAGTCTACGTGACCATCCCGACGGCTGACTTTCATGTGGTACCCCTTGACCCGCAACTGGTCCAGCGCGAACAGCGCTTGCCCTTCAGCACCATCACCGGCGAGCTCAGCCCGTTGCGGGCCACCTATCAGGTGAAGAACAGCAACGGCTCCATCGGCGCGCGCCTCGGGGAGGAGGCGTACCTGTCCAATGGGCGTGATCGCATCGATCTGCGGGTGAAATTCAACGGCGTCGAATTGACCCTGGACTCGGCCCAGGTGGTCACCGCCATCGATGCCAGGCCGGGGCGCCAGGTGCCACTGGAAATCGCCGCGATCAAACCTTCTGACGATTACAAGCCGGGTGACTACTACGGCACGGTGCACATGGTGTTCGACGCTACCGCGCCGTAACACCCAATAAAAATCATCGAAACAACACAAAACCCTGTGGCGAAGATCATTTGAACCAGCACCGATCCCTGTGGCGAGGGAGCTTGCTCCCGCTCGGCTGCGTAGCAGACGCAACGTATCCGAAGAACGCGGTGTTTCAGGAAAAGAGCGGGGGCAAGCTCCCTCGCCACGGGGTGTGTGTTGGGTCAATGAAGGTGGGAGCAAAGTTTGCTCCTGCGCGGTTTATTACTACAAAAAGGTATCAAGCATGTTCAAGAAAGTTCTATCCGTTATTACCCTGGGCGCTGCCGCCCTTAGTCCGTCCCTGGTACTGGGCGCCGACGACGCACGTTCATCCATTCACATCGAAGCGAACATCCCGACCCAGCAATTCCATGTGCAGCCACGGGATCCGGAGTTCGGCAAGGATGAATACATGTATTACAACCCGGTGACTTACAAACTCACCTCGTTGCGCCATACCTATGATGTGAAGAACACCGACGGTTCGGTCCACGCCTACCTCGAGAATGCCAACCAGACAGGTGCCATTCATTTAACCAACGGTGTGGATATCGTGTCCCTGAGGGCTATATTCAACGGAGTACTTCTGGACGACCGACCTCAGGAGGTCGTGGACGATGCCACGTCCACACCGGGTACCCAGGCTGAAATGCGTGTCGTTGTTGCGAACCAGCCTACTCGTCCACTCTCTCCTGGCATGTACAACGCTGACTTCACGGTGATTTTCGACGCAGTGCCTCGAATCAACCCCTGATTTTGGAATGCGTGTAACGGCGGGATGCAGACAACGCTCCCGCACTTCCATAACGATAAAAAAAAGGTTTAACCGTGTTCGAAAAATTTGTATTCATCGCTGCCCTGGGCATTGTGGCCCTGGGTTCTTCGCTGGCGTGGGCTGGCGATGACGCGCGCTCATCGATCCATATCAGCGCGAACATCCCGAACAAGCAGTTTCATGTACAGCCACGCAATCCAGACTTCGGTAAGGACGAAGTCATGCATTTCAATCCTGTGAACAGAATGTTGTCCCCAGTGCGTCAGATCTTCGATGTGAAAAACACCGACGGTTCGGTTCATGCCTACATTGAAGGGAATTCCTGGTTGTTCAACGGTACTTATGGAATCCACACTGTCACCATGTTCAACAACGTTTGGTTGGAAAAAGTGCCTAAGGAAGTGGTGGATGACGCTACGTCCACGCCAGGCATGACGGCTGAGATGCGCATCTTCGTCCCTCTCCCGGTTTCTCCCATGTTGTCCGGTTTGTTCACGGGGCATATCACTGTGATCTTCGACGCGGTGCCTCGGGTTAATTCCTGATCTGAGGGCAACCCCTGATCTTTGTGGCGAGGGGATTTATCCCCGTTGGGCTGCGCAGCAGCCCTGAAAGCCGACACCACGGTGGATCAGGTTAATGGCGTGCTTTTTTAGGGGCTGCTGCGCAGCCCAGCGGGGATAAATCCCCTCGCCACAGGTACCTGCCCCAACTTGCCGTGACTCATTGACGCGCCACCAACGGCTTGCACTGGGTATGGCTTCCCGGTTGCAGGTAGGGCGAGAGAAACGGCGCCATGCCCTTGAGTACTTGTACCGGCAAGGCCGAGGTGAACTTGAAGTTCTGCGCCGACGCGCCCGGTACATAGGCGGTGAGGGTGCCGAAATGACTGTCGCCGATATAGAACACGAAGGTGGCGGTGCGGTTGATCGATTTGGAACTGATCACTCGTCCGCCGGAGCCGACCGCTTCGATGCGGTTGTCACCGGTGCCGGTCTTGCCGCCCATGGCCAGCGGCGTGCCGTCGGCCAGCTTGAAACTGCCGGCCACGCGTTTCGCGGTGCCGGCATCCACCACCTGGGACAGTGCCCCGCGCAAGGCCCGGGCCACTTCCACGGGCATCACGCGCTTGCCATTGTCCGGGTTGCTCACCAGCCGTGTCTCGTAAGGCGTGTCGATGGCAAAGTCGAGGCTGTCCACCCGCAACGCCGGTTGGCGGATGCCATCGTTGAGAATGGTGCCCACCAGTTCGGCAAGCGCAGCCGGGCGGTCACCGGAGCTGCCGATGGCGGTGGCCAGGGACGGCACCAGGTGATCGAACGGATAGCCGACTTTCTGCCAGCGCTGATGGATATCCAGAAAGGCTTCGATTTCCAGCATGGTGCGGATGCGACTGTCGCGGGCGCTCTTGTGTCGGCTCTTGAACAGCCAGGCGTAGACTTCCTGGCGCTCGAACTGGCTGGCCTTGACGATCTGGCTGAACTTGGCGTCGGGGTTGTTCAGCAGGTAACCCATCAACCACAGGTCCAGCGGGTGGACCTTGGCGATGAAGCCCTGGTCCGGCAGGTCATAGGCGCCGGGGCCATAGCTTTGGTAGAGCCGTTCGAGGCGTTCGTCGGTGAGTTTTTCGGCGCTCTTGGCTGACTTCAAATGGGCGCGCACGAAGCGGTTGAAGCTCTCCTGGCTGTCGTTGGGAAAGAAATAGCGGTGCACGGCGGCCAGGCGGATAGCGGTGGGGCGCATGCCGTCGAGGAATGTTTCCAGGCGCTGGCCGGTGTCCTTTTTCTGGTATTTCTTCCAGAACCTGAGCAGGAACGAGGTGCCTTCGCGGTCGGCGAATTGGGCCAGGTATTCCTGGCGGCGCGGGTCCTTGTCGTCCTTGAGCAGTTCGGAACTGTTGTTGGGCCCGGCATAGGTGGCGTAGCGCACCAGGTCGCGCATCAGACGGATGAACGGCAGGTTGATCGACTCCCGCAGGGCGTCGCGCAACGTCGGGTTGCGACCGTTGTCCTCGTTGCGGAAGTTGTGGAAGGTGTGCAGCCCGCCGCCGGTAAAAAAGGCTTCGCCAGGGCTGGCCGAGTAGGTCCGGTCCAGCGCGGCCTCGAGCATCGTCGGCAGGCTGCGGTCGGTGTTCTGGATCAGGTAGTCGACGGCCCAGCGGGAGAGGCGGTCCTGCTCGGCGACTTCGGTTTTCTTCAACGCCGCTGGGGTCTGCTGGGCATAACGGTCGTGCAGTTCGGCGATGATCTGCAGGTAGGTGGTGAGCACCCGCAACTTGGCGGTGGAGCCCAGTTCCAGCTTGCTGCCTTCATTGATGTCGAAAGGCTGGTCGGTGCTGTCGGTCTGCACCCGCACGCGCGAGCCATCGGGGGTCAGTTCCAGCAGGGTGAAGCTGTAGCGCACCTGGGTGGTGCTGGTGGGGGTCAGCAGGCGTTCTCCCATCAGGCCGATCTCGGTCGCGAAGGCCGGGTCGGCCAAGCGCTTGAGGTAGTCGGTGGCCTGGGCCTGCAAATCGCTTTGCAAGGTGCTGGTGGCGGACAGGTCGAGGCGATCGAGGTCGTACAGCGGACGGTTGAGCAGGGTGGCGAGGCGACTGCGGGCGGCGCTGATGCCTTTGTTGGTTTCGTTGGGCTGCACGGTCGGGTCCTGGACCCAGTCGCGATAGCTGACCTTGCTCGCCAGGGCCGCCTCGGCCAGCGCCGCGTCGATCACGCCGTTCTGTGCCAGCAGGCGGATGTGGCTATCGGTCAGGCGCGCCAGTTCATCGTGACCCTTGGACAGGTAATGGGACGGCCGGCGCTGGGCGATCATCAGCGACAGCATCTCGCGCAGGGCTAGGCCTTTTTCCGCCAGGCTCTGGGGATCGGTCGCGGTGCTGGCCAAGCGCTCATTGGCCCGATTGAAGTCGGCGCCATACCAGACCCGCAAGCCTTCGGCCATGCCATGGACTTCACCATGCCCCGGCACGGCGGAAAGCGGCACGCTGTTGAGGTAGTCACGAATGATCCGCTGCCGCGCCTCGAGGGTTTGCGGGCCGCCCTGGTAAGCGCGCACGCTGGCGGAAATCATCTGGCGGATTTTCTCCGCGCCGGACACGGTCAGGCCCTCAGGCGAGTGACGGTATTTCTCCAGTTGCGTGGCCAAGGTGCTGCCCCCGGCGGATTGCCCCGGCAGGCTCAACAGCTTGGCGACTTGCGACCAGGCCGCCATGCCGAAGCGCGGCCAGTCCACGGCCGGGTTGGCCAAGGGTTGCTTGGGGTCGAGCAGAAAACGGTTCTCGATGAACAACAGGCTCTGCACCACCACGGGCGGGATCGCTTCGAAGTTCGCGTACAGCTGTTGCGGGTACTTGAACTGATAGACCGGCGCGGCGCGGCAGTCGGTGATGGTCAGTCCAGCCTGGATCTTTTCCGCGTAGGGTACGAACAGGCCTTTTTCGACGTAGTCCATCAACGCCGGCGAAAACCGCGCCTGTGCCTGGATAACGTAGTCACGCTTGAGCAGCCGCGGCAGGAACTCCCCCAGCGCGCTGTAGCCCAAGCGCCGGTCGAACGGGCCTGCGCCAGGGTAGACGATGGCATCGCTGGGCCCCGGCTGCACCGAGTAACTCAGGGACGCGGCATACTGGCTGAGCTCCCGGGCCTGAAACCGCGACGTGCGCATTTCCTTGGTCACTGCGAGGCCGACCACCACCACGATAATCAGCAACAACAACCAGAATGCCCGCCAGCCATGTCGTGCGCGGCGTTTTTTTTGAGGTAAAGGCGCTTCTTCCATACGTTCAGTCGGGACCACAGGTTCATTTGAATCGGTTTGCCACAAAGCGCCCATAGTCGACTGATCCATTAAGCAGATTGATCGGACTTGCTTGAAGCTTAGACGGTGGTTGGCGTGGGGGAGGGGAAATTGTGGGCAAGCCCATACACGAACACTTGTGAGAGGCCATTGGCTGAGGAACTTTTGTGGCGAGGGAGCTTGCTCCCGCTCGGCTGCGCAGCAGACGCAACGGTGGCATGGGCTGAAGCGTTTTCAGCGGTTGAAAAGCGAGGGCGGCTTCGCCCCCCAGCGGGAGCAAGCTCCCTCGCCACGGTCGGTATGCCTTCAGGATGGGGACTGCCTGCCTGGAGTGAAGAAATGCCCGGGTGTTTGGGGGGGGGATGGTCTGACAGGCTTTTGTGGCGAGGGAGCTTGCTCCCGCTCGGCTGCGCAGCAGACGCAACGGTGGCATGGTTGAAGTGTTTTCAGCAGTTGAAAAAGCGAGGGCGGCTTCGCCCCCCAGCGGGAGCAAGCTCCCTCGCCACGGGTACTACGTCGTTTTCGGAAAAGTCGCTCAACCATCATCGCGTCGGATCGTCGTGGGAGAGGCTACCGTAAGTAGGTCTCCCAACCACAGGAAGCCAAAGCATGCATCCTCCACGCCCAAACTCCCATTGCTTGCGTCGCGGACGCTCTTCGGAACCGGGGCGAGGTTACCTCGTCACTACGGTCGTTCACCGACGCATACCTATCTTCAAGAACTGGCAGTTGGGCCGCTTATTGGTGGCAGAAATGCGCTTGGCCCATGAGCGAGGCCAGGTCAATTCGCTGGCCTGGGTTGTGATGCCGGATCACCTGCATTGGTTGGTGCAGCTAGAGCAGGCTCAGCTCCCCCATGTGATGCAGATGGTCAAATCCCGCAGCACGCTCACAATCAACCGAGCAATGAACAGAAAAGGCGCGTTCTGGCAAAGCGGCTTCCATGATCGCGCGATCCGGGACAACGAGGACCTACGGCCTTGCGCACGCTACATCATTGCCAATCCGCTTCGTGCAGGTTTGGTGGATCGCATTGGCAATTATCCACTGTGGGACACAGTGTGGCTCGGTGAGGGACGTGATGTCTGAAAGCTTTGCACTAGAGCCATCGCCCCATGCCAAAACATGACGCTGCACCATCACTGTGCAATACTCGGCGGCGTTTCCGAGAGGTCTGAATCCCAGACAACACCTCTCTAAAAGTCGATTCTGGCGCAGGCTTATCCCTGAATTTCCCTGGTTTTACAGTGAATCTTTCTATCCCTGGCTTTTTATACTGCATGACCCGCTGATCCTGAGGTTGTCGTTCCACAGGACGGTCTGCCCACAAGACAGACCCGGTTTCGGCAAGGCGGCAGGCTTACCGGCCTGCGGCTTTGGACACTCGGTGGCTAATCCAATAACAAGACGAGGTTATCCCTATGCCTGTCGGCAATCATCTGCCCCATGGCGAGACCGCTCAGGGCGGTCCGCTCAAACGTGAACTCGGCGAGCGGCATATCCGCCTGATGGCGCTTGGCGCCTGCATCGGTGTCGGGCTGTTCCTCGGTTCGGCCAAGGCCATCGAAATGGCCGGCCCGGCGATCATGCTGTCCTACATCATTGGCGGCCTGGCGATCCTGGTGATTATGCGCGCCCTCGGTGAAATGGCCGTGCACAACCCGGTGGCCGGTTCGTTCAGCCGCTATGCCCAGGATTACCTCGGCCCACTGGCAGGTTTCCTGACCGGTTGGAACTACTGGTTCCTGTGGCTGGTGACCTGTGTGGCGGAGATCACCGCCGTGGCGGTGTACATGGGCATCTGGTTCCCCGATGTGCCCCGCTGGATCTGGGCCTTGGCGGCACTGGTCAGCATGGGCTCGATCAACCTGATCGCGGTCAAGGCCTTCGGCGAATTCGAATTCTGGTTCGCGCTGATCAAGATCGTCACCATCATCGCCATGGTCATCGGTGGCGTCGGCATCATCGCCTTTGGCTTCGGCAACGACGGTGTAGCCCTGGGCATTTCCAACCTCTGGGCCCACGGCGGCTTCATGCCCAACGGCGTGTCCGGCGTGTTGATGTCCCTGCAAATGGTCATGTTCGCCTACCTGGGTGTGGAGATGATCGGCCTGACCGCCGGTGAAGCGAAGAACCCACAGAAAACCATCCCCAACGCCATCGGTTCGGTGTTCTGGCGGATCCTGCTGTTCTACGTCGGCGCGCTGTTCGTGATCCTGTCGATCTACCCGTGGAACGAGATCGGCACCCAGGGCAGCCCGTTCGTGATGACCTTCGAGCGCCTGGGCATCAAGACCGCCGCCGGCATCATCAATTTCGTGGTGATCACCGCCGCACTGTCGTCCTGCAACGGCGGCATCTTCAGCACCGGGCGGATGCTCTACAGCCTGGCGCAGAACGGCCAGGCCCCGGCCGGTTTCGCCAAGACCTCGACCAACGGCGTGCCGCGTCGCGCATTGCTGCTGTCCATCGCCGCGCTGCTGCTGGGCGTGTTGCTCAATTACCTGGTGCCGGAAAAGGTCTTCGTCTGGGTGACCTCCATTGCCACCTTCGGCGCGATCTGGACCTGGGTGATGATCCTGCTGGCCCAGCTCAAATTCCGCCGAGGCCTGAGCGCTTCCGAGCGTGCGGCCTTGAAGTACCGCATGTGGCTGTACCCGGTCAGCTCGTACTTGGCCCTGGCGTTCCTGGTGCTGGTGGTGGGGTTGATGGCGTACTTCCCGGATACCCGCGTGGCGTTGTATGTGGGGCCGGCGTTTCTGGTGTTGCTGACTGTGTTGTTTTATGCCTTCAAGTTGCAGCCGACGGGGGAGGGGCAGGGCGCGGTGGGTTCGGTTTCATAGCTCCGGTCCGTCAGGCCCTGTAGCGGCAACGCTACTGTCAGGTTTGACAGTAGCGTCGTTCAAATCATGCGGGTTATGGTCGGGGGATACTTCCGAAATCACGGTAACTCCCGATGTATTTCTCATTAGGCCAGCCGTTTTGCGCTTTAACCCGTGCACCGGAAAAGACCCTGAAGCGGATAGCATGGGGGATTGTCTTCGCTGCGCTGTTGATCGGATGTGCGACGATACGCAGTGGCGATGATTGGGTAACAGTCATCAACGCTACGTATCCGACGGGCTGTGCGGAGGAGGACAACGTTTATGTGAAACTGGTCGGAAACGCCATCCAGACGTTCCGAATCGAAGCGTTGCATCCGGCCTACATCGACTCGCTGGGATCAGATCGGTCGGCCCCGGATTTTTCCGGTTGCTCTTTCGATGGAAGCGCCAATGCACAGGACCCGGTATTTACCTTCACCCCCTGGCGCAGGGTGCTTTGGGAATCGGATGAGCTCCTGGTCAACGGGATTACGCTGGAGCGTTTCTGGCGTGCTCAATCCGTCGATGTCAATGTCCTGGGCGAGCAACAAGGCACCGTGCATCTGGTTCAGGTGTTCCTTAAAGACAAGCACCGGCCGGAACAAGCTCCCGAGGAGTTCCTGGTATTTTACCCCACGGATGGGTATTGGCGTCTCAAGCCGCTTGCGGCACCTCATCTCAAAACGGGCGCATATGGCACGTCTTTTCTCGTTGGCCCGATCGAAGAGGCTCTTCGACCTGTAGTCGATTTGGCAAAGGTTGAGTTCGTACCGGCAACCTGGACGTTTGAGCTCGACTATCGAGACGGCTCTCACGGCAGCATGAAAATAGTCGAAATCAATCAGCAACGTGCCGTGCTGGATTATTCCCATAACCGGCCATCGACTCTGGACAGGCCTTTCGCCGCTGTCCGTTCCATGTACGTTGCCGCTGATAATGCCGATGTCTCGCAAGTATCTTTTCATCGGCCGGGTTCGAGCGATGAAGTCGATGAGCCCTTGGATGAGTTCAGGCGTGCGGATGTGCAGACTGTCCGGTTGGGGCGCACGACGCTCTCAAGGCATAACGCTTCGGCACCTGATATGTGGTTTGGTCGTTTCGAGCGGCAGTGAAGACTTAACGCACGGGCGTATCGTCGCGTAACCACCGCGGAATGGCCGAGCCACGCCCCATCAGTTGGGCGCCTTTGGTCACCTCGAAACTGGCCTGATTGTCCGTGGTGGAGCTACCCCCGACGAAAACAGTGAATGTCCCGGATTCGACAAGTCGCAGATAATCGGTGCCCAGCAACGCGAAGTCGTCCTGATCGAGTAAAAACTCGACGGTCTTCGATTCGCCGGGCGCCAGTCGAACCTTGGAAAAACCACGCAATGTCCGCACGGGGCGCGTCACGCTTGCGGTGTTCTGGCGCAAATACAACTGAACTGTTTCGTCACCTGCTCGTTGACCGCTGTTGCGGACCGTCACCTGTACCGTCAGCGTTTCGTCGAAGGCCAGGCGCTGCCTACTGAGGGTTGGCGTTCCATAGGTGAAGGTGGTGTAGCTCAAGCCATGACCAAACGGGTAGAGCGGGGTCCAGGGTTCGTCCATGTACTTGGACGAAAAGACACTGGTTTTGCTCGGTGGTCGACCGGTGTTCTTGTGACCCTGGTAAAGAGGGATCTGTCCGACCGAGCGTGGAAAGGTGATGGGAAGTTTGCCGCTGGGATTGAAATCGCCAAATAGCACATCGGCTACCGCATGGCCCATTTCCGAACCCAGAAACCAGGTTTCGAGGATTGCCGGTACCTGTTCGTCGAGGGAGGGTATGGCCAGTGGGCGGCCATTCATCAGGATGACCACCAACGGTTTGCCGGTTTCGAGCAACTGAGCGAGCAGTGCGTTCTGCGCGCCAGGCAAGCCAAGGGAGGCGCGGCTGCGGGCTTCGCCACTCATCTGTGCTGTTTCGCCGAGTACGGCAACCACCGCATCGGCGTCCCTGGCGTCGCGCTGGATCTGGTCGATATCCACAAGGTTGGTGTCGTCGGGGGAGGCTCCAGGTCGGTAGACGATCTGGGTTGTGGATGCTACGGCGCGTTTTATGCCTTCCAGCACGGTGATCGACTCTTCGGCCCGCCCCACGCCTGACCAGGGGCCCAATGTGGATGGCGCATCGTTCGCCAAGGCTCCGACTACGACAAGCTTGCGCAGTTGCTTGGACAGCGGCAGCAGCGAGTGGTCGTTTTTCAATAGAACGATGGATTTTTGCGCGGCTTCCCGGGCCAGCGCACGGGTGGGGAGGGTCAGCAGCAACGCCCGTTCACGCGCCTGATCGCTGTAGCGATAGGGATCCTCGAACAACCCCAGCCGCTGCTTGACCAGGAGGATTCGTCGTACTGCATCGTTCAGTTGGCGTTCTGAAAGTTGACCGTTGCGCACCAATGTCGGTAGCTCGCTAGCGTAGTCGCCGCCCACCATATCAATATCGACCGTCGCGTCGAATGCCCGCAACGTGGCGGTTCGGGACGTCGATGCGATACCGTGCAGAATCAGTTCGTGAATGCCACTGTAATCACTGACGATAACTCCCTGAAACCCCCAGTCGTTGCGTAACTTATCCTTAAGCAACGATTGATTAGCATGCATCGGTACGCCATTTACTTCGTTGAATCCGGGCATGATCGCATCGACGCCGGCCTGCACGGCTGCACGAAATGGAGTGAGATAAACTTCCTCCAGTGTGCGTTCGGACATATCAGAGGTGTTGTAGTCGCGCCCCCCTTCGGCCGCACCGTAACCGACGAAATGTTTCGCGGTAGAGAGCATCTTCGAGGTGTCGGGAGCTCCGTCGCCACGAAAACCGCGGACGCGTGAAGCGGCCAGCGCCGCACCCAGAAACGGGTCTTCCCCGGCGCCTTCTACCACCCGGCCCCAGCGGGGATCTCTCGCAATGTCCACCATAGGCGCGTAGGTCCAGTGTACGCCTGCTGCCGTTGCTTCGGCGGCGGCGGCCCTTGCGGTGCGTCGTGATAAGTCAGGGTCCCAGGCCGATGCCTCGGCCAGCGGCACGGGGAAGAGGGTTCGGAAGCCGTGGATCACATCGAAGGAGAACAGCAGTGGGATATGCAAGCGCGAGCCTTCGACGGCTTCGCGTTGCAGTTTTCGGGTGTCCTCGGCGCCATACACGCCCAGCACAGAACCGACATCAGTGAGGGCAAGGGGGCGCGAACTTTTGTTATCCACCACCGGGCCGGTGGGGGTGGGTTGCATACCCATTTGAGTCAGCTGACCGGCTTTCTCTTCGAGGGTCATCCGCCCGATCAACTGTTCTATAAAGGCGTTTTTATGCCTGACCAAGCCGCCATCGGCGTCGGTCGTAGACTCGAGCCAGAGCAACGCAGCCAGCGTACCGAGCAGGACGGCTGTGGCAAGGCGCATCAGATTCATGGTGTCAGACCCTTCGTATGCACGTCAGGTGAGCACTGGCTGCGTCACCGCAGCTTATGACGGCTCGAACGGGTGATATTGATAAAGCCACGTCTCTGAGAGCGTTTCGCTCTGCAGACCCAGGTACAGGCGCATTTCCACAGGGTCGCCACCTTCGACATTCAGATCGAACTGAGCACGCCAATGGCCCGCCTCGTCATCCGGCACGGGTTCGGTGAACACGTTTGAAAACGTTCCCCTGGAAGCCCAGAGCACGGCATCGGGTTTCACGCCGAAGGGCAGCTTTTTCAGCGGAGCGCCCGCGAACTCCACGACAAATTTACGCACACCCTTGGGACGTGGCTGGCCAGGTTGGCCTCCGTTCCCTAGCCGTGTCGCTACACAACGTGCCAGATCGGAGGGATAGGGCTCGTCGGCCAGCCAGTGCAGGCGATATTTCAACCGGTATTGATGACCTGCCTCGGCGGGTTCCTTGGGTACCCACATCGCGACGATGTTGTCGTGGATTTCATCGTCAGTGGGAATTTCCACCAGTTGGACGCTGCCTTCCCCCCAGTCTCCGAGCGGCTCGACCCACAAACTGGGGCGACGCTGATAATTCACGCCGTCCAGGTAGTGATCGAAATTGCGGTCGCGCTGCAGGAGCCCGAAACCTCGCGGTTGCTTGTCCGAAAACGCCGACGCCATGGTGCGCGGAGGATTGTTGAGCGGGCGCCAGATATGCTCACCCGTCCCGGTCCATAACGCCAGGCCATCGGAGTCGTGGATTTCTGGGCGCCAGTCGACCGCGGTACGCTTGGCCGCTTCGCTAAACCAGTACATGGAGGTCAGCGGGGCGATGCCGAAGCGATCGACGTTCTGACGCAGGAACAGGGCCGTTTCGATGTCCATGATCACCCCTTTGGTGCGGTTGATCACGAAGCGATAGGCACCACACAGGCTGGGACCGTCGAGCAGTGCGTACAGGGTCATGCTCGGCTGGCGATTGTCGGCGGGTGTCTCGATCCAGAAATCGGTGAAGGTGGGAAACTCTTCGGCCATACCCGCTTGTGCGACGTTCAATGCGATCCCCCGCGCAGAAAGGCCGTATTGGTACTGTTCTCCTATGGCTCGAAAATAGGAGGCGCCGAGAAATGCCACCCAATCGTTCTGCTTCCAGTCGAGATTCTTCTGCTTGCCCAGCCGGCTTTCCTGGAGGCGCAAACCGGCAAAGCCGCTATTGGGCGCGAGTGCCTGGGCCGGGCTGTCGGCGGGCATATCGAAGAGCGTTTTGTCATAAGGGATGTCATGGGCGATGCCGTCGGTGACGACATGCATTTTGACCGGGGTGCGAAAGAATTTTCCCATATGGAAGAAGGTGACGGGGTACTGGCCGGGCCCGTTGGCAAAAAGCGCACGTGCGCTGTCAAATCGAACCTTGCCCAGCACCTCGTAATCGATGTTCGCCAGCAGGTGCTCGGGGACAGCGGTCGACTTGACGTAGGGCTTGAGCGCCGTTGCTTCGGCGAGCTGGATCAGTGTGTCAAAGCTGAAGGGGAGCGGGGTGTCGGGCTTCACGTCGCTGGCCAATACCGAGATAGGCAGAGGCAACGAGGCCAATGCTGCACAAAGTGATGTGATGCTCACCAGATCGCGGCGCGTCAACATAGTATCGTCCCTGCAATTGAACTCTGAAGGGATGTTCAATTGAAGGGACATAGCCGTCTACTGTCAGAGTTGACAGGTGGGGAGCGCCGACACCTCGGTCATTCGAGGCTTTCGGGCCCTCCGTTCACGGTTACGCAGCCCCCGCTTCCAAAGGCTCAAAACTGTCCGCCCGCGCCATCTGCCACATCCGCGAATAAAACGCCCCATTGACCTCACCGGTCAGCAATTCCCCCGGCTTCAGAAACACGTGCAACTCAGAGAACAACTTGACCTCGGTGGCCGACATCCGCCGTACCAAATGCTTGGGCTGCAATTGCGACGGGTGTTCGAGCCCGGCGGCGGCGAGCATTTCGGCCAGGGCCTTGAGGGTGTTGCGGTGGAAGTTGTAGACCCGCTGGGCCTTGTCCGGGACGACCAGGGCGCGCTGGCGCAAGGTGTCCTGGGTGGCGACGCCGGTGGGGCATTTGTTGGTGTGGCAGCTTTGGGACTGGATGCAGCCGATGGCGAACATGAAGCCGCGCGCGGCGTTGGCCCAGTCGGCGCCGATGGCCAGGACGCTGGCGATGTCGAAGGCGCTGACGATCTTGCCACTGGCGCCGAGCTTGATCTTGTCCCGCAGGTTCAGGCCCACCAGGGTGTTGTGCACGAACAGCAGGCCCTCGCGCAGCGGCACGCCGATGTGATCGGTGAATTCCACGGGCGCCGCGCCCGTGCCGCCTTCCTTGCCGTCCACTACGATGAAGTCGGGCAGGATCCCGGTTTCCAGCATGGCCTTGGCGATGCCCATGAATTCCCAGGGATGGCCCAGGCAGAATTTGAAGCCCACCGGTTTGCCCCCGGACAGCTCACGCAGTTGCTGGACGAATTGCATCAGTTCGATGGGGGTGGAAAACGCGCTGTGACGTGATGGGGACACGCAATCCTCGCCCATGAGGATGCCACGGGTCTCGGCGATTTCCCGGGTGACCTTGTGCTTGGGCAGGATCCCGCCGTGGCCGGGTTTGGCGCCCTGGCTCATCTTGATTTCGATCATCCGCACCTGCGGGTTCTGTGCCTGGGCGGCGAAGCGCTCGGGGTCGAAGCGCCCGTCGCTGGTGCGACAGCCAAAATAGCCACTGCCCAGTTCCCAGGTCAGGTCGCCACCGTGTTCGCGGTGGTAGGGGCTGATGCTGCCTTCACCGGTGTCATGGGCGAAGTTGCCTAGCTTCGCCCCCTGGTTCAACGCCCGGATGGCATTGGCGCTCAGGGAGCCGAAGCTCATGGCCGAGATGTTGAACACCGATGCTGAGTACGGCTGGGTGCACTGCGGGCCGCCGACGATCACGCGAAAACCGCTGGGGTCGCTCAGCGGGGCCGGGCGCATGGAATGGCCGATGAATTCGAAGCCGGTCTGGTACACGTCGATCAAGGTGCCGAACGGCTTGTCGGCGCTTTCGTTCTTGGCCCGGGAATACACCAGCGAGCGTTGGGCCCGGGAGAAGGGCAGGGCATCGCTGTCGGATTCGAGCAGGTACTGGCGGATCTCCGGGCGGATGCCTTCGACCAGATAGCGGATGTTGCCCAGGATCGGGTAATTGCGCCGTACGGCATGGCGGCTTTGCAGCAAGTCGAACACTCCCAACAGGCTCAACAGCCCGGTCACCAGCGCAATGGGCCAGAGCCAGTCGTGTTGCAGGAATGGCAGGCTGGCGAGGGTGAAGATGACACAGCCAGCAAAGAAGGCGTAACGACTCAGCAGAGACAGGCTCATACGGTTTCCTTGGGGGGAGCGATTGGCGAGACATTAGCTTGGAATTCAGCTTGTGGCGAGGGTGCTTGCTCCCGCTGGGCTGCGAAGCAGCCGGCCTACCGCTATCGCGAGCAAGCTCGCTCCCACAATTGGATTGGCGGCGACGCTCGGCAGTTGTGGTGAGGGAGCTTGCCACAGGGGCTGTATGTTGGCTGGAGTAACGAACGCCAGAAAAACCTGTGGGAGCGAGCTTGCTCGCGATGGCAGTCGTCCGCTCGACACCTGCATTGACTGGCCTATCGCTATCGCTATCGCGAGCAAGCTCGCTCCCACAATTGGATTGGCGGCGACGCTCGGCAGTTGTGGTGAGGGAGCTTGCTTCCACCGTTTGAACCGCCGGGGTGGCTCAGCTCGCCTGCTTCATCTGCCGCAACGGCAATTCCACGCGGAAGGTGGTGCCGACGCCGACTTCGCTGCGTACGGTGATCTCGCCGTTGTGTTTTTTCACGATGCCGTAGGACAACGACAGCCCGAGCCCCGTGCCCTGGCCGATGGGTTTGGTGGTGAAGAACGGGTCGAAGATTTTCTGCAGGGTCTCGGGGGGAATGCCCGAGCCGTTGTCCGCCACTTCGATCCAGACGGTTTCTTCACCGACTCCGTTGCGCAGGGTGATGGTGCCGCGTTCGGGGCCGATGGCCTGGGCGGCGTTGACGATCAGGTTCATGATCACCTGGTTGATCTGCGATGGCAGGCATTCCACCTCCGGCAAGGGTGTGTATTCCTTGACCACGTCGGCCTTGTACTTGATTTCATTGGCGACGATGTTCAACGTCGAATCCATGCCCTGCTGCAAATTGGCCATCTGCCATTCCTGGCTGGAATCAACGCGGGAGAAATCCTTCAGGTCCTTGACGATCTGCCCGACCCGGCCAATGCCATCCTTGGATTCCTTGATCAGCAGGGGGATGTCCTCGACCAGGAAATCCAGCTCTACCTGTTCGCGCAGCTTTCTCAAGTTCACCACCAGCTCCGGCGAGGCGATGGCCTCCTCGGCGCTGCCGTAGGCCGTGAGCATTTCCTGGAGTTTGCCGAAGTAGCCGTCCAGCGCCCCCAGGTTGGAAGAAATGAAGCCGATCGGGTTGTTGATCTCGTGGGCCACCCCGGCCGCCAACTGGCCCAGCGAGGCGAGCTTTTCCGATTGCACCAACTGGGTTTCCAGCATCTTGCGTTCGTCGATCTCCATCTGCAGCAGCTCGCTGGCCTGTTTGAAAGCCTGGGTGCGTTGTTCTACCAGGTCTTTGAGCTTGTTCATTTTCAATTGCGCGCGCGAGGTCATTTCCCATTTGGTGGTCAGGGTGTTGGCCATCTGCTGGACTTCGATGTTGTCGAACGGCTTCTTCAGGATCAGCAAGCGGTCGTGGCCGTTCAGACGGTCGAGCAATTCATCCCAGGAATAATCCGAATAGGCGGTGCAAACCACCACCTGCAACTGCGGGTCGCGCTTCCAGAGTTCTTCGATGGTCTTGGCGCCGTCCCAGCCTTCGGGCATGCGCATGTCGACAAAGGCCAGGGCATAGGGACGCTCCTTGGCCATGGCCTCCAGCAATTTGTTCAGGCCTTCCTGCCCACCGTAGGCCGAGTCGAGTTCGAACACGGTGGTGGCAGGTTTCGGCGCTTCGCCAAACAGCGCGCTTTCCATGTCCTGCAAATCCGTGTTGCCGTCATCCTCCGGGGTGAGGATCTTGCGGAAATCTTCATGAATGGCGGGTGTATCGTCGATCAACAGGATGCGGCGGTTACTCAGGCTGTTCATGGTTCACCTTCTGCAAGTTTCAGGGGCACCTGCAATTGGAATGTCGCCCCTTTGCCTGGCCCCTCACTGTGGGCGGTGAGGTGGCCGTTCATTTCGATGGCCGCCAATGCGCAGCTGTGCAGGCCAAAGCCATGGCCTTCCTTACGCGTGGTAAAACCATGGGCGAAGATGCGCGTCATGTTTTCCTCCGGGATGCCTTCGCCTTCGTCCTTGACGCTGATTTGCAGGGTCTGGCCATCGACGACGGCGGCCTTGAGGGTCATGTTCCGCGCATCGTTGGACACCCCGGCCATGGCGTACTTGGCATTGCTGATCAGGTTGATCAGGATCAGCAGCAAGCGGTGCTTGTCGCCCATGATCCGCGGCACGTCGCCGTATTCCTTGATCACCGTAACATGATGGCGGGTCAGGGCGCCGGAGTTCATGCGCAAAGCGTCTTCGAGCAGTTCGCTGACCACCAAAGGTTCCTGCAGGCTGCTGGCCCCGGCGTAGGATTGCTGGGTGGAGACGATGTCCTTGATGTGGTCCACGCTCTTGCTCAATTGGGCCAGTTCATCGGTCAGGCTCTGCTGCTCCGACGCGATGGCCTCGACCAGTTGGTTGAGGTAGCCGGGCAGCAGCTTGCCCTTGGCGTCCTCGGTGAGGAAGTGCCCGAGGTCATCGGCGTGTTCGTTGATCAGTTGCATCGCCTTGCCCAGCCCCAGGGCCTTGCTGCTGCGCAGTTTGCGGCTGACCAGGTCGGCGGAGATGTTCACGCTGTTGAGGACGTTGCCGACGTTGTGCAACACGTTGGTGGCGATTTCCGCCATGCCGGCCTGGCGGGCGGTGTCCATCAACTCGCTCTGGGTGTCCTTGAGCTGGCGGGTACGCTCCTCGACCCGTTGTTCCAGCTCATCATTGGCGGTTTGCAGGGCGTTGTTGACCCGATTGATTTCGGCGAAGCTGCGTATCAACCGGATCGCCAGCCAGATCAATATCAAGACCAGGAACGTGGCGAACACCAATAGGTAAATGTGGTTGCGCTCGTACTGGGCGGCGGCTTTTTCCTGGTCCGTCTCGAGCAGGTGGCTGATGGTGTCCAGGCGATCGGCCACGGGGATCGCTCCGATGCCCAGCAATAACTCATTCACCTTGGGTTGTTCGCGCAGGATCACCCCGATGTGCCTGCGCAGGACTTCGATGGAGTTGAGCAACCCCTCAGGCAGGCGCTCCTTGTTGACATCCAACTGGTTCAAACCCAGCAGGACCTCGGCTGCGATCTCCGGGGAGCTGACCTGGGCGAACTCCATACTGCTGAGCAACAGATCGTAAGTGTCGATGGCAACGTTCTGCAACGCCAGTTTGTACGTGTCGGGCAGCCGGGCGAACTGGCCTTGGATGTCGTCCTCGCCGGTGGGCAGAAAGGCCAGGGAGTTACGCAACACCGCGTTATGGGACTTGAACTGTTCTATCAGACGGGTTTTTTCCTTGACCAACTTGAGGTATTCGTCGCGCTGGGCGTCCCAGAGCGACGGCCCGTGGCGCCCCGGTTCCGATTCGATGGCGTCCAGGCGCTGCCACAGGCGTGCCATTTCGTGCAGGGGGGAGACCAGCGGGTCATAGTTGTGGGTCAGGGCGATTCGCGACTTGAGGACTTCGTTGTCCCAGATGGCGTCCTGTTGCTTGAGCAGGCGGATCAGGTCCCGGGATTCAATGTACGAGGCGGCCTGCTGGGCCCCCGAATTGACATACATGAACAGCAGGACCGAAGCCAGTAACAGGCCGATGAAGGCAAGACCGAGGCGGCGCAGAGTGGTCATAGGGGCTTGCCCTCCGATTCACCGGTCAGGGTCTTGAGGAACTCGACGATCAGTGTCGTATCGTTCTTGAGGGGCTCACGACCCAGTTGGTACTTGAACATCACCTCCACCGCGTGCTCCAGCGTCATCGCCGACCCATCATGGAAATACGGCGCGGTGACGGCCACGTTGCGCAGACTGGGTACCTTGAAGACTTGGCGGTCCGCTTCATCGCCAGTGATGTTGAAGCGTCCTTCGTCGGCCCGGGTCGGGTTGCCCCGGTCGCCGATGTAGTCACCCATGATGCCGAATTTCTGGAACATGTTGCCGCCGATGTTCACGCCCTGGTGGCAAGCGATGCAGCCGTACTCCTTGAACCGCTGGTAACCGAACTTTTCCCGGGGCGTGAGGGCGTCGGTATTGCCCAGCAGGTACTGGTCGAAACGCGAATTGGGCGTTTGCAAGGTGCGTTCGTAGTCGGCCAGGGCGCTCTGGATATTGGGCTTGGTCACGCCGTCGGGGTAGGCGTCCTTGAAGTCCTTGGCATAGCCGGGGTCTTCGGCGATGCGCTTGACCACCGATTCCCAGGTGCTGCCCATTTCCACCGGGTTGGTCACGACCTCGTGGACCTGTTCTTCCAACGTATCGACGCGGCCATCCCAGAACTGGTGGAAGTTCAGGCCGGCGTTGAATACGGTAGGTGTATTGACCTCCACCGGCTTGCCGTCGAAGCCCAGGGAAAACGGCTTGTCGTCGGCGCCGCCCTTGTCCAGGCGATGGCAACTGGCGCAGGACAGGGTGTTGTTGACCGACAGCCGTGGGTCATTGAACAGCCGCAGCCCCAGCTGGACGCGCTTGGGGTCCAGGGCCGGCACCGGTGGCAGGGGCTTGAGGGGTTCATCCAGGGGGGCGGCGTGAGCGGTTACGCTTGCTCCCACGAGCAGGCCGAGGGCCAGAATCAGTCCATGTGACGCCATGGGATGTTTTCCTTGAAACTTTTGGTTGAGGACTCAGCTGTTCACGAGAACGGGTTCTGGCGTTTTTCCCACTCGGTCATCCAATCGGCAAAGGCCTGCGGTTCGACGGCCTTGCTGAAGTAGTAACCCTGGGCTTCCTCGCATTGGTGCTTCTTGAGAAATTCAAGCTGTTCAAGGGTTTCCACCCCTTCGGCGATGATGTGCAGATTCAGGCTCTTGCCCAGGCTGATGATAGTGCTCACCAGCTTGGCGTCATTGCTGTCGATGCTCAGGTCACCGACGAACGACTGGTCGATCTTCAGCACATCCACCGGAAATTTCTGCAAATAGCTCAGGCTCGAATAGCCGGTGCCGAAATCGTCGATGGCCAGGCGTATCCCCTGTTGCTTGATGGCCTTGAGGATGGCGACCGTGGTATCGATGTTCTGCATCAGTACGCTTTCGGTGATCTCCAGTTCTAACTGTGTCGGGTCCAGGCCGGTTTCCTTGAGGGTGCGGGCGATGCCTTCGACGAAGCCGCGCTGGCGAAAATCGATGGCCGAGATGTTCACCGACAGGCACAGCGGCCGCATGCCTTGGGCTTGCCAACGGCAGGCCTGCTGGCAGGCTTCCTGGAGTACCCATTGGCTCAGCGGAACGATCAAGCCACTGTCCTCGGCCACCGGAATGAAGTCCCCCGGGTAGACCAGGCCATGTTCCGGCCTGTTCCAGCGCACCAATGCCTCGACACCGACCACCTTGCCGTTCTTGAGGTCGAGCTTGGGCTGGTAATGCAGCACGAATTCCTTGCGTTGCAGGGCCAGGCGCAGGCCCGATTCGATGGTCTGTTGCTGCCGTGCCCGGCGGTTCATGTCCTCGGTGAAGAAACGGTAGTCGTTGGGGCCGGTCTCCTTGACGTTGCGCATCGCCGTCTCGGCTTTCTTGATCAGCGCCACGGCGTCGAACCCGTCGCTCGGATACACGCTGATGCCCAGGCTCGCGGTGACGCTCAGGTCATGGCCGTCGATGGGCTGCGGGGTGCTGATGGCCGCCAGCAGTTTTTCGGCCACGCCTTTGGTTTGCTGCGCCTCGGCGAGGTCCCCCATGATCACCACGAATTCATCGGAACCGTAGCGGAACACCGAATCGGACTCACGCACCACGCTCGCCAGCGCCCGGGCCACGCGCTTGAGCATCTCGTCGCCCACCGGATGGCCCAGCGCGTTGTTGATGCGCTTGAAGCGGTCCAGGCCGATGAACATCACCGCCAGTTGCCGGTCGTGCCGACGGCACTGGGCCATGGCCTGGGTCAGGCGGTCGCCGAGCAACATGCTGTTGGGCAGCTCGGTGAGTACGTCGTATTGCAGCAGGTGGGACACCTTGAGCAATTCCTGGACGCGCTCTTCGATCGTGCGTTCCAGGCTGCGCATTTTTCTCGCCGCGTCCTGGGCCAGCTGCCATTTCCAGGTCATGGCGCTGGCCATCTGGCGGATTTCCAAGGTGTCGAACGGTTTCTTGAGAATCAGCAATTGATCATCGAACTCGATCCGTTCGGACATGGTTTCCCAGGAATAATCCGAGAAGGCCGTGCACAGGGCGATTTGCAGGCGTGGGTCGGCTTTCCACAGTTCTTCGATGGTTTGCAGGCCATCCCAGCCCGGTGGCATGCGCATGTCGGCGAACACCAGCGCATAGGGCTGGCCTTCGGCCTGGGCGCGCTTGACCAGTTCCAGTGCCTCCTCGCCCTGGTAGGCCGAGTCGATCTGAAATTGCAGCCGGTTGACCTGCGGGGTGCCGAACAGCAGGCTTTCGGTGTCGTTCAGCGAGTCATCGCCGCCGCCGCTGGGGCTGAGGATCTTGCGAAAGTCCTGGTGGATCGCCGGCGTGTCGTCCACCACCAGGATCCGCCGGTTGGCAGGCACCGACATGGGGTTCATGGATTGTTCTCCGATAGCTGGCTCGCTGGTCGGGTCCAGTGGTCTGTCGCGGGAATGATCGTGCCGGCCTTGAGCAGTTCGGCGGCCTGGCCGCTGTCGACCACGGTGCTGAAGTAATGCCCCTGGGCCTGCATCGCGCCGCCGCTGGACATCAGTGTGGTGCGTTGCTCCTGGGTCTCGACGCCCTCGGCAATGATCCCGATGCCCACGTCCCTGGCGAAATTGATGATCGCCCGCAACGTCGTCGCGTTCTCGGGGTCGGCGTTGGCGCTGTCGAGAAAGCGCTGGGCGAGCTTGAGGTGATTGACCCGGTAGGTCTTGAGGTAATCGAAGGAGGAATATTCGGTGCCGAAGTCATCGATGGCGATCTGCACGCCCAGTTCGCAGAGGCGCGGCAGCACGTCGTTGTGGGTCCACTTGGTCTGGGCCAGGGTGGCTTCGGTGACGTCGAAACGCAGGTCCCAGGGTGCCAGCTCCCAGCGCGCGGTGGTGCGCAGCACGTCGTAGATCAGTTCCGGGCCGGTCTTGAGCTGGGTCAGGGACAGGTCGATGGCGATCACCGGCGGGGCCATGCCCTGGTCGCGCCATTGGCGCATCTGTTGGCAGGCCTGGTCCAGCACCCAATGTCCCAGGCCAATGATGATCCCGGTCTTCTCGGCCGCTGGCATGAAGGCCTCCGGTTCCAGCCAGCCCCGTTGGGGGTGGTTCCAGCGCACCTGCACGCCCATGCCGAGGATCTTGCCGGAGCCGAGGTCGACTTCGGGCAGGTAGTGCAGGTGCAGTTCCTGGTTTTCGATGGCTTGGCGCAGATCGTTGGCCAGGGCGACCCGGTCGGTGACTTCCTGGTTAATTTCCTCGTTGTGGAAGTGATACTGGTTGCGTCCCTTTTCCTTGGAGCGGTACAGGGCCATGTCGGATTGCGCCATCAGGCTGTCGGCACTCAGGCTTTGTGGGGTGTACAGGGCGATGCCGATGCTCACCGAGATCCGTATGTCGTTGCCGTCCAGGGAGTACGGCGCCACCAGCGCATCACGGATCTTGCCCGCCAGCGCGGCGCAGTGGGTCGCTTCATGGACGTCCAGTTGCAGCAGGGCGAATTCGTCGCCGCCCAGGCGTGCCACCACATCGTTTTCCCGGGTACAGGACTTGATGCGGGCGGCGACTTCCTGCAACAGCAGATCACCGATGGGATGGCCCAAGGTGTCGTTGATGCGTTTGAAGTGATCCAGGTCCAGGTAGAACATGGCGAACGGCGCCGCTCCCCGACGAGCGGCGGCGAAGGCCTGGTGCAGGCGCTCGATCATGGTGGCGCGGTTGGCCAGCCCGGTCAGGCCGTCGGTGCGGGCGAGCAGGGCGATCTTCTCTTCGGCCAGCTTGCGCTCGGTGATATCCAGGATGATGCCTTCCACTTCCAGCAACAGGCCCTGGTCGTTGCGCACCGGAATGTAGCGGTTCTCCACCCAGCGGAACGTGTCGTCGCCAGTGCGCATGCGAAACTCGATGGAGGCCCCGGCAGTGTCACGGTCGAGGACGCGGACCATGGCCTCCTGGACTTTGCCCTGGTCGTCGGGGTGGATCAGGGTTTGCGCCCAGTCCGGCGCGTCGATCAGTTGCGCCGCGGAATGGCCGAACTTGGTGATGTTATGGGAAATGTACATCAACGCGAACGGCGGCTCGCCCCGCAGGCGATAGAGAATGGTCGGGCTGTTCTGCACGATGATGTTGGCGTCGGCCAACTCACGGGTGCGTTCCTCGACCGCCCGTTCGAGCATGTCCATTTTCAGCGCCGCGTCCTCGGTCATCTGCCATTTGACGGTCAAGGCGCTGGCCATCTGGCGGATCTCGATGGCGTCGAAGGGTTTTTTCAGGATGAGCAGGCGGTCGCCCAGTTCGAGGCGCTCGGAAATATCTTCCCAGGAATAATCCGAATACGCGGTGCACAGGGCCACTTGCAGCTTGGGGTCGGCGCGCCACAGCCGTTCGATGGTTTCCAGGCCGTCCCAGCCCGGCGGCATGCGCATGTCGATGAACGCCATGGCGAAGGGCTGCCCTTGGGCCAGCGCCGTCTCGACCTTGTTCAACGCTTCCATGCCCTGGAACGCCGAATCGAGGACGAAACTCATGGCGGCAACGGCCACCGGCGCCCCGAACAGAGCCTCTTCGGCGCTGCTCAGGTTGTCTTCGGCGTTCATCTGGGGGCTGAGGATCTTGCGAAAATCCTCATGGATGGTCGGGGTGTCGTCGACGATGAGGATCCGCCGATTGGTTTTATCCAAAGGCAGGCTCATGGCCGTGCACCACTTTGATGCTGACTATAGAACCCTGGGAACATCTGATATCCCTTTCACTGGCATGAGTATTCGGCCTGTACATGGCCCTTCATGGGGTAGAGCATAGTCGCCTCATCGCGATGCGCTCGGCCACTGATGGCAAATGTGTCTAAATTTTCGCAATCTACTAGGCTGTATTTCGGGGCTAGTAGAACGGTTGTCGTGAACAGGAGGGGGTTTCAAATGGAAGATCAATCGCCGGACGTTCCGGTAAAGAAGCCGGTGGTGCTGCTGGTCGATGACGAAGAGTCGATTCTCAATAGCCTGCGTCGGCTATTGCGCAGCCAGCCGTACGAGATCCTGCTGGCCGACAGCGGCGCCAAGGCCCTGGAGATGCTCAAGGAGCGGCCCGTCGACCTGGTGATGACCGACGCGCGCATGCCGAACATGGATGGCGCCACGCTGTTGGCCGAGATCCGCAAGCTGTACCCATCGACGTTGCGCATCCTGCTCACCGGTTATGCCGATGTGGACATGATGACCAAGGCCATCAACGAGGGGCAGCTCTATCGCTACCTCAGCAAACCCTGGAACGATGAGGAGCTGGTGCAGGCCTTGCGCCAGGCCCTGGCCCACCAGCATTCCGAAAGCGAGCGCCAGCGCCTCGAAGCGCTGAACCGCGAGCAGAACCAGCAACTCAAGACCCTGAACGCCACCCTGGAAAAACGCGTGGCGTCGCGCACCTCCGAGCTGCAGCAGACCGCCGACATGCTCGACCTGGCCTACGACGAGCTCAAGCGCAGTTATGTGACCAGCACCGAGGTGTTTTCGCTGATCGCCAACCTGCGCCTGCCCAAGGCCAAGCAGACCAACCGGCAGATCATTGAGTTGATCAGGGTCTACAGCCGACTGCATTTCCTCGATGAGTCCACCGACCGCGACCTGACCATGGCCGCGGCGCTCTACAACATCGGCAAGCTGAGCTGGACCGACAATATGATGGTCACGCCCGCCGACTTGCTGCACCACAATGAACTCGATCTCTATCGGGCCTATCCGAAGCAGAGCGAATCGCTGCTGATGACCCTGGACCCGATGAAGGACGCGGCCCGGATCATCCGCCATCACCAGGAGCGCTGGGACGGCAGCGGTTTCCCCGAGCACCTCAAGGGCGAGGCCATTCCTTTCGGCTCGCGACTCTTGAAACTGGCGGTGGATTTCATCGAGCTGCAGCGCGGGTTGATCCTCGAACGACAGATGAACAGCGACGAAGCGCTGGTCTACATCCGCAAATACGCCGGCAAGCTGTACGACCCGGGCATGGTCGAGGATTTCATCAAGGCCTGCGGCGAGTACCTGGAAGACGTGACCTTGTCGGATCCGACGGTGAAGGTCATGTCCACCCGGGAGTTGGCGGCCGGCATGATCCTGGCGCGCAACCTCAACGCCGACAACGGCATGCTGCTGCTCAACGCCGGCAAGGTCCTGAGCGGCCCGCTGGTGGAAAAGCTCATCGCCTTCGAGTCGATGGAGGGGGCCCGGTACAGCGTGTTCGTCAAGATCCCCGAAGAACTGGCCGACCCTTCGGCGCCGAAGCCGATTTTGGGGTGATACGGATCGGACAGACGACGCAGTCCAACCTGTGGGAGCGGGCTTGCTTGCGAAGGCGGCGTATCAGTCGCAGCCAATGTCGCCTGATACATCGCCTTCGCAAGCAAGCCCGCTCCCACATGGGTATGTCTGGATTCTGAAACCAGCGCCAGGCTTTGCTCCCTGCCACTGTGTCTGTAATCTCCCCGGCATTTTTCCTTCCAAGGCTTTGACTCATCATGACCACCTCCCTCATCCGCATCGCCGCCGCCCTGTTGCTCGGGCCGGACGGGCGAACCCTGCTGGTGCGCAAGCGCGGCACCCGGGCCTTCATGCAGCCGGGGGGCAAGATCGAGGCCCATGAACAACCGGTGCAGGCGCTCGCTCGGGAGCTGGAGGAAGAGCTTGGGTTGCGGATCGATCCGGCCCAGGCCCGCCATTTGGGCGTATTCAGCGCGCCGGCGGCCAACGAACCGGGGTTTATCGTACAGGCCGAGGTGTTTTTGCTGAACATCGACGCCCCGGTTTCGCCGGCGGCCGAGATCGAAGAGGTGTGCTGGATCGACCCGGCCGGCGACGGCGATCTTGTACTCGCACCGTTGACAGGCGAGGTGATCCTGCCGTTTTATCGAGCGACACACCTCGCCACTTGCTGATTCATGCCTCAAGGACTGACGCCCATGATTCCATTGCCAGACCTGTTGATTTTCGCCGCCGCCGCGTTACTGATGGTGCTGACGCCCGGCCCGAACATGATCTACCTGATTTCCCGTTCGATCTGCCAGGGCCGCAAGGCCGGCGTCACGTCGCTGTTGGGCGTGGTGGCGGGGTTCTTCGTGCACATGTTCGCCGCCGCCGCGGGGCTGACGGCGGTATTCCTGGCGGTGCCCATGGCCTATGAAGTATTGAAATGGGCCGGCGCGCTGTACCTGTTGTGGCTGGCCTGGCAGGCGGTGAAGCCGGGTGCGCGTTCGCCCTTCGAGGCCCAGCGGTTGCCGGCGGACCCGGCACGCAAGCTGATCACCATGGGTTTTCTCACCAGTGCGCTGAACCCCAAGATCGCGGTGTTCTATCTGTCGGTGTTCCCGCAGTTCATCAGCCCGGAACACGGTTCGCTGTTCACCCAGAGCATCATCCTCGGGCTGACCCAGATCAGCGTCAGCTTCAGCGTCAACCTGCTGATTGCCCTGTTCGCGGCCGGCATTGCCTCGTGGTTTGTCCACAACCCCACCTGGCTGGCGGCCCAGCGCTATTTCATGGGGTTTGTGCTGGGTGCATTGGCGCTGCGTCTGGTGCTTGAGCAACGCAGGGCGGCGTGAGCGTGTGGATCGAACGATTGGATGCCAATCACGCCCTGGCCTACCGCGAGCTGATGCTTGAAGCCTACGATCGCCATCCGCAGGCGTTCACTTCCAGTGTGCGGGAGCGGGCGCTGATGCCGTTGAATTGGTGGGAAGAGCGGTTGAGCAGCAAGCTCGATGTGGTGCTGGGTGCGTTCGAAGCAGGAACGTTGGCCGGCATCGTTGGTCTTGCGTTCGAGCCGCGGGAAAAGGTCCGCCACAAGGCAACACTGTTTGGCATGTATGTGTCGGCCGAATTTCGTCAGCGCGGTTTAGCTCATGAACTGGTGCAAGCGGCACTGGCCGAAGCGCAAAACCACCCTGCGGTACAACTCATCCAGCTCACCGTTACCGCTGGCAATGAGGCTGCCTTCAAGTTGTACCAGCGCTGCGGCTTCATCCAGTTCGGGCTTGAACCTTTGGCGGTGCGGGTGGGCGAGGATTACTTCGACAAAATCCACATGTGGCGCCAGATATCGATGCTTGGGATCAAGGGCGAAGAGGTCGATTCGCCCCTGTCCCGATAGTCGTCAAGGGTATTTGATCTCTGGCCGTGGCCCGGTATAAACGGGCAGATCGGATTCCTCCGCAGGCGTGCTCATACTTCCTGCTCCACTGTTCAATCGCACGATTCTTATGTCCCGTATGCCGAAATCGTTGCCGTTACTGCCATCCTGGTCGTTGTTTATATACATCCGTACCATCCCTCGTTCGATGATGGTGAATACGATTGAAAACACGTACCAAACTCCGTCCTTGGGGACATGACGGGGAACGCCACGCCATTGCGGCATGCCGGTATCGGGGTAAAGGATCGGGTTGACCAGCCCTGGAATGTGGCTGCCGTCGGCAACATGGGTTGCTTCGAACGTGAACTGGTACTGCCCGGGAATGAAAAGGAAGTCTTGATAGAGGATGACCCCGGCGAAGCCGTATGGGGCGCCTTGGTCAGTGAAGTTGAAAAACGCGTTGACTAATTGATGGTTCATGACGTGCGGGCGGATAGATCCGGAACGGGCCGCCAGATAGGGAATCCAGCCGTTATAGGAGTCCGCCAGTGAAGTGTAGTGATCCTCCCATTCCACCGGTGCCGTGTTGATGACGATCGAACTCGTAGGGGATACATCGCTGTTGTCCAACTGATCGACTATCCGGGCACTCACCGTATGGGTGCCGTCGCCGATTTGCTGAAGTTCGGCCGCAGTCAAGGTGTAGGTGATCGGATTAGCAGGATGGACATAGGGAATGTTTTTACTCCAGGTCCCTACGGTCAGTGTCACCACATCATATTCGCGCGGGTAGCTGCGGTTTAACGTAAACGTGCCTGGCTGTGCCGGGTTGACGTTGGCCGGATGGCTGACAGTGATCCCGGATGGCGGGTAATGGAACAACAGGTCCAGGACCGGGGTCGAGTCATCGAAATTCCCGCTGGGCCGGGTCACTCGGTAAAACATTGTATTGTCTCCGTTCACCAGCCACCCCCATGGCAATTCCATGTCTATGCGGTCGTTCTCCTCGCCCGCCTTGATGATCTTGATCACGGATGTCGGTTGGTCATTGACCCACAGCTCTACGGAATCGTTGACGGCCAGTGGTTTAGAGAGCGTCTTGAACGGATCAATCACCATGTACAGGCGGATGGACGGCGAGTGAATGCTCAGGGGAATGCCGCCGTGGTAGGCCCCTGTCGGCAGCACGGGGGTCTTCCATCCTGGAATATACATGGGCCACAGCGCAAGAGCTGCGTCGGCCTGGGATGAGTTGTGGACGCTGTCCATTTTTCTCCTCGGCTACGGTGCCTGAACTGACTCGGGACAGACACCATCAGAGCGCGAAAGGAGAGGAGTGTCACCTGTCAGACCTGACAGGTGAGTGTGACATTAAGATGACTGGTCATCTTGCAGGCCGAGTGAAAAACACGCTGAGCTTCAGCGCACGGCACTAACCCCATCCAATGTGGAAAACGAAGTGTCCTTGGCCGTCAGCAAAAAATCGCGCATGTACGGCGCGTCGAGCATGTCGGTACGCACCGCCGCGTACAGCGTGGCGAACAGACCTTTCTCCCCCAGCCGCTTGGCCTTCACGTAGCCCCGCGAGCTGTATTCATGCAGCGCCCAGTGCGGCATGCCGCAGACGCCACGACCGCTGGCCACCAATTGCATCATCATCACCGTCAGCTCGGAGGTGCGCACCTGAGCCGGTTCGATGTCGGCCGGTTCCAGGAAACGGGTGAAGATGTCCAGCCGGTCTCGCTCCACCGGGTAGGTGATCAGGGTTTCGCTGATCAGGTCCTCGGGCACGATGTAGGGTTTGCCCGCCAACCGATGTTGGTTGGCCACGGCGAGCATCGCTTCGTAAGTGAACAGCGGCACGTACGTGATGCCGGCCAGTTCCAGCGGGTCGGAGGTCACCACCAAATCGAGATCGCCCCGGGCCAAGGCCGGCAAGGGGGCGAAGGCGAAACCCGAGGCCAGGTCCAGCTCGACTTCCGGCCAGGCATCGCGGAACTGGTCGATGGTCGGCATCAGCCACTGGAAGCAGCTGTGGCACTCGATGGCCATGTGCAGGCGTCCGGCGGTGCCGCCCGCCAGACGGGCGATGTCCCGTTCAGCACTGCGCAGTAACGGCAGGGCGGCATCGGCCAGTTGCAACAGGCGCAGGCCGGCGCTGGTGAAACGTACCGGCTTGGTCTTGCGCACGAACAACTGCATGCCCAAGCGCTCTTCCAGTTCCTTGAACTGGTGGGAGAGGGCTGACTGGGTCAAGTGCAGGCGTTCGGCGGCTTCGACCAGGCTGTCGGCTTCGCGCAGGGCGTGCAGGGTCTTGAGGTGACGGAGTTCAAGCACCGGAGTTGCTCCATGAGTAAAACTTGTGATCAACACGAAAAGGTTGAGTTTGTCTCATGCAGGTCGAGCTGTCGACAATGGCGCCATCTTTTACAGGAGGACGCACACCATGGCCCTGGCCCACACCCTCGGTTTTCCCCGCATCGGCGCCGACCGCGAATTGAAAAAAGCCCTCGAAGCCTACTGGAAGGGCGACCTGGCCCCGGCTGCGTTGCAAGCCGTGGGTCGTGAACTGCGGGCCCGGCACTGGCAACTGCAGAAAGACGCCGGCATCGACCTGCTGCCTGTCGGCGACTTTGCCTGGTACGACCAGGTGCTCAGCCACACCTTGACCCTGGGCGCGGTCCCGCAACGTTTCCACGGCACCTTGGATGCCCAGGGCCGACCGACCCTCGACACCCTGTTCGCCATGGCCCGTGGCGCCACGGCCAGTTGCTGCGGTGCCGAGCACGGCCAGGCGCAATATGCCCAGGAACTGACCAAGTGGTTCGACACCAACTACCACTACCTGGTCCCGGAGTTTTCCGCCGACCAGACCTTCGCCCTGAGCTGGGAACAGTTGTTCGACGAAGTGGACGAGGCCCATGCCTTGGGCCACCGGGTCAAACCGGTGATCATCGGTCCGTTGACCTACTTGTGGCTGGGCAAGGCCAAGGGCGAGGCGTTCGACAAGCTCGACCTGCTGGAGCGCCTGTTGCCGGTCTACGGTGAAATCCTCAACCGCCTCAAGGCCCAGGGCGTGGAATGGGTGCAGATCGACGAGCCGATCCTCACCCTGGACCTGCCCCTGGCCTGGAGGAGCGCCTTCGAGCGGGCTTACCACATCCTCCAGTACTCGCCGTTGAAAAAGCTCGTGGCCACCTACTTCAGCGGCCTGCAAGACAACCTCGGCCTGGCGGTGAGCCTGCCGGTGGACGGCTTGCACATCGACGCGGTACGTGACCCGGAACAACTGGGCCAGGTGCTGGACCGCCTGCCGACCTACAAGATTCTCTCGGTGGGCCTGGTCAACGGTCGCAACGTCTGGCGCTGCGAACTGGAACAGGCGCTGGCGCAATTGCAACCGGCCCAGGAGCGCTTTGGCGACAATCTTTGGGTCAGTACTTCATGCTCGTTGTTGCACAGCCCGGTGGACCTGGAACGTGAAGACCGGCTCGACCCCGAACTCAAAAGCTGGCTCGCCTTTGCCGTGCAGAAGTGCGGTGAAGTCGCGGTGTTGCGCGATGCGCTGAACGATCCACAGGCCCCCGCCGTGCAGCAGGCCTTGAGCGACAGCCGCGAGGTGCAGGCCCGTCGCGCCGGCTCGGCGCGCATTCACAAAGCCGAGGTCCAGGCGCGCCTGGCGGCGATCAGGCCACAGGACAGCCAGCGGCATTCACCGTTTGCCCAGCGCATCGAACGCCAGCGCGCACGCCTGGCGCTGCCGATCTTTCCTACCACCACCATCGGCTCCTTCCCGCAGACCCCGGCCATACGCCTGGCCCGTCAGGCCTACAAGCAGGGCAAGTTGTCGGCCAACGACTATCAGGACGCCATGCACACCGAGATCCGCCATGCCGTGCAGATCCAGGAACGCCTGGGCCTGGACGTGTTGGTGCACGGTGAAGCCGAGCGCAACGACATGGTGGAATACTTTGCCGAGCAACTGGACGGCTACGCCTTCACCCGTTTCGGCTGGGTACAGAGTTACGGTTCGCGTTGCGTGAAGCCGGCGATCATCTACGGCGACATCAGCCGCCCGAAAGCCATGACCGTCGACTGGATCCGCTACGCGCAAAGCCTGACCGACAAGGTCATGAAGGGCATGCTCACCGGCCCCGTGACCATGCTGATGTGGTCGTTCCCCCGCGAAGACGTGTCGCGCCAGGTCCAGGCCCGACAACTGGCCCTGGCCCTGCGCGACGAGGTGCTGGACCTGGAAAAGGCCGGGATCAAAATCGTGCAGATCGACGAGGCGGCGTTCCGCGAAGGGCTGCCACTGCGTCGCGGGCAATGGCAGCACTACCTGGACTGGGCCGTGGAGGCTTTCCGCTTGTGCGCCTCGGGCGTGGGTGATGACACCCAGATCCATACCCACATGTGCTACAGCGAGTTCAATGACGTGATCAAGGCCATCGCCGACCTGGACGCCGATGTCATCACCATCGAGACCTCCCGTTCGGACATGGAGTTGCTGGAAGCATTCGAGGCATTCGACTATCCGAACGATATCGGCCCGGGCGTCTACGACATCCACTCGCCAAGGGTGCCGGATACGGCCGAGATGGTTGCGCTGATGAGCAAAGCGGTGAAACGCATCGCCGCCGAGCGGCTGTGGATCAACCCCGACTGCGGGCTGAAGACCCGGGGCTGGCCAGAAACGGAAGCGGCACTGGTGAACATGGTGGCGGCGGCGCGGCAGTTGCGGAGCCAGTTGGCCTGAGGCCCGGCTGTTGCGGGCGAGCACCCTGTCCCTGGCAAGGGGGGCTTTTTTGTGGCGAGGGAGCTTGCTCCCGCTGGGCTGCGCAGCAGCCCCAAATGTCATGCCTTGATCATATTTTGAGGTCGAAACCTTTTGGGACCGCTTCGCGCTCCAGCGGGAGCAAGCTCCCTCGCCACAGGGTGCCCGCATGACTTCAGATCACCACTCGGCAATCTTCATCAAACTGTCACGCAACTGTGGCAGCGCGCTTGAACAAACTTCATCAGACTCGCGCTCTACTGGGGTTCTGCGTTTCGGTGTTTCTTCATGCGTGTACTTATTTTTCTGGCCGCGTTGTTTTTCGGCCTGCCGTCGATGGCGGCGTCTCGTTGCGATGTCAATGTTGCGACCCAACGGGTCGATCTGGATCAGGTCAGCCTGGCCTACCAGAGCATTGGCCGTGCCTCGGATCCTGCATTGCTGTTGGTGATGGGCCTGGGTGGGCAGTTGATCCATTGGCCGGACGAAGTGGTGGTCGCCCTGTGCGAGCAGGGTTTCCGGGTGATTCGCTACGATAACCGCGATGTCGGCCTGAGCACCTGGCGCCAGGCGCCCGGCAGCGCCAACCTGACCTTTGAAGCCCTGCGCTACAAACTCGGCTTGCCCGTGGCCGCGCCCTATACCCTCACCGACATGGCCGACGACGGGCTCGGACTGATGGACGCGTTGCATGTGCAAAGCTTCCATGTACTGGGCGCGAGCATGGGCGGGATGATCGCCCAGCACATGGCGGCCATGGCGCCTGAGCGGGTTGAAAGCCTGACCCTGATCATGACCAGTTCCAGTGCCGCCGGCTTGCCCGCGCCCAGCGAAAGACTGGTGCAACTGTTGTCCCGGCGCGGTGCTCCGAATCGCGAAATGGCCCTCGAACAGCAGGCCGATCTGCTGGCCGCGTTGGGCAGCCCGATGGTGGTGGATGATCGCCAGGCCTTGCTGCATCAGGCTGCACTGGCCTATGACCGGGCCTTCAACCCCGAAGGCGTGAAGCGCCAGATCATGGCGATCATGGCCGAGCCGAGTCGGGTCGCACTGCTCAATCAACTGCGGGTGCCGACCCTGGTCGTCCACGGCACCGCCGACCCGTTGCTGCCGGTGATGCATGGCGTGCACTTGGCGGCGCACATCCAAGGCAGCCAACTGAAACTGATCCCGGGCCTGGCCCATCGCTTCCAGGACGCGTTCAAGGCGCCGTTGCTGGGGGCGGTGTTGCCGTACCTGCAGCAGCACCGAGAAGACACCTCTCATTGGGCGCAGATCGAACCGGTGCAGGCGCCGAACCTGCTCTGATAACCCTGATGGCTGGCTTTTGTGGCGAGGGAGCTTGCTCCCGCTGGGCTGCGCAGCAGCCCCCTAGGGTTCAGCCCGAGGCATCAAGGTGGCTGGATAGATTATGGGTTGCTTCGCAACCCAGCGGGAGCAAGCTCCCTCGCCACAGTTTCATTCACCCTCGAAGGGGCAGTCGCTACCGCACCTGAGCCTGCGCCACCAACCAGTCCATCAACGCCAGCAACGGCGCCGAGGCCTGGGGCTTGCGCGGGTGCACCAGGTGATAACCCAACCCGGTCTTGACCTTCAGCTCGAACGGCACCACCAGCCGGCCGGCGCTCAGGTCGTCGCCGATCAGCGACCAATCGCCAATCGCCACGCCGGTGCCCTGGGAGGCCATGGACATCGCCAGGTCCAGGGTTTCGAAATGCTGGCCCTTGCTGACCTGGTTCAAGTGCACATCGGCCGCCGCCAGCCAGGCGTTCCAGTCACGCTCGTCAAGGGCCGGGTGCAACAGCAAGTGGTGCTGCAGGTCGGCGGGTTCATGCAGCGGCACCGGTCCTTCCAGGGTCGATCGGGAGCAGACAGGCGTCAGCTGTTCATCGAACAGGTGCAGGCACGCCAGCGAGGCATCCGGTGGTGGGCCATAGACCACCGCGGCGTCGAAGGCTTCGCGCTGGAAATCCACACCGTGCCTGACCGTGGTGGTCAGTTCCACCGGCACGTCCGGCCGTTCCTTTTGCCATTGCAACAGGCGCGGCAGCAACCAGCGCATCACACAGGTCGGGGCCTTGAGCTGTAGGGTCTGGCGCTTTTCGCCGATCTGCTGGACCGCTTCGCCGATCAGGCCGAACACCTGCTGCACCCGTGGCAGCCACGCCTGGCCCTCGGCGGTCAGGCTCAGGCCGCGTGCCTGGCGCTGGAACAACGCATAACCCAAATGGTCTTCCAGCCCGGCGATCTGCCGGCTCACCGCGCCCTGGGTGATGTGCAACTGTTCGGCGGCCCGGGTGAAGTTGCAGCATTGGGCCGTGATCAGAAACGTGTGCAGCGCCGGCAACGGGGGGAGTCGTTTCATTTCGATCCAAGCCATGACGTGAGGACATGGCTAGTATGACTTTTTATCCATTGTTGTCGCCATGCCTCGCCCGTTCCAATAACGCCATCTCCAAGACAAAAGGGGCCCGCTCCCTAGTGCTGCGCGGCCTTTTACCCGACCAGAAAAAGGCAATGGCAATGGCGACGTGCGGCGAAGTATTGGTCAAGTTACTCGAAGGTTATGGCGTGGAGCAGGTGTTCGGCATTCCCGGCGTGCATACCGTCGAGTTGTACC
This sequence comes from Pseudomonas sp. NFACC56-3, assembly GCF_900100025.1. Taxonomy (NCBI): domain Bacteria; kingdom Pseudomonadati; phylum Pseudomonadota; class Gammaproteobacteria; order Pseudomonadales; family Pseudomonadaceae; genus Pseudomonas; species Pseudomonas sp. NFACC56-3. Next base: position 127,669 of record NZ_FMTK01000006.1, on the reverse strand, counting down.
GCGGGCTGGCCCGTTCCAGTATCCGCCATGTGACGCCGCGTCATGAACAGGGCGCAGGTTTCATGGCCGACGGTTACGCCCGGGTCAGCGGTAAGCCCGGCGTGTGTTTCATCATCACCGGTCCCGGCATGACCAACATCACCACCGCCATGGGCCAGGCCTACGCCGATTCGATCCCGATGCTGGTGATCTCCAGCGTGCAGTCGCGCAGCCAGTTGGGCGGCGGTCGTGGCAAGCTGCATGAACTGCCGAACCAGTCTGCGTTGGTAGGCGGTGTCGCGGCGTTTTCCCACACGCTGATGTCCGCCGCCGAATTGCCCAGCGTGCTGGCCCGGGCGTTCGCGGTGTTCCAGGCCGGTCGCCCGCGGCCGGTGCACATTGAAATCCCGCTGGACGTTTTGGTCGAAGACGCCGACGCCTTGCTCGCCAGCGTGCCGGTGAACATCAGCCGCGCCGGTGCCGCACCGGGGGCGGTAAAACAAATGGCCGGCCTGCTGGCGACGGCTCGACGGCCTTTGATCCTGGCCGGTGGCGGGGCCATTGACGCAGCGGCTGAATTGACCGAACTGGCCGAACGTCTCGGCGCGCCAGTGGCGTTGACCATCAATGCCAAAGGCCTGCTGCCTGCGCGCCATCCGTTGTTGATCGGCTCCACCCAGAGCTTGGTGGCCACCCGTGCGTTGGTGGCCGAGGCGGATGTGGTGCTGGCCATCGGTACCGAACTGGCCGAAACCGATTACGACATTACCTTTGCCGGCGGCTTCGAGCTTCCCGGCGCGCTGCTGCGCATCGACATCGACCCGGACCAGACCGTGCGCAACTACCCGCCGCACCTGGCGCTGGTGGCCGACGCCGGTGTCGCCGCCCGGGCCTTGCTCGACGAATTGAACCAGCGACCCTTGGCCGAACGCCAAGCCGATTGGGGGCCGGCCCGTGCCGCCCGGTTGCGCGCCGAGCTTCAAGGCAGTTGGGACGCCGCGACCCGCGCCCAGACCGTGTTTCTCGACACGGTCTTGCAGACGCTACCGGAGGCGGTGTTCGTCGGCGACTCCACGCAACCGGTGTACACCGGCAACCTGACCTTCAACCCGGAGCAGCCGCGCCGCTGGTTCAATTCCTCCACCGGCTACGGCACCCTTGGCTACGCGTTGCCGGCGGCCATCGGCGCCTGGCTCGGCGGCAAGGACCTGGGCCACGGCTGCCCCGCGGTAGTGTGCCTGATCGGTGACGGCGGGTTGCAGTTCACCCTGCCGGAACTGGCCAGCGCCGTGGAAGCGCGCACACCGGTGATCGTGCTGCTGTGGAATAACCAGGGCTACGAAGAGATCAAGAAATACATGCTCAACCGCGCCATCGAACCGGTGGGGGTGGACATCTACACCCCGGATTTCATCGGTGTCGCCAAGGCCTTGGGCTGCTTTGCCCAGGCCATCGACGATGTGCCGTCGTTGTGTGCCGCGTTGCTGGCGGCCCGTGAGCGGCAGGGGCCGACGCTGATTGAGATTGACCAGGGTGTCTGGACATCGAAGTGTTGAGGTGTTTTTACTGGCCTTATCGCGAGCAAGCTCGCTCCCACATCGGACCTGTTGTGAACAGAGAATCTGTGTTCAATGAAGATCCCCTGTGGGAGCGAGCTTGCTCGCGATGAGGCCGGCCCAGCCAACAAAACCCGGGTCAAACGGTCATCCGCAACCGCGCCAGGTCCCGCAACGGCGGCGCGCCGAACAACCGGCTGTACTCGCGGCTGAACTGCGAAGGGCTTTCATACCCTACCCGATACCCCGCCGCCGAAGCTTCCAGCCCTTCGGCCAGCATCAGCCGGCGGGCTTCCTGCAAGCGCAGTTGCTTCTGGTATTGCAGTGGGCTCATGGCCGTCATGGCCTTGAAACGGTGATGCAGGGTCGAGACGCTGAGGTTCACTTCCCGGGCCAGGTCATCGATGCGCAGCGGCTGTTCGAAATGGCCGTTGAGCCATTTGATCGCCTGGCTGATGCGATGGCTCTGACTGTTGGCGATGGCGATTTCATACAGCCGATAGCCCTGTGGACTGCGCAGCAGGCGATAGAGGATTTCCCGGCGCACCAGGGGCGCGAGCATGGCGATGTCTTTCGGCGTGTCCAGCAGCCGTGCCAGGCGCAGCACCGCGTCGAGCATCGGCGTGTCCAGGCGTTCGACATACAGCCCGCGCCCGGCGGGGCGGGTCGGCACGCCCAAGGGGCCGGCATCGGCGATCAACGCAGTGATTTCCGCCGGGTCGATGTCCAGGCGCAGGGCCAGGATCGGCTGCTCGGGCGTAGCGTTGGGCATGCAGCCGCTCAACGGCATCGACACCGAGACCACCAAGTAATGCAGTGGATCGTAGTTGAACAATTCTTCGGCCAAGCGCACCTGTTTGCTGCCTTGGGCCATGATGCACAGTGCCGGTTGCGCCAACACCGGGGCGAACGTCTGGGGCATGCTGTGGCGCGACAGGTGCAGCGAGCCGATGGCCGTGGCGTAGCTGCCGTCTTCGCTGGTATTGCGGTCGATGATCGACGCCAGTTCGGCGCGCTGTTGTTCCAGGTACGTGTCCAGCGGGGCGTGGGCGTGATCGAGTGGCGACATGCCGGAAATCCTCGAAATGATAGGAGCGATGAACAAAGCTTATGTTTGTGCAAGGCGCAGCGGTAGCAACATCCTGTTAAAAGCTTGCCTGATCCTGCACGGCGCGATGGGCCATGACGGGTCAACGCGGGTGAAACTTGCTTGAAACCTTTTGTTTCAACTTCGCGGCTGGCAAGCGCTTCGACGGTGGATTTTGTGCGACCGATGCGCAGGATTGTGCAACGGGTCGGCAGGAATCGACTAACGAAGCTGGCGTCGTGACGCTTAACCTTTGATCCTGTCGCAGCCTGTCCCCGGCTGCACAACGGATTACCTGGGAGGGTTGAACATGACTACACAGATCCCCGTCAGCCACATGGCTTTTGTCCGGGCCCGCAGTGGTTGCTCCAAGCAACTGGGTGCACGCCTGAGCACGCTGATCGCGCCCTCGCGCCAGACGCCCGGCTGCCTGCATTTTGCCTTGCAGCAATCGCAATGCGACGCTGATTTGTGGCTGGTGTCCGGGCTCTGGGTCAATCAGCCGTCGATGGACGCCTACTTCAATTCACCGGCCATGGCGATTTTCGCCGAGCTGGTGCAGGACCTGGTGGTGAGCAGCCTGGATTTCCACACCTTCAGGGAAGTCTCCGCCGCCCAGGCGACCGAAGGGTGCCGGGCACAGGTACACAAGCTGGCCGGTTGAAGGTTTAATGACCGTCATTTTCCACCGCCAGGATGCACAAGAGATGGCACGTAAAGCCTTTGAAACCTTTGAAGCTGTTTCCGCCGTTGTTCCCAAGGAGGGCGGCGGTTACCACGCCGCCATTGCCACCAAGGCCATCGGTGGTTCCGGTGCGCCGCGTTTCAACAAGGTGCTTGAAGACCAGTCCTTCAAGACCGCGACCGAAGCCGATGAAGCCGCTGCCATGCAGCTCACCCATCTGCAGGGTGTCAGAGAGGATGGCGGGTTGGTCTGGTAAACCCGTATCACACCTGTTGGGATGACCTACACCTGTGGCGAGGGGATTTATCCCCGCTGGGGCGCGAAGCGGCCCTAAAACCAGTCCAGGCAACTCAGTGTCAGGAAGGTATTGGGGGCTGCTCCGCAGCCCAGCGGGGATAAATCCCCTCGCCACAGAGTGTGATGGGCAAGCTTCTATTGGGGACGATGCATCTTGAACAACGCCTCAGGCCCCAGCTGGAAATAATCCGCCGGTCCACCCCCGCGCAAGATCGGTTCGGCGGCGGCGGTGTCGTACACCCCATCCTTCAACAGCCACTGGGCGATATGCACGGCGACCACTTCGCCGAGGATCAGCCAGCTTGGCACCAGCCCTTTGTCCGCCCGCTGCAATTGAATGATCTGCGTGACCTTGCATTCGAAGGACACCGGGCTTTCGGCGACGCGCGGCACCTGGATCACCCGTGACGGGGCGGCCGTCAGGCCCGCCAGTTCGAACTCATTGACCTCTGGGGCGACCATCGCGCAGCTCTGGTTCATCTGCTCGGCGAGCGGGCGGGTGGCCAGGTTCCAGGCGAATTCACCGGTCTGTTCGATGTTGTTCAGGCTGTCTTTGCGCCCGACGCTGGAGAACCCAATGATCGGTGGAATGTAATTGAAGGCGTTGAAGAAACTGTAGGGCGCCAGGTTCAAGCGGCCTTCGCCATCCTGGGACGAAATCCAGCCGATGGGGCGCGGACCGACAATGGCGTTGAATGGATCGTGTGGCAGGCCGTGACCATTGGCGGGTTCGTAGTAATGGATGTCATCGGGCATGGCGGGCGTTTCCTGGAAAGGCATTCGTAGGCGACCAATAGTGCAAGGCTGGGCCTTTTATTTCCAGATTGGGTGATGCAAAAAAAGATCGCAGCCTCCGGCAGCGTCTACAGGACCGTGTTCAATCCGTAGGCGCTGCCGAAGGCTGCGATCTTTTGACGTTCAATCGTTAACCAATTGCTTCGGCGGTGCCGGTCTTGTCGAAGCCGTCAGCGGCGATGGCGTCGGCGGTGCCGGTCTTGTCGAAGCCGTCAGCGGCGATGGCGTCGGCGGTGCCGGTCTTGTCAAAGCCGTCAGCGGCAATGGCGTCGGCGGTGCCAGTCTTGTCGAAGCCGTCGGCGGCGTAATGACCCGCAGAGCTGCGTTCGATGGCTGCGCTGGCGTTGGCACCGAAGGAGGCGGTACCGGTCTTGTCGAAACCGTCAGCGGCGAAGGTGTTGGCGGCCAACACGGACAGGGTCAGGGCGAGGATCAGTTTGGTTTTCATGGTGGTCACTCCGGGTTCGTGGCGATGTGTGTCTTGCATGGGTTGAATGCTACGCCAAATAAATTGATTAAAAAGCGCAAAATAATGCTAAAAACAATCGATTAACTAGATATTAAGGGCGACGTATTCAGTCGCTTCCATCGTCGGAGCGAACATCGCGCAGGTCATCGATTCAGTGAGCCAAGGGTGTGGCAAGTGCATTAACGGGCGATTAATCCCAGTTCAATGATTTTTCATACCACGATTCGGGCTTGGGCTTTGCTGCGGGGATATTGATCGTGATGATCGCTGGCGCGACCTATGCGCAGAACCGTTATGGCAAGCAGGGCACTGCTGAGTTGACTTGAGACCGAGTCGTCTCCAATCGCGAGCAGGCTCGCTCCCACAGGGATTTACGCTAACCCTGTGGGAGCGAGCCTGCTCGCGATGGGGCCATCACCGTCACCGTTGCGGTGACGGTTGGACCCTGTCAGTCGGTCACGATCCGCGAATGCTTGCGGGTGTCTTTCATGGTGATGTACACCAGCAGCGACACGGCGATGCAGGCCGTCACGTACCAGTAGTAGCCGGTTTCCATGCCGATGCTCTTGAACCACAGGGCGATGTATTCAGCGGTACCGCCGAAGATCGATACGGTCAGTGCGTAGGGCAGGCCGACACCCAGGGCGCGGATTTCGGTGGGGAACAGCTCGGCCTTCACCACGGCATTGATCGAGGTGTAGCCACTGACGATGATCAGCGCGGCCATGATCAGGAAGAACGCACCCCACCAGGTCTGGATGGTGTGCAGGGTGGTGAGGATCGGTACGGTGAACAGCGTTCCCAGGATGCCGAAGGCGATCAGGATCGGCCGGCGACCGACCTTGTCCGACAGCCCGCCGATCACCGGTTGCAGGCACATGAACAGGAACAGAGTGGCGGCGGAAATGGTGGTGGAGTCGGAGATGCTCATGCCGACGGTGTTCACCAGGTATTTCTGCATGTAGGTGGTGTAGGTGTAGAACGCCAGGGTACCGCCCATGGTCAGGCCGACCACGGTCATCAGTTCCTTGGGGTGGCGCAGCAAGGTGCGCATCGCGCTTTCCTTGGACTTCTCTTTCTTGGTGAACGACTCGGTTTCTTCCATGCCGCGCCGCAGGTACAGCGCCACGATCGCACACAGTGCGCCGATGGCGAACGGGATGCGCCAGCCCCAGGCGTACAGCTGTTCGGTGGTGAGGAACTGCTGCAGTACGATCAATACGCCCAAGGCGATGAGCTGGCCGGAAATCAGGGTCACGTACTGGAAGCTGGAGAAGAAGCCACGACGTTCCTTGGTCGCCATCTCGCTCAGGTAGGTTGCCGAGGTGCCGTACTCGCCACCCACCGACAGGCCTTGGAGCAGGCGGGCGAACACCAGCAGGATCGGCGCGCCGACGCCGATGGTTTCGTAGCTCGGGCTCAAAGCGATGATCAGCGAGCCGAAGCACATCAGGTACACCGAGGCCATCAACGCACGTTTGCGCCCGGCGCGGTCAGCGTACAGGCCCATCAACCAGCCGCCGATCGGCCGCATCAGGAAGCCCACGGCGAAGATCGCGGCGGTGTTGAGCAATTGGGCGGTGGTGTCGCCCTTGGGGAAGAAGACTTTGGCGAAGTACAACGAGAACGCGGCGTAGACGTACCAGTCATACCACTCGACCATGTTGCCGACCGAGCCGCTGAAGATCGATTTGATCCGGCTGGCGGTGGTTCTTTCACGGGCGGGCACGGCAGCCGACCCAATGGGTAGGGCGTTGGAGTTGTCCATTGAAGGATCCTTCATTTAATTGTTTTTGTGGAGCGCGCGGGAGCGCAGCCTGACAGGGCTATAGCAGGAGCTGTGCCAGCCGCTGGAGGGCCGTTCTAGAGGGGTTTGCGGTGTTGAGTGAGCGGAAATCCGCTTGTTTTTGATGGGTGGTGAGCGGAAATCCGCTTATTCGTGGGGCTGCTCTGGCCTCATCGCGAGCAAGCTCGCTCCCACATTTTTGTCCTGTGTACACATCATCCTGTGGGAGCGAGCTTGCTCGCGATGGCGCCAGTGCAGGCGCCACAGAAACCTACAAAAACATCTCCCGACTCAACCCATGCCGCTGCATCTTTTCATTGAAGGTGCGGCGTGGCAGTTGCAGCTCTTCGAGCACGGCTTTCACATCGCCTTTGTGTCGCGTCAGGGCGGCGCGCAGGCATTGGGCTTCGAAGGCTTCCTGCTGGGCCGCGAGGGACTGGCCCGGCTCCGTCTCCAGGACGGGCAGTTGATCCAGCCCCAACACCTGGCGCTCGGCGACGTTGGCCAGTTCCCGCACATTGCCCGGCCAATTGTGGCTGAGCAGATGGCCCAACTGCGGGCCGCTCAGGGGCGCGGCGGGGCGGCCCAGGCGTTCGGCGGCGTTGTGGGTGAAGTGTTCGAACAGCAGGGGAATGTCCTCGCGCCGTTCTCGCAGCGGCGGCAGGCGCAGCTCGGCGATGTTCAAGCGATAGGCCAGGTCTTCGCGAAAACGCCCGGCCCGGGCTTCGTCCAACAGGTCGGGCTTGGTGGCGGCGATGATGCGCAGGTCCACGGCGATGCTCTGGTTGGAGCCCAGGCGTTCGAGCTTCTGTTCCTGCAACACCCGCAGCAACTTGACCTGCTGGGCCAGGGGCATGCTTTCGATTTCATCGAGAAACAGCGTGCCGCCGTCGGCGTATTCGAGCTTGCCGATGCGCTTGCCCTGGGCGCCGGTGAAGGCACCGCTTTCATGGCCGAACAGCTCCGCCTCGAACAGCGGTTCGGGGATGGCCGCGCAGTTCAACGCGACGAAGGGTTTGTTCGCCCTCGGGCCGAAATCGTGCAGGCAGCGGGCGACCAATTCCTTGCCGCTGCCGGTTTCGCCGCGGATCAATACATTGACCGGCAGTGCCGCCAGGTCCAGCACTTGGCGCCGCAGAGTGTGCAGCGCACGGGAAACCCCTAGCAGCGTGCCATCGAGGCGGGCGCGGGCGTCGGCCTGCTCATGCAGGCGGCGGTTTTCCAGAACCAGGGTGCGCTTGTCCAGGGCCCGGCGCAGGCTGCCGAGCAGAGCTTCGGGGCTGAAGGGTTTTTCCAGGAAGTCGTAGGCACCGTCGCGCATGGCCTCGACGGCCATGGGCACGTCACCGTGGCCGGTCAACAGAATTACCGGCAGGTCCGGATCGCGGCGGCGTACTTCGGCCAGTAGCTCCAGGCCGTTGAGGCCGGGCATGCGCACGTCGCTGAGGATCACCCCGGGAAAATGCTCCGGCAACCGGGCCAGGCATTCCTCGGCTCGACTGAACAGCTGCACCTGGAACCCCGACAGGCTCAACCATTGCTCGACGGCACTGCGGATGCTGCCTTCGTCATCCACGACCATGACTGAATCAAGCATGCAGTTGTGCCTCCTGATCGATGGGCAAGGTCATGCAGAATACCGCGCCGTTCTCGTGGTTGTCCGCGCTCAGGCGCCCGCCGGACTCATGGATGATTGCAAACGAAACCGCCAGCCCCAGGCCCAGGCCATCGCCCACGGGCTTGGTGGTGAAAAACGGATCGAACACCTGGGCCAGGTGTTCCTCGGCGATGCCGGTGCCGCTGTCGCTGACGGTCAGGCGCCACAATTGATCATCGGTCTCCAGGCGCACTTCCAGGCGCTTGAGAGGTTGGCCGGCCATGGCGTCGAGCGCGTTGCGCAGCAGGTTGATCAACACTTGCTCGAGGCGGATCGCATCGCCGCGCACCCACGCCGGGCGGGTCAGGTGCAGCACGGTGCTGACCTGCTCGTCCCGCAGGCGCGTGTCCAGCAGTTGCAGCGCCTGGTCCACCACCGCCGCCAGGTCCAGGCGTTCGCGCAGGCCGCTGGGGCTTTTGCGGGCGAACGTCTTCAAGTGGCCGGTGAGGGCGGCCATGCGGGTCAGCATGTCGTCCACCGGCTTGAGGGCCTTGTAGGCGTCATCGACCCGACCGTGATCCAGCAGCAAGCGCAGGGTTGCCAATTGCATGCGCTGGGCGGTCAAGGGTTGGTTGATTTCATGGGCCAGGGCCGCCGACATCTGCCCCAGCGCCGCCAGCTTGGCCGATTGCACCAGCCCGTCCTGGGCTGTGCGCAGGTCTCGGGTACGCTCCTCCACCAGCCGTTCCAGCTCTTCGCGGCTGCGCTGGCGCAACTTTGCCAGGCGCCAGCGCTGGTTGAGAAACAGCAACAGGAACACCAGCGCCAGCCACAACCCGGCGGCGGCGAGCCCGGCGTTGCGCAGGTCCTCGAAGGCGATCTGCGGACGGCGCAGCAAGTGCAGGGTCCAGCCTTCGGCGGTCAACGGCAAGGATTCCCACAGGTAATCCGCCGAGCCATCGGGGGCCTCGACCCGGGCCAGGTGGCTGTTGTCGTCGAAGCGGCGCAGCGGTTCATGGGCCAGGGCTTGCAACGGTTGTTTGTCGTATTGGCGGGTGGCCTTGAGTTCGGCGCGGTCGCTGTCGGTCAGCGGTTGCAAGTGGCGATAACGCCAGCCCGGGCGATTGGCGATGAAGATGATGCCCCGGGCATCGCTGACCAGCAGGGTGTCGCTGCCCTGGCGCCATTCGCGCTCCAGCTCCGGAAACTCCAGCTTCACCACCATCGCGCCAAGGAACTCGCCGTTGTCGCCGGTCACGGCGCTGGAGAGGAAGTACCCCGGGATGCCGCTGGTCACGCCCACCGCATAAAACCGCCCGGTGCCCTGGGTGCGGGTCTGGATGAAGTAGGGGCGAAAGCCATAGTTGTGCCCGACATAGCTGCTGGGCAGGCGCCAGTTACTGGCCGCGACGGCCAGGCCGCTGTGGTCGAGCAGTTCCAGTGTGGATGACTGGGCGGCGCCATTGATCTGTTCGAGCTTGCGACTCAACGCATCCTGCTGCGCCGCGCTGACCGGCCCCTTGAGGGCCGAGCGCAACTCCGGATCCAGCGCCAGCACAGCGGGCAGGGCGCGGTAGCGTTCGATCAGGGTGTGCAACGAATTGGCGTACAGCGTCAACTGCTGGCTGGCACGGCTGGCATCTTCCTTCAAGGCCTCGCGTTCGGCGTGGCGCACGGCGAGGGTAGCGGCAACCGCCGCGCCGGCGAGGATCAGCAGGGTGTACAACGACAGGCGCAAGGTACGGGTGGTCGGCAGCATGCTGGCGTAAACCAGTGGAAAGTCGGGCGGGCACGATAGCATGGCGGTTGCTCTGTGGGAGCTGAGCCTGCTCGCGATGGCAGTGGGTCATCCAGAGATGATATTGACTGACAGGTCGCTATCGCGAGCAAGCTCGGCTCCCACAGTAGATAGGTGCCGTGCACAAGATTTGTATCCAATGATAGCCACAGTGGGAGCGAGCCTGCTCGCGATGGCAGTGGGTCATCCAGAGATGATATTGACTGACAGGCCGCTATCGCGAGCAAGCTCGGCTCCCACAGGATTACCACAGGTACCTGTAGTGAGCATCACTGACATGGACACAAAAAAAGGCCGGTGGGCTTGTCGCTCACCGGCCTTGTTCATGGCACTGAAGTATTACTGCACTTCGACCGCCAGGCTGTCGCTGATCTTCTTCTGCCAGATGGCAGGACCGGTGATGTGCACCGACTCGCCTTGGCTATCGACCGCAACGGTCACCGGCATGTCCTTGACTTCGAACTCGTAGATCGCTTCCATGCCCAGTTCGGCGAACGCCAGGACCTTGGACTTGCGGATCGCCTGGGCCACCAGGTAAGCAGCACCGCCGACGGCCATCAGGTAGACGGCCTTGTTGTCCTTGATCGCTTCGATAGCGGTCGGGCCGCGCTCGGATTTGCCGATCATGCCCAACAAGCCTGTCTGCTCGAGGATCTGGCGGGTGAACTTGTCCATCCGCGTGGCGGTGGTCGGGCCGGCTGGGCCGACGACTTCATCGCCGACCGGGTCGACCGGGCCGACGTAATAGATGAAGCGGCCCTTGAGGTCCACTGGCAAGGTCTCACCCTTGTTCAGCATCTCGACCATGCGCTTGTGCGCCGCATCGCGACCGGTGAGCATTTTGCCGTTGAGCAGCACGGTTTCGCCCGGCTTCCAGCTTTGCACGTCTTCTGGCGTCAGGGTATCGAGGTTGACGCGACGAGCCGACGGGCCGGCTTCCCAGACGATTTCCGGGTAGGCGTCCAACGGTGGCGCTTCCAGCGACGCCGGGCCCGTGCCGTCCAGCACGAAATGGGCGTGACGGGTGGCGGCGCAGTTGGGGATCATGCACACCGGCAGGGAGGCGGCGTGGGTCGGGTAGTCCATGATCTTCACGTCGAGCACGGTGGTCAGGCCACCCAGGCCCTGGGCACCGATGCCCAGTTGGTTGACCTTCTCGAACAGCTCCAGGCGCATCTCTTCGATACGGTTCTGCGGGCCGCGGGCCTTGAGCTCGTGGATGTCGATGGACTCCATCAAGACTTCCTTGGCCATGACCGCGGCTTTCTCGGCGGTGCCGCCGATGCCGATGCCGAGCATGCCCGGTGGGCACCAGCCGGCGCCCATGGTCGGAACGGTTTTCAGCACCCAGTCGACGATGGAGTCGGACGGGTTGAGCATGGCCATCTTCGACTTGTTCTCGGAGCCGCCGCCCTTGGCCGCCACGTCCACTTCCACGGTGTTGCCCGGGACGATGGAGTAGTGGATGACCGCCGGGGTGTTGTCCTTGGTGTTTTTACGCGCGCCGGCCGGGTCGGCCAGGATGGAAGCGCGCAGGACATTTTCCGGCAGGTTGTAGGCGCGACGCACGCCCTCGTTGATCATGTCGTCCAGGCTCATGGTCGCGCCATCCCAACGCACGTCCATGCCCACGCGCACGAACACGGTCACGATGCCGGTGTCCTGGCAGATCGGCCGATGGCCGGTGGCGCACATGCGCGAGTTGATCAGGATCTGCGCCATGGAGTCACGGGCCGCTGGCGATTCTTCGCGCAGGTAGGCCTCGTGCATCGCCTGGATGAAATCCACGGGATGGTAGTAGGAAATGAACTGCAGGGCGTCGGCAACGCTCTGTATCAGGTCATCTTGCTTGATCACGGTCATGAGTCGCGCTCCTCTCTAAAGACGGGAACATTCAATAAGGTGCCGCCCGTTTGGGTGCATCGGTCGACGGACGACACCTCTTTAAGGCACGCCGGGCATGCTGGCGCGACGCTAAAAAGGCGCGGCAGTATATCGCAGGCCGGCACCCTGTGGGAGCGAGCTTGCTCCCGATCACGACGGATTGATGAGGTGGAAAGTGAAACCTGTGGCGAGGGAGCTTGCTCCCGCTCGGTTGCGCAGCAGCCGCAAAATCTTGGGGCCGCTTCGCGCCCCAGCGGGAGCAAGCTCCCTCGCCACAGGGGCATCAGGTGCGCCAGCCACTGCGTCAATTGGGCCATTGCTTTGACGCCATTTTTCTGCTCCAGAATTGAATGGTCATTTGCCCTACACGCCACTAAAGTGGCGTCTGGCCTGTAGCGTAGGACGCCTCCTGTCAGTTTCCTTTCCCATGGTGAGTCAACGATTGACCCATAACGCCATTCAACGTCTTTTGCTGAAACGCTTCGCTTTGGCGGCCGCGACGTACGCGCTGGCACTGGTTTTGTTGTGGCTGGCATTTTTCAGTGGGCATTACCTGGACTCGTTGCGCGGTGTCATCATCGGCAGCGTGTTGGTGGTGCTGTGCCAGGCCGGGCTGTTCGCGCTGTTTATCACCGACCGCAACCTGCGCTTCGCCGATCCCAGCCTCACCGAAGTGCAGGTGTTGATCGGCCTGGGCTGGCAGACCTGGATGATGGCGCACCTGGACCAGGCCCGGGGCGTGTTCCTGGTGTTTTATGTGCTGATCCTGCTGTTCGGGTTGTTCCATCTGTCGCGCCGGGCCTTTGTGCGCTGCGCGTCGCTGGTGTTCATCAGCTTCACCGCGATTACCCTCTGGGACGGTTACTTCTTCAGGCTTCCCGATCCCACCCTGGCCGGGTTGCAGGTGGCCGTGCTGTTTCTCGTGCTGGTGTGGCTGGTGTTTTACGCCCGCTACGTCCAGACCTCACGCCAGCGCATGCGCCAGCGGCGGTTTGCCTTGCAGGCGCACCAGGACACCTTGCGCGGGATGATGCGCCAGCTCGAAGACCTGGTGGCCACCGATGAACTGACCGGGCTGTTCAATCGCCGGCACTTCCTGCGCCTGGCCTCCCGCGAACTCAACACCCTCAGGCCTGGCGTCGCCCATGGCCTGGCCCTGATCGACCTCGACCATTTCAAGCGCATCAACGACCTGCATGGCCATGCCGCGGGCGACCAGGTGCTGCAGGCGTTTGCCGCGGTCGCCACGGCGTGCCTGCGCGAGGGCGACGTACTGGCCCGTTACGGCGGCGAGGAATTCGTCATGCTGCTGCCCGCTTGCGACCCCCATCGCCTGACGGCCTGTTGCGAGCGGCTGCGGCTGGCGTTCACCGAAGTCGAGCTGATCGGCCTGCAGGTCGGCGCCCTCAGTCTCTCGGCGGGCATGACCATGCTGGACATGGGCGATGACCTGGACAACGCGTTGCAGCGTGCCGACCAGGCCCTGTACCGTGCCAAGCGAGACGGCCGCAATCGTTGCGCCGCCGCTTGGGAGAACGTCGATGCCTGAACTGACAGTCGCCGGCCGGCAATGGACGGTGGCGGCGGGCAGTAACCTGCTGGACACCTTGAACGGCGCTGGCGTGGCGGTGCCCTACAGTTGCCGCGCCGGGAGCTGCCACGCCTGCCTGGTGCAGTGCGTGGGGGGCGATGTGCGCGACAGCCGCCCCGACGCCTTGAGCCCGACGCAGCGCGACCAGGGTTGGCGGCTGGCCTGCCAATGCCAGGTGGTCGAGGATGTGCGGATCCACACCTTCGACCCGCAACGTGACGGCCAGGCCGCCCAGGTGATGGCGGTGGATTGGCTGGGCGGTGAGGTGCTGCGTCTGCGCCTCACCCCCGAGCGGCCGCTGCGGTATCGGGCCGGGCAGCATCTGGTGCTGTGGACCGGCGAGGTGGCCCGGCCGTATTCCCTGGCGAGCCTGCCCGAAGAAGACCGTTTCCTGGAGTTCCACCTCGATTGTCGCGAGCCCGGGCTGTTCATCGACGCGGCCCGGCAGATGAAGGCCGGCGACCCGATCCGCCTGGGCGAACTGCGTGGCGGTGCCTTGCACTACGACGCCGACTGGCACGACAGGCCGCTGTGGTTGCTCGCCGCTGGCACGGGTTTGGCGCCGTTGTTCGGTCTCCTGCGCGAAGCCTTGCGCCAGCATCACCAAGGCGCGATTCGCCTTATTCATGTGGCCCATGATACGGCCGGGCATTATCTGGCCAAACCCCTGGCGGCGCTGGCGGCCAAGCATGAAAACCTCTCGGTGGAGCTGCTGACCGCGGCCGAGGCGTCGTCCGCCTTGGCGCAACTGCGGCTTGTTTCCCGGCAAACCCAGGCCTTACTCTGCGGCCATCCCGACCGGGTCGAGGCCTTTGCCAAGCGTTTGTACCTGGCTGGCTTGCCGCGCAATCAACTGCTGGCCGACGTCTTCCTGCCCCGTGGTTGAGCGCTGATTTCCAGACGCGAGACCGATCATGACCGAAACCCTGTTGCTCGACCGTCAACGCGGGCTGCTGACCGTGCGCTTGAACCGCCCGGACAAGAAGAACGCCCTGACCCGGGCCATGTACCGTCAATTGGCCCAAGCCCTGGCGATGGCGGACAGCGATCCGCAGATTCGCGCGGTGCTGCTCAGCGGTTCCAGCGACTGTTTCACTGCCGGCAACGACATCGTCGACTTCCTCGAACAGCCGCCGAACGATCTCGATAACCCGGTATTCCAGTTCATGCTCAGCCTGCTCGATTGCCGCAAACCGGTGATCGCCGCCGTGGCCGGGCCGGCGGTGGGCATTGGTACTACGTTGCTGTTGCATTGCGACCTGGTCTACGTCAGCCGAGACGCGCGGCTGCGCATGCCGTTCGTCAACCTGGGGCTGTGCCCGGAATTCGGTTCCAGCCTGATCCTGCCGCGGCTGCTGGGTCAGGCCAGAGCTGCGCAATTGTTGCTGTTGGGTGAGGGCTTCAGTGGCGAACAAGCGGTGGCGTGGGGCATTGCCACCGAGGCGCTGGACAGCGGTGAAGCGGCACTGGCCAAGGCGCGGGAGATGGCGCTGCGCTTCGAATCGCTGCCACCTGACGCGGTGCGCATCAGCAAGCAACTGATGAGGGCGCCGGACCGGGAACTGTTGCGCAAGGTGATTGAAGAAGAGGGCAAGTTGTTCACCCAACGCCTGCGCTCGCCCGAGGCGGTGGCGGCGTTGATGGGGTTTATCAACAGGCAATAAGTTCTGTAGGGCCTGGCTTGGCCCCATCGCGAGCAAGCTCGCTCCCACAGGGGTTCATGGACACCGCAGACCTACTGTGGGAGCGAGCTTGCTCGCGATGGCGGCAGACCAGACAGCACAGGCTTCAAGGCAAAAACCAAAAAGCCCCACCATTCACATGGCGGGGCTTTTGTTTTTCAGCGCTCGGTCACTCAGACCATCGGGTCGCCAACATGCAGGATTTTCATCCCGTTGGTGCCGCCGATGGTGTGGTAGCTGTCGCCCTTGGTCAGGATGACCCAGTCACCGGTCTGCACGACGCCGCGCTTGACCAGCTCATCCACCGCCGCCTGGCTGACTTCGCCCGGTTGCAGGGCGGCCGGGTCGAACGGCACGGTGTAGACGCCACGGAACATGGCGGCGCGGGCCTGGGTCTCGCGGTGCGGGGAGAACGCGTAGATCGGCACCGAGGAGCGGATGCGCGACATGATCAGCGGCGTGTAGCCACTTTCGGTCAGGGCGATGATCGCCTTCACGCCCGGGAAGTGGTTGGCGGTGTACATCGTCGCCAGGGCGATGCTTTCGTCGCAGCGCTCGAAGGTCTTGCCAATGCGGTGGCTGGAGGTCTTGCTGGTCGGGTGCTTTTCAGCGCCGATGCAAATACGCGCCATGGCTTGCACCGCTTCGAGCGGGTAGAGGCCGGCGGCGCTTTCGGCCGAGAGCATCACGGCGTCGGTGTAGTCGAGCACAGCGTTGGCTACGTCGGACACTTCGGCGCGGGTCGGCATCGGGTTCTGGATCATCGACTCCATCATCTGGGTCGCGACGATCACGGCCTTGTTGTGGCGGCGTGCGTGCAGAATGATTTTCTTCTGGATGCCCACCAGCTCGGCGTCGCCGATTTCCACACCGAGGTCGCCACGGGCCACCATCACGGCGTCGGACGCCTTGATCAGGCCATCGAGGGTTTCGTCATCGGCCACGGCTTCGGCGCGTTCGATCTTGGCCACCAGCCAGGCAGTACCGCCGGCTTCGTCGCGCAGTTGACGGGCGTATTCCATATCGGCGGCGTCACGGGGGAAGGACACGGCCAGGTAGTCGACTTCCATTTCCGCGGCCAGCTTGATGTCGGCCTTGTCTTTTTCGGTCAGGGCCGGCGCCGTCAGGCCACCGCCGCGACGGTTGATGCCTTTGTGGTCCGACAGCGGGCCGCCGATGGTCACGACGCAGTTCAGTTCGGTGGCGGAGGCGGTTTCGACGCGCATCACCACGCGACCGTCGTCGAGCAGCAGTTCGTCGCCCACGCCGCAGTCCTTGACCAGGTCCGGGTAGTCGATGCCCACCACCTGCTGGTTGCCTTCGGTCAGTGGATGGCTGGTGGAGAAGGTGAATTTGTCACCGATCTTCAGCTCGATGCGCTTGTTGGCGAATTTGGCGATACGGATCTTCGGACCTTGCAGGTCACCCAGCAGGGCAACGAAGCGGCCGTGCTTGGCGGCGAGGTCGCGCACCAGCTTGGCACGCGCCTTGTGTTCTTCGGGAGTGCCGTGGGAGAAATTCAGACGGGCAACGTCCAGGCCAGCCAGAATCAGCTGTTCGAGAACTTCCGGCGAATTACTGGCCGGGCCAAGGGTAGCGACGATTTTGGTGCGACGGACGGACATGCAAGACTCCTCAAGTTCAAGCGCCAGCGAAGGCTACTATGCTCTTTGGGTGTAGTCATTGTTCATATGCACTACTTTTTCGTTTGTTTTTCGAAATGAACATTCTTGAAAATTTTTGCGCCTTTATGAGCAGCATATATGAACGCCTGGCGCTGCTCTTGTGGCGAGGGAGCTTGCTCCCGCTGGGCTGCGCAGCAGCCCCAGAACAGGGCCGCCTCGCGCCCCAGCGGGAGCAAGCTCCCTCGCCACAGGGGGTGTGCCAGCCATGGTAAGCGTTTTCAGGCTGAAGATTTTCCCAGCCAGGTCGATACAGGGCTCAAGACAGGAGAACCTCCCATGCGATTCGTGCTTTTTGTTGCCCTGGCCCTGAGCGTCACGGGCTGCACCCGTTGGTCGATGAACCACCACATGAACCTGGCCTACAAGGCCTACGATCGTGGCAATTGCGAGCAGGTCATGCTCGAGTTGTCCAAGGTCGACCGCGCCAGTCGCGCCCGCCGCTACATGCAGCCGGAAGTCTCGATGCTGCGCGGCCAGTGCCTGGAACGGCAGAAGCTGTTTGTCGATGCGGCGCAGACCTACCAGTTCATCATCGCCCAATACCCTAACAGCGAATACGCGTTCCGCGCCCGTGCCCGGCTCGAAACCCTGCAGAGCCTGGGCCACTACCCGACTCGTAGCGCCTCGGCCATCCGTCCAGCTTCTTGATTCTCCCTCTCGTGGCCAGGCGCAATCCTGGCCACTCTGCCTCTGCCCACCGTGTTTATGAAAATTAATACATGGGACTGGTTGCCATCCGACCTTGGGCTATATTTGTACAAGTCGTAATTAGAGCTAGATCTCTACTGTAGAAGCACCTGAGACCGGCAGAAGTAGGCTCAAGGCGTTTGATAGCGTCTGGCACCGGGATTGGGGAGAGCGGGCTCGCTTGGGCTCGTTCCGAAGTGACCGGTCGGCCCTGTGCGTGGCCGCTAAAAAAGCGATACAAGACATGTACAAAGAGCGTCGGATCGAACGGCATCAGTTGCCGTATTTCCTCAAAGTGTTCAACGGCATCAACGACAGGCCCATCGGTTTTTTGGGCAATGTTTCTGAAAATGGGCTGATGCTGATCAGCCATCTTCCGCTGATGATCGGTGCGGATTTTGACCTGCACCTGAAAATCCCCGCTGATGAAGGGCCACAGCAAAACGTCAAGTTGAAAGCCAGGTGCCTGTGGTGCCAGGAAGACGTGACGCCGATGCATTTCGACGCCGGCTTCAGCGTGACGTGGGCGCCGCCGGAGTACGGGCAACTGATCAATGCGTTGCGGCAATATTTCAGTTTTTATCCATTGCCGGAATCGGCTTGAGCAGTACGGGCTACCGACTTTGTGGGAGCGAGCTTGCTCGCGAGGGCGGCGGTACATTCAATATTGCCGCAAGCTGATCCACCGCTATCGCGAGCAAGCTCGCTCCCACAGGGCTTGCTGTTTCCTACAGGTCATTCGGCCTTCAGCGCTGAATCCTCGTTTCGTTATCCAGCAATCTTTCCAGCAACAACACGCCCATCTCGCCCATCTGGTGAATCGCCAGGGCCAGGTTGCGCGGGGCGCCTTCCAGGTCTTCCGATAAATCCAGGATCAGCGTGCTCACCGAGCAGAAGGTTTCGTAGGTGTGGGCGAGCATGCCTTCGGGGTCGGCGTCGGGGGCGACGATGAAGTAGTCCAGGTGTTTGGCGGTTTTCTGGTCTGGCTGGCCGTGGTTGGGCTTGAGGTAGTAGTCCAGGGCTCTTTGGGCTGCTTGGTCGAGCTTTTCGGGGTCGAGGGTTTCGTGGGGGGAGAGCGGGTCGGTATGGGGTGGATTGGGGGTTGGCTTGATCATATTCGTTTTTCCATGATTGGTGCTGCCACCCGGTTCGCGACTAAACGAGGGGTGGCGGCTGGACGCAGGTTAGTCGACCGGTGGAAAAACGAAGCCCGGCGCGCCCGAGGGCGCCCTGCGCACAGCCACCATCAAGTGCGGGGATAGGGGAACCCGACTGGATGACGCTTGTGCACACCGTTTTTACCGCCGGGCGACTAAACCCGATCGCTGGATATCAGCGACGCGAATCAAGTTACGGGGCAAGGCCAAGGTGCACAAGCCGGCGGATTCTGGCGGATCTGTAGTCCGTTGCGCAAGGCGCTGTAGTCAGCTGGAGCTTCGCTGGCTCGCTGTAGGACCTAGGCGGTCCCGGCCTTTTTCCAGGCCAGGTATTGGGTGACCAGGTCCGCCCCCAACTCGCTGGGGCGCGAATCCAGGGTGGGCACGCCATGGGCGGCCAACTGCTTATGCAGCTCGGCCCGGGCGTTCAAATAATCCACCGTCCCGCAATAGGCCAAGGCTTCAGGCAGGGTTTGCACCGGTGCCTGGCGCAAGCGGTCGAGGGCTTCTTCCCGCAGGCTGGCCACCAGTACCCGATGTTGTTGGCCCAGCCGTTTCACGGCGGCGAGCAGTTGCGCATCGTCTTCATCCCGCAGGTTGGTCACCAGCACCACCAGGGCCCGGCGTTTTTGCCGGGCCAGCAGTTCGGTGACGGCGGCCTGGTAGTCGGCGGGGCGTTGGCTGCTGTCGAGGTCGTACACGGTGTTGAGCAGCACATTGAGCTGGCCGGTGCCTTTGACCGGGGCCAGGTAGCGGCTTTGTTCGCTGGCAAAGGTGCTCAGGCCCACGGCATCGCCCTGGCGCAGGGCGGTGTAGCTGAGCAGCAGGCACGCGTTGAGGGCGTGGTCGAAGTGCGCCAGCTCGCCGTCCTGGCTGCGCATGCGCCGGCCGCAGTCGAGCATGAAGATGATCTGCTGGTCGCGCTCGTCTTCGTATTCCCGGGCAATCGGCGTGCGGTGGCGGGCGGTGGCTTTCCAGTCGATCTGGCGCAGGCTGTCGCCCTCGCGAAATTCCCGCAGTTGATGGAATTCCTGCCCCTGGCCACGACGTTGACGCTGGCGGATGCCGAGTTGGCTGAGCCAATTGTCCACCGCCAGCAGTTGACCGTCGTAGAGCCTGGCGAAGTCTGGGTAGACACGGGTGTGGTCGACGGCCTCCAGCAGGCGTTTGTCGGTCCACAGGCCCAGCGGGCTTGGCAGGTTGGTTTCGCACTGGGCGAAGGTGAAGTGACCGCGTTTGAGCGGGCGCAGGCGGTAGCTGACCTGGCTGTGCTGGCCGGGTTGCAGCTCGACCGACAGCGGCAGGTTTTCGAAGTCCAGGCCGTCGGGGACATGATCGAAAAACTGCACGTGCAGCGGCTGGGCAAAGTCATGGCTGATGTCCAACCGCACGTCACCCCAGCGGCCCAGGGCCAGGCTCCCGGGCATTTGCCGTTGCAGTCGGGGCGAGGGCAGGCGCCGGACGCGCACCGCGTCGAGCAACGCCAGGGCCAGTACGGCCAACAGCAACCCCCAGTTGATCGACAGCAGCGTCGCCGGCACCGCCACGCCGAGTGCCCGCAGCGCGCCCAGCACAATGCCGAGGGCCAGCAGCAGCGCGAGCCAGATCAAGAGCAGGCGCGAGGGTTTCATGGGTGCATTCCCTCGCAGGGGGTATTTGCCTTGGCAAAGGAGTTTGCCGCTGTGAGATTCCCCGTGGCGAGGGAGCTTGCTCCCGCTGGACGCGCAGCGTCCCCTGACGGTGTGGCAGATAGAACCTGGGGGCTGCTTCGCAGCCCAGCGGGAGCAAGCTCCCTCGCCACAACCAGCGTTCCAGGCACAAAAAGCGTGCTTGTCACAGATGCCCTCATCACAACCGCGGCGCCGGCACTTGATCGAGCAGTTGCCCCAGCACCTGATCCACCGACAGCCCTTCGATGTCCAGTTCCGGCGCCAACCGTACCCGATGGCGCAGTACGGCCAGGGCGCAGCCCTTGATGTCGTCCGGCACCACGAACTCGCCGCCGCGCAACAACGCCCGGGCCCGGGCGCATCGCACCAGCGCAATTGAAGCACGGGGCCCGGCGCCGAGGGTCAAGCCCGGCCAACTGCGGGTGGTGCGGGCCAGGCGCACGGCGTAGTCGAGCACCTGGTCGTCCATCGGCAGGTCGCTGGCGATGCGTTGCAACGCTTGCACGTCCTTGGCCTGCAGCACCATGCGCAGCGGTTGCACGTCGAGCATGTCGGCACGGGTCGAGCGGCTGACCTGACGCACCATGTCCAGCTCCTGGTCGGCGTCCGGGTAATCCATGCGCACCTTGAGCATGAAGCGGTCGAGCTCGGCTTCCGGCAGCGGGTAGGTGCCTTCCTGTTCGATGGGGTTCTGGGTGGCGAGCACCATGAACGGCTGGCTGATGGGCAGGGCGCGGCCTTCGAGGGTGACCTGGCGTTCCTGCATGGCTTCGAGCAGCGCGGCCTGGGTCTTGGCCGGTGCGCGGTTGATCTCGTCGGCCAGCAACAGGTTGGTGAACACCGGACCCTTGCGCAGTTTGAACTGCTCGGTCTGCAAGTCGTACACCGCGTGCCCGGTGACGTCGCTGGGCATCAGGTCGGGGGTGAACTGGATGCGTGCGAACTCACCGTTGAAGCAGCGAGCCAAGGCGCGCACCAGCAACGTCTTGCCCAGCCCGGGAACGCCTTCGAGCAGCACGTGGCCGCCGGCGATCAGTGCCGTGAGCACATCGTCGATCACGCTGGCCTGGCCGACCACCGCCTTGCGCAGCTCGGTGCGGATCGCCTGGGCCAACTGACTGGCGCGCTGGCGCTGTTGGGCGGCGTGGGCCTGGCCGTCGGTAGGTTCGTTCTGTTCAGTCATAAGGCATTCCTGAGGGTTTGCAAATGGGCGACCTGGCGGCAGAACTCAGCGTTCGACATCCGCTGTTTCGGCCGTGGGCTCAAGGCCTGGCTGATGGCCCGCGTGGGTTGCCGGGTCAGGCGGGCGAGTACTTGCCATTGTTCGGCGACGGCCAGTTGTTCGAAGCCTGGGTGAAGATGGCGGGCCCGGCGCAGCACGTCTTGTTGCAAGGCGTGCAACAGGTGCTGCTGGCCGTTGTGGCGCAGGTGGAAGCCGGCGCTGGCTTGTACGTGTTCTTCCAGCTGGCGCCGGGCCTGGGAGGCCGGTGGTTGCAGCGGGCCGTGGCGCACCGCCGAATGCCAGAACCACAGGGCAACCAAGGCCAGCAGTGCCGCCAGCGCCTGGGGGAAATAGCGCAGCAACAGGGTCAGCAAGGTGTCGTGGTCGGTGTTGAACAGCAGGGTGACATCCGTGTCGGCGCTCAAATACCAGAGCAGCCAGGCGTTGTCGTACTGGTCGATGGCGTCGTTCTTCCACAGCTCGGCGTCGGTGATCACCGTGATCGAGCCGAGGCCGAGGTTCAATTGCATCATGTGGGTCGACAACGCGCTGTTGGCCCAGGCCTGGGCCAGGTTGTACGGGTCTTCGAGGTGGAAGTCGGTGTCGAAGCTGGCATATGCCGGCGCCTCTTCGTCTTCCAGGTAGAGCTTGGTCAGTTCCGGGTAACGGTCCTTGATCAGTTCGGGCGCGGGCTCCTTGAGGTCTTCGCTCAGCAGTTGGCGCAGGCGCACGCGGTCGAGCAGCAGGTCGCCGCTGCTGCCGGTGCTCTTGTCCCACAAGGCTTCGGCCACAAAGACCAGGCGTCCGCCGGCCCGGGTCCAGTTCATCAACTGTTCGACTTCCCGTGGCGTCATGTGGGTGCGCTCGCCCAGCAACAGCAGGCTATGCTGGCGTGGCTCCAGGGCGGGCAGCACCTCCAGGCTGTTGGCGTGCTCGACGTTGATCCCCCGCTGGCGCAGGAACCGTTCGGCGGCCAGGTAAGGGTTGGCCTGTACTTCTGGAGAGGGGCCGTGCTCGACGACCTCTTCATAGGGCACGGCCTGGGTGTAGAGGTAAAAACCGAATGCGCACACCACAGCGGCCAGCACGGCGCCGACCAGCCACCCCGCGTGCCGGCTCATCGAGACGCTCCAGGCCCGAACAACCCGCGCCAGCCGTCACACAGTTCCTGTTGCAGGTGGGGCGGCGGCGGACGATGCCCATAGGCAATGTTCTGCCAATGCAGGGTCAGGCTTTTGCTGAAGCCCAGCAGGTTGTCCTGCTCGAGCCGTTCGACGCGTTGCAGCACCTGGCCTTCGGTGTCGGACGGTTTCAAGGGGATCTTGAAGTCATGATGCAACCGGCTGAGCAGTGCCCGGTACAGCAGGCCCAAGGCTTCTCGGGGCTGCGTGGCCCACAGCTGTTCGACGCTGGCGGCGACGTCGGTCGGCAGGCTTTCTTCACGAATATCCAGGCCGAACATGTGCGCCGGTGCCGTTCGTTCCACGGGCAGGCGTTGCGTCGGTCGCCGATTGACCAGGGCCTTGAGTCGTTCCCGGTAATGCCAGGCCAGCCAGACGATCGCACCTGCCAGGCAGGCCCACAGCGCGACCTGGATCAGCGCGGCGGCGATGTCGAAGCGTTGGCCGCCGAGCCATTTGAACAGGGCCTTGAGCCAGCTCGGTTTTGCCTCGGTCTCGTCGGTGGGTTCGGCGGTTTCTTCGCCGAAACGATAACGGGTGACGGTCTCCGGGTTCTTGAACGGCGCGGCCTCGAGAATCGCCTTGATGCCGGCCCGGGAGGCTTCGCTGGTCAGGGGCTGGTTGAGCAGCCGCGGGCTGTCGGGGGCGTTGGGCTCTTCGTCGGCCCACGCCGGGGGCACCAGCGGCAGCATCACCAGGGCCAGCAGCAACAATGCCGGCGCCACGCCACTCAGACGCTGGCGCAGGCGCCGGAACACCAGTTCGATGTCCCACGCTTCGAGGATCGTGCGCCGGTTCAGGTAGAGGCTGAAGCCGCAGGCGACGTACACCGGCTCCCACAAGATCAGCAGCAGTGGGTAGAGGAAGTTGACCAGGTGTTCGAACCACAACCAGTCGTGCTCGGCTGCTGACACCAGGGTCTCCCAGTCCCATTGCAGTTCGACTTGTTGCGGCACGAACAGATAGAACAGGGCCATCAGGCCGAACCACAGGGCGGTTTCCAGGTGCATGCCGATGATGGTCAACCATTGCGCCGCGCCGCGGTTGCGTTGCAGCAATACCCGTATGCGTTGCTCCCGTGCCTCACCGGTGAGCCCTTCGAGTTGCACCACCGGCAGCAGGAAGCTGCGGCTCAGGCTCAGTCGGCGCCAGGTCAGGCTGGCCAGCAACTGGGGCTTGAGCAGCGCCGGCCATTGGCGCAGGGCCTGCCTCAAGGTGGGGGTTTCGCCAAACAGCGCCTTGGACAGGATGTACAGCGGCAGACGGTCAAAGGCCGGTTTCAACCACCAGAACAGCATCACCACCAGGGACGGTGAGTCCCATAGCAGCAGGGTCAGCAACAGGTACACCGGCAGCGTGATGATCGCCCAACTGGTCATCAGCAAGCGTCGATGCTTCTGGCTCATCAACACGCCAAGGTCCATGGCTTCCCAGGTGGTGCGTGGGCGAATGACGACGGTGGCATCACTCAGGCGCATGGCGGGCCCGTCCGGCAAGCGACAGATAGCTGATGACCAACAGCCACAACAAGCCGCCCACGGTGTATTTGGTGGCGGGCGTTACCGTGCTGGAAGACCAGTAGGCCTCGATGAACGCGGCGATGAGCAGGAACAGCATCACGCCGCCGATCATCAGCACGCTTTTACCCGCCGCGAGCCGCAAGGCCTCGCCACGGGTCAGGCGTCCCGGGGCGATCAACGCCCAGCCCAGTTGCAGGCCCGCGGCACCGGCCAGGGCGATGGCGGTGAGTTCGAAGGCGCCGTGGCCGATCACGAACGACCAGAACGTTGCACCGGAACCGATCTGCGTCAGGTGCCCGGCCACCGCGCCAATGGTCAGGCCATTGAAAAACAGGAAGAACGCGCTCCCCAGCCCAAACATCAAGCCACTGGCGAACGTCTGAAAGGCAATGCCGATGTTGTGCATGATGTAGTAACCGAACATGACCCAGTCTTCGCTGGCGGCCCGTTCGACCGAGCGCCCCAGGTGCCCGGAGGCCGGGTCATACATGCTGCGGATCTGGCTGATTTCGTCGGCGCCCAGCACGCTGTAGACCAGTTCCGGAAACAGATAGACCAGCAGCCCGATGCCGACCAGGCTGCCCAGGAACATCAGGCTGGCGGCCAGCACGAAGCGCCATTGTTCACGCACCAGTCGAGGGAAACCGACCAGGATAAAGGCCGAAAGGCTGGCCGATGGTCGGCTGCGATCCCGGTAGAGTTGCTGGTGACCGCGCAGTGCCAGTTGTTGCAGGGTGTCGACCAGCAAACTGCTGTAGCCCCGGGCCTGGGCCAATGCCAGGTGATGGCAAAGCCGTCGGTAGGCGGCAGGGAAGTCACCGCTCTGGGGCACGTTGCGGCTGCGCTCCAATTGATCGAGTTGCTGGGCCAGGTGCGCCCATTCTCCTTGGTGGCGGCTTTCGAACAGGCTCTGCTTCATGTCGGCCCCAGCAGGCCGCGGGCGATGCCATTGAGTTCGGCGGTGGCGTTCGGCACCTGGACGTTCAGTGGCGCGGCCAGGATCGCGGCCAGTTCGTTGACCCGCGCCTGGGACAGTTCGGCCTGGCGTTCGGCGAAGCCCAGCACGGCGCGTTGCTCATGCAGGTTCAGGGTGAAAGGCGCGCGTATCGGCGGGGCCATGGGCAATGCGGGGCGCTTGACCGGTTGTTCGCGATAGACCACCAGCGTACCGGCCGCGAGATCGCCCAGGCGCTTGAACGCCGGATGCTGCAGGCAGCAGATGGCCCCGAAGGTGTAGCCAAAGGGTAGCATGTCGACGAAGCGCAGCAGGTTACGGATCAACGACGCCGACCAGCCAATGGGCCGGCCATCGTCCTGCACCACGCGCAGCCCCATGATCTGCTTGCCGGGAGAACGCCCCTGGTTGAGTACTTCGAACAGCACCATGTACCACCAACTGACGACAAACAGCAGGATGGACCCCAGGCCGAGCCCCAGCTCGCCGAAAAACGCCAGGACCAGGAAAAAAACACCCAGGACCAAGCCGCGTATACCCAAATCGATGGTGAAGGCGATTGCACGCGGCATCAGCCCCGCCGGGCGCAGTGGCAGGTCGATGCCCTCCGGCGTTTCCACCTGATAACGCGTGTCCAGGGGCGCGGGCAGCGTCGCGTTCCTTTGCAGTGCTGGTGTCTCGAGCATGGGCAACCTGTGATGGGCCGATCCGAACATTCAATCTCGGCCCCGATGCTAGCAGTCTTCGTGCGGGCAAACGATAGAACTGTGCAGGTCATTTCATGGTTTGCAACAGGATTGAGAGGGTGAACACTGCCTGCATCATTCTGCGACCCCTCAGTGTTCACAGATCCTTGTGGGAGCGGGCTTGCTCGCGAAGACGGCGGTACATTCAACATTGATGTCGCTGACCCACCGCTTTCGCGAGCAAGCCCGCTCCCACAAGAATTCTAGAGTGTTCACAGATCCAGTGTCCGACACCGCTCGCACATTGGTATTCAAAAGTTACAGCACTGCTGGTCGCAGGCGGGTTCGAGCGCCTAGACTTCGCCAGTCTTCAGTTCAGGAACAGCCCGTGACTTCCATCTTCTGGTACGACTACGAAACCACCGGCATCAACCCGCGTTGCGACCGGCCCTTGCAGGTGGCGGGTATCCGTACCGATTTCGAGCTCAATGAAATCGACGAACCGGTGAATCTGTATTGCCGGCCCAGCGATGACATCCTGCCGCATCCGGCGGCCTGTGCGATTACCGGGATCACCCCGACATGCCTGGCCGAAAAAGGCTTGAGCGAAGCCGACTTCATGACCCGTGTCCACGGGCAACTGGCCGCGCCCGGTACCTGTGGCGCCGGCTACAACACCCTGCGTTTCGACGATGAAATGACCCGCTACAGCCTCTATCGGAATTTCTTCGACCCGTACGCACGGGAATGGCAGGGCGGCAACAGCCGCTGGGACTTGATCGACCTGGTACGCGCGGCCTATGCGCTACGCCCGCAAGGCATTGTCTGGCCGCAAGAGGACGGTCGCGTCAGCCTCAAGCTCGAACGCCTGACCGCCGCCAATGGCATCGATCATGGCCAGGCCCACGATGCGTTGTCGGACGTGCGCGCCACCATCGCCCTGGCCCGCCTGGTCCGTCAGCGGCAGCCGCGGCTCTACGACTGGCTGTTCCAGTTGCGCAGCAAACAGAAAGTGATGGACCAGATCCGCCTGCTGCAGCCGATGGTGCATATTTCCGGTCGCTTCTCGGCGGCGCGCAACTACATCGGCGTGGTATTGCCGTTGGCCTGGCACCCGAAAAACCGCAACGCCCTGATTGTCTGCGACCTGCATCTGGACCCCCAGGGCCTGTTGGACCATGACGCCGAAAGCCTGCGCCAGCGTTTGTATACCCGCCGCGAAGAACTGCTCGACGGTGAGTTGCCGGTGCCGCTCAAGCTTATCCATATCAACAAATGCCCGGTGGTCGCGCCGTTGTCGGTGCTGCGCGTCGAGGACCAGCAGCGGCTGGAGCTGGACATGGAGGGCTATCGACAGCGCGCATTGCGGCTAACTGACGCACAGAAAGTTTGGCAGGACAAACTTCAGGCTATTTATGGCCGCGAGGACTTCACCGCCAGCGAGGATCCCGAGCAACAGTTATACGCGGGTTTCTTGGGCGATCGCGATCGGCGTTTATGTGAACAAGTGCGCATGGCGGACCCGGTGCAATTGGCGCAAGCGCAATGGCCTTTCGATGATGAGCGTCTGCCGGAACTATTGTTCCGATATCGTGCACGCAACTTTCCAGACACCTTGAATCCCGAAGAGCAGGAGCGCTGGAGAATTTTCTGTCAACAACGTCTGTCCGCCCCGGAATGGGGAGCGCCTAATACCTTGCAAAGTTTTGACGAGGCGATGGGAGAGTGGCTGGCCCTGTCTACGCCGATGCAGCGAGAAGTACTCGTGGAATGGCAGGGCTACAGCCAGCAATTGCGCAAACGTTTAAGCCTTGTATCGCAATGAAATGAACAGATAACAGGCATAAAAAACGCCAGTAATCACTGGCGTTTTTTGTTCGCAAAGAAGCTTGCGCCGCGGTGAGGCTTAGCCCAGCAGGGTTGCCCAGCCTTCTACCACGTCACCGCCCCACTTGGCTTTCCACTCTTTCAGCGTCTTGTGGTTGCCACCTTTGGTTTCGATGACTTCACCGTTGTGCGGGTTCTTGTATTGCTTAACTTTGCGAGCGCGCTTGGTGCCGGTAGTTTTCACGGCGCCACGTGGGGCTTTGCTCGACTTGGCTTCTGGATCCAGCAGGGCAATGATGTCGCGCAGCGACTTGGAGTATTCGCCCATCAGCGTGCGCAGTTTGCCTTCGAATTCAAGCTCGGTTTGCAGTTTGTCGTCTTGCGACAGGTTTTTCAGGCGAGCTTGCAGTTCTTTGATGGCTTCTTCTGTGGCGCGGTATTCATTGATCAAGGACATGTGGACTACCTTATGTAGGACGCGGGTGACAAGGAGACAGTGCGACAATAGTAATCAGACAGTTTCATCAAGTAAACATTTAACCGGTGTTTTATTTAATTAATTAGTGCCGCGCCACAAAAACGCCTGTTGCAGTTAAATACCGCGACAGTGTCTTCACATCTGTTCACATATAATCTGCCTTCCCGGGCCTCGCCGGCCATGGCCTGGGGCTGTCGCCCAGGATCCGGCGTGTCATCGATACTGCAGTTTTGCCGCGCAATGGCTAGAATGGCCGCCTTTGCGAAGTTCTGGAGTTCCCCTAATGCGCACTTTTCGTCTGGTGATTGCTTGCCCGGACCGCGTCGGCATCGTTGCTAAAGTCAGTAACTTTCTGGCGTCCCATAACGGCTGGATCACCGAAGCGAGCCATCACTCGGACAATCAAAGCGGTTGGTTTTTCATGCGTCACGAGATTCGTGCCGACTCGCTGCCCTTCGGCATCGAAGCCTTTCGTGAAGCGTTCGCCCCCATTGCCGAAGAGTTCTCGATGGACTGGCGTATCACCGACACCGCGCAGAAAAAACGTGTGGTGCTGATGGCCAGCCGCGAGTCTCATTGCCTGGCTGACTTGCTGCACCGCTGGCACAGCGATGAGCTCGATTGCGACATCGCCTGTGTGATTTCCAACCATGATGACTTGCGCAGCATGGTGGAATGGCATGGCATCCCGTACTACCACGTGCCGGTCGACCCGCAGGACAAACATCCGGCGTTCGCCGAGGTCTCGCGACTGGTCAAGCAGCACGACGCCGAGGTGGTGGTACTGGCTCGCTACATGCAGATCCTGCCGCCGGCCTTGTGCAGCGAATACGCCCATAAGGTCATCAACATCCACCACAGTTTCCTGCCGTCGTTCGTCGGGGCCAAGCCGTACCACCAGGCGTCGATGCGCGGTGTGAAGCTGATCGGCGCCACCTGTCATTACGTGACCGAAGAGCTGGATGCCGGCCCGATCATCGAGCAGGACGTGGTGCGCGTCAGTCACAGCGACAGCATCGAAGACATGGTGCGTTTCGGCCGTGACGTCGAGAAGATGGTATTGGCCCGGGGCCTGCGTTATCACCTGGAAGACCGGGTGCTGGTGCACGGCAACAAGACCGTAGTCTTCTGACTAGACTGCCAAGGGCCTGGACGAGCGATCGCCAGGCCTTTTTTCATGAGGTTCGCCATGACCGATCCATTGGACAAAGCCACCTCCAAGGCGCCAGCCACTCTGGGCGAGGGCTGCCTCAGCCGCTATGACCCCGACGCGTTGAGCCCGGAGGATGGCACCGAGTTCCCCGACGCCGCGCAATTGTGGGAGCAATTGCATCCCCAGGACGCGCCCGAACAGACGCCGTGACCGGTCAGGCTTGCCTGAGCCTGATCAGCTTCTTGATCAACGGCCGCCCGACCATCAGGAAGAACACCGGCCCACCGGCCACCAGGTAAAAATAATAGGTCACCGCCCGCCAGATCAGGATCGCCGCCGCTGCGGTGGACTTGCCCACCATGGGGGCCAGCAGCGCCGCCGACGTCAGCTCGGCCGCCCCGGCACCGCCCGGCAGCAGGCTGAACTGCCCCGCGCTCAAGGACAGCATCTGGATCAGGAAGCTCCACGCCCACTGCAGGTCCGCGCCCAGCCCCTTCAATGCCAGGTACAACACGCTGTAGCGCAGCGCCCAATGCAGGCAGGTCAGGCCGAAGACCTGGAACAGCGTCTGTCGTGGCAATTTCAAGGTGTCGGTGAAGGCCGCGAGGAAGTTCAGGATCTTGCGGCCCCAGCGTCGGCGGGTGGCGGTTTTCACACGTAGGTGCCGCAGCACGCGAGCGCCCAGCAGAATCAGCCGGCGGTGATAACGGGCCACCAGCACGCAGCCGAACAGCCCGCCAAACAACGAAATCGCGCTCAACGCCAGCATCCATTCCAGGCGCTGGCTGAGGTTCTGGAACAGCGCGTAGAACAGAATGCCCACCAGGGCGCAGAGGAAGAACAGCAAGTCGCTCAGTTGATCCATGGCGAACACCGCGCTGCCATGGGCCGGGCGCACACCGTTGCGCGCCAGCAGGGCCATCAGCGTCAGTGGGCCGCCACTGCCTCCGGGCGTCGCGCACATGGCGAACTCGGTGGACATCACCACGCCCATGCTTTTCCACCCGCCGATGCGCCCACGGTATTCACCCAGCAACAGGCGCAGGCGCACGGAATTCAAGCCCCAGCACAGCACGATCATGCCGAGCATGGTCAGCAGCAGGGACAGGGGAAAGCGCTGCACCCGCGACCACATTTCCCCGCCGCCGACCAGCAGCGGCACCAACAGCGCCGTGAGCAGGGCGGCGCCCAGCCAGATCAGCCGTTTCATGCGGCGCTGCGGGCCCGCAGCCCCTGGGTTGCCAGCCAGCCGACCTTGGTCATCGGCACGCGACCGTCGTTGAGCAGGCGTTCGAGGATGCGCAGCCAATAGTCCCGGGAAAACCCGTGGCGCATGTCCACCGGGTGCAGGCCCAGACGAATCACCGGAGCCTGGCGCCAGCGCTGTTCACGCTGGTCGCTGATGACCTTCGACAGGCCACGGCGCCAGGCACTGCGGGCACTCCAGACCAGGCCCGGCGCGTCGATGGCACTGAAGTCGGGCAGGCGATAGAGGTGTTGGGTGTCACTGGTGTAGCTCAGCGGTAACTGGCGCAAGGCCTGGCGCGTGCCTTCGCTCATCAGCCAGGCCGGGGCGACGAAACCTTCCAGCGGCCAATGGTAGCGCTCAAAGGTGGCGATCCCGGCGCGCAGGCGGGCCAGGGCGGCGGCCTCGGACAGGTTGTAGAACTCCCCCTCATGGGTATAGACCCGGCGCATGAACCACTCCTTGGGGTGGCGGGCGACAGGGCCGTCGTCGCAATGGTAGTAGCCATGCAGCACCAACTCGTCGCCGCGCTCGACCCGGCGGTCGAGCAGGCGGCGGAAGTCGGGGTGAGCCTCCAGGGCATTGGTACGGTGAAAGTCCGGCACCACCAGCCAAGTCATCGGCACCTGGCCGAGGGCATCCACGGCTTCGACGAAGGGCTGGTAGTCAGGCCAGGTTTGCGGTGCCACGTCGTGCAACACCAATAGCACGCTGGGCGAAGAACTCATCGACACGCTCCTCGCCTCAACCATTGGCCAGCAACGGCATTTGTTCGCCGAGTACGGCGTAGTAGTGCCCCAGCAAGCTGTTGACCACGGTGTCCCAGGCGTAATGACGCTCCACATGCCGGCGCGCCAGCAGGCCACGGCGTTGGCAGCCTTCGCTGAACAGTTGCCGCACGGCATTGGCCATGGCCTGCGGATTGTTGGGCGTGCACAGCAGGCCGCAGTCCTCGTGGACGATTTCGGTGAAAGCCCCGGCCGCTACCGCCACCACGGGAATACCGCTGGCCATGGCTTCGAGGATCACCAGGCCGAAGGTCTCCTGGTCGCCGGCGTGCACCAGGGCATCGGCGCTGGCCATGAGCCGGGCGACTTGCGGCGCCGGGCAGAATTCGTCGACCACCGTGACGTTGTCCGGCACCACGGCGGGCATCGATGAGCCCACCAACAGCAGGTGATAGCGCTCGCCCAGGCGTTTCATGCACTTGAGCAGCACCGGCAGGTTTTTTTCCTTGGAACCGCGACCGGCGAAAATCAGCAGGCGCGCGTCTTCGGCGATACCCAGCTCGGCCCGCAGTTCCGGGTCGCGGGCGGCGGGGGTGAAGGTTTGCAGGTCAACGCCCAAGGGTTGCACATAGACGTTCTTGACCCCCAGCCCGGTCAGTTTGTCGGCCATGACCTGGCTCGGCGCCAGGACCCGGTCGAAATTGCCGTACAACTTGCTGACATAGGCTTCGATATTGGGGGTGAACCAGTTGCCCATGCGGTTGCTCACCAACAGCGGCAGGTCGGAGTGATAGAAGCCGATGACGGGCACGTCGAGCTGACGGCGGGCATCCAATGCGGCCCAGGCGGTGAGGTACGGATCCCCGACTTCGATCAGGTCCGGTTGCAGATCGCGCAGGACATTGCGCCAGGGCGCCAGGCGAAGGGGGAAGCGATAGCCCTTGCCGAACGGCAGTGCAGGAGCTGGCACCTTGTAGATTCCGTCGTGCTCGCTCAAATGCGCGCCGGGGATCAACAGGCTGTGGCGAATACCGGGCCGATCGCCCAGGCGCCGGTGCTTGGCATCCAGATAAGTGCGCACGCCTCCACTGGCGGGGGCGTAGAACATGGTTATGTCCGCTATATGCACGATGAACGTCCCTCCGGTCTGTGTTCTCCTGTGTTGACCTTTATGAAGAATAGATGTTCGGTTGGGGTTGTGGGGTGGGTGCATCGCCAGTGGAGTATTGCTGGGTTTGACAGGGCCTCATCGCGAGCAAGCTCGCTCCCACATGGGATCTGTGCCTCGCCCCAAATCTCTGTGGGAGCGAGCTTGCTCGCGATAGGGCCAGCCCAGGTTCGCAGCTATTATTCCTGCTGCCAGGGCCTTGATGCGCCAGGCATGCTTTTATATAAGCGTGCAAAATGGCGTCATATCGCAAACACCACGGGTGACCACATGCCTGACTCATCGCAACTCGTTATCGGTGCCGACCTCAGCGGCCAGCCCATCGCCCAGGCCATGCGCCTGGCGAACCGTCATGGCCTGGTGGCCGGTGCCACCGGGACCGGCAAGACCGTCACCTTGCAGCGCCTGGCCGAAATGTTCAGCGATGCCGGCGTGGCGGTGTTCGCGGCGGATATCAAGGGTGACCTGTGCGGCCTGGGTGCTGCCGGCAACCCCCAGGGCAAGATCGCCGAGCGCATCGCCGGCATGCCCTGGCTCAACCACAAGCCCCAGGCTTATCCGGTGACCTTGTGGGATATCCACGGCCAGTCCGGGCATCCACTGCGCACCACCCTGAGTGAGATGGGCCCGTTATTGATCGGCAGCCTGCTGGAACTCACGGACAGCCAGCAGTCGGCGCTCTACGCCGCGTTCAAGGTGGCCGACCGTGAAGGCCTGTTGTTGCTGGACCTCAAGGACCTGAAGGCGCTGCTCAATCATCTCAAGGACAACCCCGAGCTGCTGGGGGACGACGCGGCGCTGATGACCACCGGCTCCAGTCAGGCGCTGCTGCGGCGCCTGTCCACTTTGGAACAGCAGGGCGCGGACGCGTTGTTCGGCGAACCGGCGTTGCAGCTCGAAGACATCCTGCAACCGGCCAGCGACGGCCGTGGCCGCATCCACTTGCTCGACGCCAGCCGCCTGGTCCACGAAGCGCCAAAGGTCTACGCGACGTTCCTGCTGTGGCTTTTGGCCGAGCTGTTCGAACAGTTGCCCGAGCGCGGCGATGCGGACAAGCCGCTGCTGGCGCTGTTCTTCGATGAGGCGCACTTGCTCTTTGCCGGTACGCCCAAGGCTTTGCAGGAGCGCTTGGAGCAAGTGGTGCGCCTGATCCGATCCAAGGGCGTGGGGGTGTATTTCGTGACCCAGTCGCCGGGCGATTTGCCGGACGATGTGCTCGCCCAGTTAGGGTTGCGCATCCAGCACGGTTTGCGGGCCTTCACGGCCAAGGAACAGAAATCCCTGCGGGCGGTGGCCGACGGTTTCCGGCCCAACCCGCAATTCGATGCCCTGGCGGTGCTGACCGAGCTGGGCATCGGTGAAGCCCTGGTGGGCACCTTGCAGGAAAAAGGCACGCCGGAAATGGTCCAGCGCGTGCTGGTGGCCCCCCCGCAATCGCGCATCGGGCCGCTGAGCGAGGCCGAGCGCGCCGGGTTGATCGCCAGTTCGTCGCTGCAAGGGCGCTACGACAAGCCCATTGATCGCGAATCGGCCTACGAAGTGCTGATGGGACGCAAGGGGCTGGAGCCCCAGGCCGAAGCGGTGCCGGGCAAGTCCACGGCCGAAGAACCCAGCTTCACCGAACAGGCCGGCGAGTTCCTTGGCACGGCAGCTGGCCAGGCGCTCAAATCGGCGATGCGCCAGGCGGCCAATCAACTGGGCCGGCAGCTGGTGCGCGGGTTGATGGGGTCGTTGCTGGGGGGCAGCAAGCGGCGCCGTTAGTCGAGACCGAGTTGCCCCCTTCGCGAGCAAGCTCGCTCCCACACGGGTTTGGTGTCGTACACAAAATAGGTGGCCGCTGCAGATCCACTGTGGGAGCGAGCTTGCTCGCGAAGGCGGTTTGGCAGGCGAAAAGTGTGCTGGCTGAGCTGCCGCTATCGCGAGCAAGCTCGCTCCCACACGGGTTTGGTGTCGTACACAAAATAGGTGGCCGCTGCAGTTCCACTGTGGGAGCGAGCTTGCTCGCGAAGGCGGTTTGGCAGGCGAAAAGTGTGCTGGCTGAGCTGCCGCTATCGCGAGCAAGCTCGCTCCCACACGGGTTTGGTGTCGTACACAAAATAGGTGGCCGCTGCAGTTCCACTGTGGGAGCGAGCTTGCTCGCGATCGCTATCTAGCCGACGCCGAAAATCTCAATCCTTGGGCCGCGCATGCGCCGCCAACCGCTCCAACGCCGCCCGCAGGTTAGGATCGCTGATGCCATCGGCGGTGGCCTGGATGGTCGCCGCGGCGTCGGTGGACAGGTCCAGCGTATGGCCCTTGGCGCCGACCTGGACAGTGGGCGGTTGCACCTTGAACAGTATCCGCGTCAGGTTGGCGAATTCTTCGAACGCCTGGAGTTGGCGCAGCAGGCGTTTTTGCTGGTAGCGCAAACGCGTGGCCCAGTGGCCGTCGGTGACGATCAACAGCAGGCTGCCTTCGCGCCAGGACGCCACGTGGCAATGCTCGCGGGCGGCCGGTTGCAACTGGCTGTCCAGCAGGCGCTGCAAGTGGCCCAGGCGTTTGGCGTGGCCGAAGATGGCTTTCAGCGGCTTGGCTTCGCGCAGCAGAACGGCGGGCGCCTTGGCTGGAAGAGGGCGGAAGGCCATGAATGAATACCGCAAGTGACAGAGGCGCCATGGTAGCAGAAAGCGCCGGACGCGCCTCGACCCTCTCGCCCAGCGGCTTTTGGCTACACAATCAGTGAGAACTTCTGCGCTTTGTGGGTTGAAGTTCGCGCAAAAGCCCTTATTTTAGGGTGGCCCCGTCACAGCGCTGTGCCAGCATCGTGGAATAACGCCACTTTCCTCTCCATCGTTTCCGGGTAGAATGCTCGTTCGCATGCGGCCATGAGGGCTGCACGGGCGACTCATGGGGCCGCCCTCCATCCCTTTAGTGTGGAAGATCCTGCCGATATGTTTGCGCCTTTGTTAAAGAAACTTTTTGGAAGCAAGAACGAGCGTGAAATCAAGCGCATGCTCAAGACGGTACAGACTGTCAATGCCTTCGAAGAGCAAATGGTGGCCCTTTCGGACGATCAGTTACGCGCCAAGACTGCCGAATTCAAGGACCGCATCGCCAAGGGGGAAACCCTTGACCAGCTCCTGCCCGAAGCCTTTGCGGTCGCCCGTGAGGCCGGCAAGCGGATCATGGGCATGCGCCACTTCGACGTTCAGTTGATCGGCGGCATGACCTTGCACGAAGGCAAGATCGCCGAAATGCGTACCGGTGAGGGCAAGACCCTCGTGGCGACCCTGGGCGTGTACCTCAACGCACTGTCCGGCAAGGGCGTGCACGTGGTGACGGTCAACGACTACCTGGCCCGCCGCGACGCCAACTGGATGCGCCCGCTCTACGAATTCCTCGGCCTGACCGTCGGCGTCGTCACGCCGTTCCAGCCGCCGGAAGAGAAGCGTGCCGCCTACGCCGCCGACATCACCTACGGCACCAACAACGAATTCGGGTTCGACTACCTGCGCGACAACATGGCGTTCAGCATGGAAGAAAAATTCCAGCGTGAACTCAACTTTGCCGTGATCGACGAAGTCGACTCCATCCTCATCGACGAAGCCCGTACCCCGCTGATCATTTCCGGTCAGGCCGAGGACAGCTCCAAGCTGTACATCGAGATCAACAAACTGATCCCGCAGCTCAAGTTGCACGTCGAGGAAGTCGAAGGCGAAGTGACCCAGCCCGGGCACTACACCATCGACGAGAAGACCCGCCAGGTCGAACTCAACGAAGCCGGTCACCAGTTCATCGAGGAAATGCTCACCCGCGTCGGCTTGCTGGCCGAAGGCGAGAGCCTCTACTCGGCCCATAACCTGGGCCTGCTGACCCACGTCTATGCCGGCCTGCGTGCCCACAAGCTGTTCCATCGCAACGTCGAATACATCGTCCAGGACGGCCAGGTCGTGCTGGTGGACGAACACACCGGCCGTACCATGCCGGGTCGTCGCCTGTCCGAAGGCCTGCACCAGGCCATCGAAGCCAAGGAAGGCCTGAACATCCAGGCCGAGAGCCAGACCCTGGCCTCGACCACCTTCCAGAACTACTTCCGCCTGTACAGCAAGCTGTCCGGCATGACCGGTACCGCCGACACCGAGGCGTTCGAATTCCACCAGATCTACGGCCTGCAAGTGGTGGTGATCCCGCCGAACAAACCGCTGGCCCGTAAGGACTACAACGACCTGGTGTTCCTGACCGCCGAAGAGAAGTACGCGGCGATCATCAACGACATCAAGGAAGGCATGGCCCAGGGCCGTCCGATCCTGGTGGGTACCGCCACCATCGAGACCTCCGAGCACATGTCTGCCTTGCTCAACAAGGAAGGCATCGAGCACAAGGTCCTCAACGCCAAGTTCCACGAGAAGGAAGCCGAGATCATCGCCCAGGCCGGTCGCCCGGGTGCGCTGACCATCGCCACCAACATGGCCGGCCGTGGTACCGACATCCTGCTGGGCGGCAACTGGGAAGTGGAAGTCGCCAGCCTGGAAGACCCGACCCCCGAGCAGATCGCGCAGATCAAGGCCGACTGGCAGAAGCGTCACCAGCAGGTGCTCGAGTCCGGCGGTTTGCAGGTGATCGCCTCCGAGCGTCACGAATCGCGTCGTATCGACAACCAGCTGCGTGGCCGTGCCGGTCGCCAGGGCGATGCCGGCTCCAGCCGTTTCTACCTGTCCCTGGAAGACAGCCTGATGCGCATCTTCGCCTCTGACCGGGTGAAGAACTTCATGAAGGCCTTGGGCATGCAGCCCGGCGAGGCGATCGAGCACCGCATGGTGACCAACGCCATCGAGAAGGCCCAGCGCAAGGTCGAAGGCCGCAACTTCGATATCCGCAAGCAACTGCTCGAGTTCGACGACGTCAACAACGAACAGCGTAAAGTGATCTATCACATGCGTAACAGTTTGTTGGCCGCCGACAACATTGGCGAAACCATCGCCGATTTCCGCCAGGACGTGCTCAACGCCACCGTCAGCGCCC
This sequence comes from Pseudomonas sp. NFACC56-3, assembly GCF_900100025.1. Taxonomy (NCBI): domain Bacteria; kingdom Pseudomonadati; phylum Pseudomonadota; class Gammaproteobacteria; order Pseudomonadales; family Pseudomonadaceae; genus Pseudomonas; species Pseudomonas sp. NFACC56-3. Next base: position 90,099 of record NZ_FMTK01000006.1, on the reverse strand, counting down.
ACATCCCGCCGCAGTCGCTGCCGGAACAGTGGGACGTCGCCGGCCTGGAAGCCGCCTTGCAGAGCGATTTCGGCGTGGCATTGCCGATCCAGCAATGGCTCGACGAAGACGATCACCTGTACGAAGAAACCCTGCGTGAAAAACTGCTGGCCGAACTGATCGCTGCCTACAACGAGAAGGAAGACCAGGCGGGCGCCGAGGCACTGCGCTCCTTCGAGAAGCAGATTGTGCTGCGGGTACTGGACGATTTGTGGAAAGACCACCTGTCGACCATGGACCACCTGCGCCACGGTATCCATTTGCGTGGTTACGCCCAGAAGAACCCGAAGCAGGAGTACAAGCGCGAGTCCTACACGCTGTTCTCCGAGTTGCTCGATTCGATCAAGCGCGACTCGATCCGCGTGCTGTCCCACGTACAGGTTCGCCGCGAAGACCCGGCCGAGGAAGAAGCCCGCCTGCGCCAGGAAGCCGAAGCCCTGGCTGCGCGCATGCAGTTCGAGCACGCCGAAGCCCCTGGCCTGGAAGTGGTCGCCGAAGAGGGCGTCGATGTGGATGTCGCCCTGGCGACCGCACCGGTGCGCAACGAGCAGAAGCTGGGCCGTAACGAACTGTGCTATTGCGGTTCGGGCAAGAAATACAAGCATTGCCACGGGCAGATCCAATAAACCCGTCTCAACGCTGAACCACCCGCGCCGCGACCGGATTTTATCCGTCGCGGCGTTTTGCCATTTTGATTCGCCGTCCCAATGAGGATGGCGTCGATAGACATCTAATTTAGGAGCGCATTCATGGCTGTTGGTCTTGGTCCGTTGCCCACGCTGCACCCGGTTGCCGGTTTTGAACTCGGTATTGCCTCGGCGGGCATCAAGCGCCCTGGGCGCAAGGACGTCGTGGTCATGCGTTGCGCCGAAGGCTCGACGGTGGCGGGTGTGTTCACCCTCAACGCCTTTTGCGCCGCCCCGGTCATCCTGGCCAAGCAACGCGTGCAGGGGCCGGTGCGTTACCTGTTGACCAACACCGGTAACGCCAACGCCGGCACCGGCGCGCCTGGCCTGGCCGCCGCCGAGCGCACCTGCGCCAAGCTGGCGGAATTGACCGGCGTCGACGCCAGCCAGGTGCTGCCGTACTCCACCGGCGTGATCGGCGAACCGCTGCCGGTCGAGAAGATCGAAGGCGCACTGCAAGCCGCCCTCGACGACCTGTCGGAAAACAACTGGGCCGCCGCCGCCACCGGCATCATGACCACCGACACCCTGCCCAAGGGGGCGAGCCGTCAGTTCGAGCATGACGGCGTGACCATCACCGTCACTGGTATCAGCAAAGGCGCTGGCATGATCCGGCCGAACATGGCGACCATGCTCGGCTACATCGCCACCGACGCCAAGGTCTCGCGCCAGGTGCTGCAAGACCTGATGCTCGACGGGGCCAACAAGTCGTTCAACCGCATCACCATCGACGGCGACACCTCCACCAACGACTGCTGCATGCTGATCGCCACCGGCCAGGCCAACCTGCCGCAGATCAACGAGGCCAGCGGCCCGCTGTTCGCTGCGTTGAAGCAGGCGGTGTTCGAAGTGTGCATGGACGTGGCCCAGGCCATCGTCCGTGACGGCGAAGGCGCGACCAAGTTCGTGACCGTGCAGGTCAATGGCGGGGGCAATCACCAGGAATGCCTGGATGTGGGCTATACCGTGGCTCACTCGCCGCTGATCAAGACCGCACTGTTCGCCTCCGACCCGAACTGGGGCCGCATCCTCGCCGCTGTCGGCCGGGCCGGCGTGCCTGAACTGGACGTGAGCAAGATCGACGTGTTCCTCGGTGACGTCTGCATCGCCAGCCAAGGCGCTCGTGCTGCCACTTACACTGAAGCCCAGGGCGCGGCGGTGATGCAGCAGGAAGAAATCACTATCCGTATCGAGTTGGGACGGGGGGATTGCAGCGAAACCATCTGGACCACCGACCTGTCCCACGAGTACGTCAAGATCAACGCTGAGTATCGGACTTAAACCGAGTCGTCCCCATTCGCGAGCAAGCCCGCTCCCACAGGGGATTGCGGGGTGACATAGCAAGTGTTCACACCACAAATCCCCTGTGGGAGCGGGCTTGCTCGCGGAGGCAGCCTGACAGACATCGCAAATGTCTCTAATTGACCATAAGAAAGGAATCCGGATATGAGCCTGCACCTGATCATCGGCGACCAACGCATTTCTTCCTGGTCCCTGCGCGGCGCGCTCGCCCTGGCGCTGACCGGCGCGAAGTACTCCGAAGAACTGGTCAGGCTCGACCAGCCCGACACCCGCGAAAAGCTGCTCAAGTACTCGGCCACGGCCAAGGTCCCGTTGCTCAAGACCGAATTCGGCGTGATCGCTGATTCCCTGGCGATTGCCGAATACCTGGCCGAACAGTTCCCGCAGGCCGGTCTCTGGCCCAAGGATGTGGCCGCCCGGGCCCAGGCACGCTCGGCCTGTGCGCAAATGCATAGCGGTTTTTTCGCCATCCGCAGCCACATGCCGTTTGACCTGCTGCGCGATGCACCGTTGTCGCCCATGCCGGCTGATGTCCAAGTGGAAATCGAGCGGATGCTGGCGCTATGGGCCGAATGCCGCGCCGCGGCGACCGAGGCCGGTCCCTACCTGTTTGGCCGCGTCAGCCTGGCCGACGCGTTTTTTGCCCCTGTTGCCGTGCGTTTGCGCACTTATCAGGTGAAACTGTCCGAGGTCGATGAGGCCTACGTCGAAACCCTATATCAATGGCCAGCGTTCAAGGCGTGGCAACAGGTTGGCCTGGAGGACACTGCGCGGTGAAACGAGTCCATGTGGCGGCAGCGGTCATCCGCGATGCCGCCGGTAAAATCCTGATCGCCCGACGGGCCGACACCCAGCACCAGGGCGGCCTGTGGGAATTTCCAGGCGGCAAGGTCGAGGCCGACGAATCCGTCGAAACCGCCCTGGCCCGTGAACTTCACGAAGAGTTGGGCATTGTCGTCGACGCCGCCCGGCCGTTGATCAAGGTGCGTCACGATTACCCGGACAAGCAGGTGTTGCTGGATGTCTGGGAAGTCTCGGCGTTCACCGGCGAGCCCCATGGCGCCGAAGGGCAGCCGTTGGCCTGGGTGACGGCCCGCGACCTGACGAACCATGAGTTCCCGGCGGCCAATCAGCCGATCGTCGCGGCGGCCCGTTTGCCGGGCGAATACCTGATCACCCCGGAAGGCCTTGAGACGCCGGCCTTGCTGCGCGGCATGCAGAAAGCGATTGCCGGCGGGATCAAGTTGGTCCAGCTACGCGCCCCCAACGGCTACGATCCGCAATACCGCGACCTGGCGGTGGATGCGGCGGGGTTGTGTGCCGGCAAGGCCCAACTGATGCTCAAGGGGCCGTTCGAATGGCTGGGGGATTTTCCTTCCGCTGGCTGGCACATTACCGCCGCGCAACTGCGCAAGCATGCCGCGGCCGGTCGACCGTTTGGCAAGGACCGTTGGTTGGCGGCTTCCTGCCATAACGCCGAGGAGCTGTCCCTGGCGCAGCAAATGGACGTGGACTTCGTCACGCTTTCGCCGGTACAGCCGACCCAGACCCATCCCGATGCACAGCCGTTGGGGTGGGCAGAGGCGGCGCGGTTGATCGATGGCTTCGACCGGCCGGTCTATCTGTTGGGCGGGGTCGGCCCCGGTGAGCGGCAAAAAGCCTGGGAGGCCGGGGCCCAGGGTGTGGCGGGGATTCGGGCTTTTTGGCCTGGGGCATGATTCTGGGGTGTGGCTGCTGGCCCCTTCGCGAGCAAGCCCGCTCCCACACGGTGATCGGTGGTGAACACAAATTTTGTGTCTGACGCAGATCCAATGTGGGAGCGGGCTTGCTCGCGAAGGCGGCCTGACAGGCGATGCATCGCGTTGATCAGCCCCCAGGCTTGGCCGCCGCTTCCCACAGGACCTCCGCCACCCCTTGCCGCCGGGCAATGACCCGCGCCGCCACGAACAACAGGTCCGACAACCGATTGATATAGGCCAGCCCCGGCCCCGTCAGCGGCTCCACCGCGTTCAATTGCTGGCAACGCCGCTCGGCGCTGCGGGCGAGGCTGCGACAGACGTGGGCCTGGGCGATCAGCGTCGAGCCACCGGGCAGGATGAAGTTTTCCAGTGGCCCCAATTCCTCGTTCCACACATCGATCGCCGCTTCCAGCCGCTCGATTTCCGCCACGTTCAAGGCTTGGTAGGCCGGCATCGCCAGCTCACCGCCCAGGTCGAACAATCGATGCTGACAAGGCTCCAGCACTTCGCTGACTTCCTTGAGTGCCGGGTACCGGGCCGTTTCGGCGGCGAGCCCGGCCAGCAACAAGCCCAACTGGCTGTTCAGTGTGTCCACTTCGCCGATGGCCTCGACCCGTGGGTGGTCCTTCGCCACGCGGCGACCATCGCCCAACCCGGTTTCACCTTTATCGCCGGTGCGGGTGTAAATCTTCGACAGGCGAAAGCCCATGCTCAACGCTCCAGTGGTTTGTTTTCCTGCGCCACCATCGAAGGGCCCGTCAGGGGCAGGCGCAAGGTGAAGCAGGTGCCTTGGCCTGGCGCCGACTGCACTTCCATCTGGCCCTTGTGGTTGTTGGTGATGATGAAATACGAGACCGACAGCCCAAGGCCGGTGCCCTGGCCGATCTCCTTGGTGGTGAAGAAGGGTTCGAAGGTGCGCTTGCGCACGTTCTCGCTCATGCCGATGCCATTGTCCTCGACCTGGATTTCCGCCCACGGCGGATTCAACCGCGTACGCAGGATAATGCGCCCGGGTTCGCTGTCGTCCTGGCGTTGGTGGATGGCTTGGGCGGCGTTTTTCAGCAGGTTGAGCAGCACCTGTTCCAGTTCGTTGGCCGTGCCGGGCACCGGGCCCAGGTTCGGGTCGAACTGACGGATGATCGCCTGGCCCTTGAAGTCGAAGCCGATCGTCAGATCGAAGTCATTACCGGCGATTTCCACCGCCTGGTCGATCAGCGCCGGCAGGTCGCAGGGCGCCATCTGCCGCGTGCTGCGCCGGCTGAAGCTGAGCATGTGGGTGACGATTTTCGCCGCCCGGGCGCCGGCCTGCTGGATGCCGTCGAGCAATTGTGGGATTTCCCGGCTTTCCAGGTAGCGGTTGACCACTGGTAATTCGATGCCCAGTTGCTCGGCCTGTTCGAGGTTCTTCGGCAATTCCGGCGACAAGCGTCGGCGGATGTTCTGCACGTTGTGCAGGATGGCGCCCAGGGGGTTGTTGATCTCATGGGCCATGCCCGCCGCGAGGCCGCCGACCGAGAGCATTTTTTCCGACTGCACCATCATTTCCTCCAGCGACAGGCGCTGGGTGATGTCGTCGATGCGGATCACCACGCCCCGCCCGGCGCCGCCCATCAGCGGATAGAACGTCAGGGCGTAATGCCGGGCCTCGTCGTCCTTGGTCCAGGTGACGCGTTCGATCTTGGCCACCGTATGTTGCTCGACGGTCTGCTTGAGCTGGGGCAGGTACGGCTTGAGCGGTTCGAAGGCAAGGAAGATCGGTTGGTTCAGGGCCTCGTCCAGTCGCGTGCCGGAGAGGGCGCTGGCTTCCTGGTTCCATTGGGTGACGTAGAGTTGCTCATCGAGGGCGATCAGGGCCGACGGCATGGAGTCGATGATGCTGTTGAGGTAGTTCTGGAAGCCCGTGAGTTTTTTCTCGATCTTGCTGCGCACCTGGACTTCCAGCTCCAGCTTGCGATTGGTATGGCGGGTCTCTTCCGCCAGGCCCTGGGCCTGGTCGTAGGCGGCCTGGGAGTCGTCCCGCGCGCGCTTGAGTTGCTGCTCCCGGGCTTCGATCCGCGACAGCATGGTGTTGAACGCTTCGGCCAGGCTGCCGATCTCGTCGTGATTACCGCGGGCGGCGCGCAGGGAGTAGTTCTCTTCGCGGGTGACCTGGCGCGACAGTTCTTCGAGTTGATGGATCGGCTGGGTGATCAGGCGTTTGATTTGCTGGGCGATGACCAGCCAGAGCAACACGCTGAAAATCAGGATGCCGAGGCTGGCGGTCAGGGTGCCGGTGTAGAACGCCGTGGGCAGTTCGCTGCTGGCCACCAGCAGCAGGTGGCCGGGTTCGGTGCCGGGGCGGGGCAGGGTAATGACCTGGTTGCTGCGGAACTCGCCCGCCTGCCAGGCTTGTATGTTGCGGAAATGGTCCGGCAGCTTGAGCTTTTCGCCCTGTTGCAGCTGTGCCAGGCGGTCGCCCTGGCCGTCGTACAACGCCGCCGCCCGCAGCGGTGCGTAGCTGTTGAGCTCGTCGAGCAGGCGCTGGGCACTTTGTGGCGACTGCAGGGCGTCAGAGATCAGGCTCGGGTTGGCGACCAGTCGGCCAATGGTCTGCAGGGCCTGGGGCGCCATGCTTTCCTGGGAGATGTAGTAGGCGGCGCTGATAAAGGTCAGGTTGGCTACCAGCAGGACAGTGGTCAACAACACCAACAGGGCGGCCAGCAGTTTCTGGCCGACCGGAAGGTTTTCAAGGCGCTGGCGCAATGGCATCAGACTCGTCGCTAAGAAAGGAACACGAGGGCCAGCGTAGCCGCTGCTCAGTCGCTGGGCAATCCGAGGTTGTCCAAGTGGACAATCAGTCGCTGGCGCAGTTGTTCCAGGTGCGGCACGGTCAGCTCATGGCGTTGGGCGACCTTGCAGGCGTAGCCGAGCAAATAGCTGATTTCGGTACGACGCCGATTGGCCACATCCTGGTACATCGAGGAGTAATTGGCGGCCGTGGCCTGGATCACCCGTTCGACTTCCGGCTGCAAATCCTCGGCCGCCGCGGGCTGGCCGCACCGTTCGAGCACATCCGTGAGTTCCGCGCACAGGGTCGCCACTTCGCAGTGATGTTCCAGCAGGCCGCCGTTCTTGCAGTGATGCAGCACGGTCAGTGGATTGATTGCACAGTTGAGTGCCAGCTTGCGCCAGAGACGGGTGAGGATGTCGGCGCTCCATTCGTGGGGAATGCCGGCGGCGGCCAGGTCGTCCAGCCAGAACGGCGCCACCGGGTGAGCCGTGTCGCCCAACCAGGTGTAGCCATGGCCGGCGAATACCACGCGCCAGTCACCGTCGCGGAACGCGCCTTCGGTGCTGGAGGCGCTGATGCAACGAGCCTGGGGCACACAATTGGCCACTGCGTCCTGGCTGCCGAGGCCGTTCTGCAACAGGATCAGTTCCGATTCTGCGTCCAGGCGATGGGCCACCGACGTCACCGCCGCTTGCGCGTCGTAGGCCTTGCAAGCCAGCAGCAGGCGTTTGATCGGCTCCGGGCTGTCCGCCGTTTCGCCCGGCACCGGGTAGCACTGCGCCTGGCCTTGTTCCACCAGCGTCAGGCCCGCGGCGCCGCGGTAGGCCTGCAAGCGCGCTTCGTTGCGCAGCACCAGCCGTACCGGTAATCCGGCCCGGGCCAGGCGCGTGGCCCACAACATGCCGAGACTGCCGGCCCCGAGGACATGCCAGGTGGTGGGCATCAGTTTTTTACTCGGATTGGCGCAGGCATCAGAGGGCTCGCAGTGTCGGCAGGAAAAGAGCCGTTATAATGAGCCCGATTTTAACCACAAGCCAAGCGCGCGCCGTTGATACTGGCGCGCCTTTTTATTTGGAGAACACTACATGCCGTCATTCGACGTGGTATCCGAACTGGACAAACACGAGGTCACCAACGCGGTTGAAAACGCCGTCAAGGAACTCGACCGTCGTTATGACCTCAAGGGCAAGGGCAGTTTCGAGTTCAAGGAAAAAGACCTGACCGTGAACCTGACCGCCGAGGCCGAGTTCCAGCTCGAGGCGATGATCGAGATCCTCAAGCTGGCGCTGGTCAAGCGCAAGATCGATGTGCAGTGCCTCGAGGTCAAGGACGCCTACGCCTCGGGCAAGCTGATGAAGCAGGAAGCCGTGCTCAAGGAAGGCATCGACAAGGAACTGGCGAAGAAAATCGTCGCTCATATCAAGGACGCCAAGCTCAAGGTGCAGGCCGCCATCCAGGGCGAGCAGGTGCGGGTTACCGGCAAGAAGCGTGACGACCTGCAGGAAGCCATTGCGGCATTGCGCGGCAAAGAATTCGGCATGCCCCTGCAATTCACTAACTTCCGCGATTGATACTTCAGTTGTATGAAGATCCTGTGGCGAGGGAGCTTGCTCCCGCTTGGGTGCGAAGCGCCCACCTGTAAGGGGCTGCTACGCAGCCAGCGGGAGCAGGCGCCCTCGCCACAATGCCGCGTGCAACAGGAATAAGGAGAGAGAGATGGACTTGAATGCTGAAGTGGACAACTTGGTCAAGGCTTCCCAGACCTGGATCCCCATGATCATGGAGTACGGCAGCCGGGTGCTGCTGGCGGTCATTACCCTGGCCATCGGCTGGTGGTTGATCAACAAAGTCACGCAGAAACTGGGTGCGCTGCTGGCCCTGCGTAACGCCGACTTGGCGCTGCAAGGGTTCATCAGTACCCTGGCCAACATCATTCTGAAGATATTGTTGATCGTCAGCGTCGCTTCGATGATCGGTGTGGAAACCACTTCGTTCGTCGCCGCCATCGGTGCCGCCGGCCTGGCGATTGGCCTGGCCCTGCAAGGCAGCCTGGCGAACTTCGCCGGTGGCGTGCTGATCCTGCTGTTCCGCCCGTTCCGCATCGGTGACTGGATCGAAGCCCAGGGTGTGGCCGGTACGGTCGACAGCATCCAGATCTTCCACACCGTGTTGCGCACCGGTGACAACAAGACCGTCATCGTGCCCAACGGCAATCTCTCCAACGGCATCATTACCAACACCAACCGCCAGCCGACCCGCAAGGTCGTGTTTGATGTCGGCGTGGATTACCAGGCTGACCTGCAAAAGGCCCGGGAAGTGTTGCTGGAGCTGGCCAAGGATGAGCGTGTGCTGGCGGATCCGGCGCCTGAAGCGGTGATTTCCACCTTGGGCGACAGTTCCATCACGGTGTCGCTGCGCATCTGGGTGAAGACCGCGGATTATTGGAGCGTGATGTTCATGCTCAATGAACAAGCGCGGGATCGCTTGAAGGACGCGGGCATTGATATTCCGTTTCCACAACGCGTGATTCGGGTGGTTCAGGAATCAACTTCGGCGTAATGCCCGATCGATTATGGTCTGACCTTCAAGTCAGGACTTGCGTAATAAAGTTGATCCAATAAAAAAGGCCCATCCGAAGATGGGCCTTTTCTTGATTACCGCAAACAGACTTTCGGCAATTACAGAACCGAAATCGGGTAGTCGACGATCAGGCGGAACTCTTTGATGTCGCCTTCACCTTCGTCAGCGTTAGCGTAGTGCCAGGCTTGACGAACACGGAAGGAAAGATCTTTTGCCGGGCCAGACTGAACAACGTACTTGGCTTCGAAGTTGGTTTCGTTGTGCTTGCCGTCACTTCCGTACAGCGGGTTGCCCGAACTATCACGATACTGGCTGTTGGCAGACAGGTGGGTGCCATCGATGTCCCAACCTTTGACGTAACGGGTCATGAAGCTCAGACCAGGAACGCCGTACTCAGCCATCTTGATGTCGTAACGGATCTGGGCAGATTTCTCGTTAGGCGCGTTGAAGTCGGAGTACTGGATGGAGTTGGCGAGGAAGATCGAGTCGCCGCCGCGGTTAACGGAGCCACTGTGACCGCCCACACCGATGTAATCGAACGGGGTGTCGCCGTTGATTTTCTGGAAGGCAACGGTGATGGTGTGCGCTTTCAGGAACGAGAAGGCAGCCGCCAGGGAGTACGCGGTGTTGCTGATGTCGCCGGCTTTGGCGCTACCGGTGTCGGTGGTGCGGTAGATGTTACCGTCCAGGTTCAGCGACTGATCGCCACCCATTGGGATGGTGTAGTTCAGGTTCGCGTAGTACTGGTTCCAGATGTCTTCCAACTGGGCGCCATACAACGATGCGGACAGGTTTTCACTGATGGCATATTTGCCGCCAGCGTAGTCGATGCTGTTGGCTTCGACACCGGCATAAGTTGCATACAGGCCGCCGTTACGAGCATTTTTGTCCTGGCTGGTCGCCGAGTAGAAGTGACCGGCTTCCAAGTCAAGGTCTTTGATTTCGCTGCTCTGCAGTTGGAAACCGCTGGCAGTTTGAGGAAGGATACGGGAGCCGCCAACCGCGAACACTGGAGCAGTGCTTGGCTGCTGGTCACCGATTTTCAGCTCGGTCTTGGATACGCGGAATTTGACCGCTGCACCGGCTTTGCCTTGGCTGTCGTTGACGTCGCCATCGGCATCGCGGCTCATGTTGCCGGTGCCGCCAGTGCCATCGCCGCCGTCCAGTTTGACCGCCAGGTAACCGAATGCATCGATACCGACGCCTACGGTGCCTTGGGTGTAACCGGAGTTGAAGTTACCCCAGATACCCTGGGTCCAGTCTTTCTGATCGGTAGCGCCGTCTTTGCGGTCACGGTTGTAGTAGTAGTTGCGCAGCAGCAGTTTGGCGCTGGCATCTTCAACAAAGCCTTTGGCTTCAGCCTGGTCACTTACGAAAGGTGCGGCCGAGGCCATTTGAGTACTGGCTGCTGCAGCAACGGCCAGTGCGATCATGCTCCACTTCATCACGCGCATCGTGATTTGCTCCTTTGGTTTTAAGAGTACTGCCGTCCCACCTGTTTTATTATCTGGGCGGCTCTTTCTTTTTGTGTCGGCGCAAACTTATATCACGCCGACATTCTTTGGCGATACTTGCCCATTCAACCTTTCAGCTTCTTTACGACCATGTCGCCAATGGCTCGATCCATGTCGTATTTGGGCTGATCCAATGCAATCGGATTCACAACTTAAATGTTGTGTTTTCTGTTCCTGCATCGGTGTAAAGAGTCCGTCATTACTGCGCTTGAAGCTCCTTGGGGCAGCCTTGCCACTTTAATTTTGTAGTCCGCAGGTACTCGCTTCCGGCGTGGTCCTGTGGACGATGTGGGGATGAATGCAACAAGCATGCACAAACCCGGATTTCGTTTACATTTTTTTCACATTCTGGCGTCTGTCGCGGTGAAACCTCATGAAACCGGGCTCCAAAGGCCTTGTTTTAAATAGGGTTGACTGCGTACAGCCGCCGTGTTTGGCGACGATAAAAATGCCGCGACAACCAAAAACGTTACCGGTTCACCCTTCACAGTGAGTAAATCCCGGATGCTTTGTGCACTGAGCGTAGACGCACTGTGCTGTTTTGGTGCAAAAAATTTGTGTCTTGTACGAAAATCTTACAGCGCCTAGGGAATCGCCTGACCTTTTGGGCGGCGATGTCAGGGCTTTACCTAGTCGTTGCGCCGTGTTGGTGCGTGGGACTGCACTTGTTCATGCCAGGCCGGGCCGTTGGGTCGAAAAAAATAGCCGTCGGGGTGAGCCGGGGGCGGTTCGCCGTGATCGATCCTGCGTTCGCGGGTATGCTGCGGGTCTGTGCCCGATGCAGGCCTGCGGGCCGTTGCGCCGGGCAGAATTCATTAGCGAGGAGTACGCGCGGTGTTTGCCTTAGACCCACGACTGCAACAAGACACATTGCCCATCGGTGATTTCCCGCTGTGCCGGTTGCTCTTGTCCAACGATTCCAATTACCCGTGGTTCATCCTCGTACCGCGGCGGGAAAATATCAGTGAATTGTTTCAGTTGGATGACATCGATCAATTGCAACTGTGGAAAGAAACCACCGCACTGGCCGAAACCCTCAAGGATTCGTTCGACGCCGATAAACTCAACGTTGCAACCTTGGGTAACGTCGTCAGTCAATTGCATATGCATGTCATCGTGCGCAAGCGTGATGATGCCGCCTGGCCGGCGCCGGTCTGGGGCAAGCATCCGGCCCAGCCTTATAATGAAGAACAGGTAACGGCCATTCGCGAACGCTTGCGCATGGCGCTGGCCGATGATTTCAAGTTTCTGGAGGGCTGAACCATGAACCTTGAAGAACGCGTAACCGACCTGGAAAGCCGCCTGGCCTTTCAGGATGACACCATCCAGGCGTTGAATGACGTACTGGTGGAGCAGCAACGAATCGTCGAACGTTTGCAGCTGCAAATGGCGGCGCTGCTCAAGCGCCAGGAAGAAATGGCCGGGCAGTTCGAATCCTTCGAAGAAGAAGCCCCGCCTCCGCATTACTGACCTGGCCGATTGGCAGGCAATAAAAAACCGCGAGCAGCCAGGGCTGCATCGCGGTTTTTTTACGCTTGGATCAGCGGCGCGGCAGCGCAGCGATCACGTCTTCGGCCTGCAGGCCCTTGTCGCGGTTCATCACGGAAAATTCCACGCGCTGGCCTTCCACCAGGACGCGATGGCCTTCGCCACGAATGGCCCGGAAATGCACGAAGATGTCATCGCCGGAGTCGCGGGAAATGAAGCCGAACCCTTTGGATGTGTTGAACCACTTCACCGTGCCGGTATCGCGGTTGGACATGTCGTAGTTCTGCGCAGCGGCGGTCGGCGACGACTTCTTGTAGAAGCTGACGGCCAGGTGCAGTGCTACGGCGAGCAGTGCCGCGCCCAGGCTGAACAGAATGGCCGGTTGACCGCCAATTTCCGGCATGGGCGCCAGCAGGGCCAGGGTTTGCAGGGCAACGGCCAGCACCAGCAAGGCGCTGACAAGGTTTTGCAGTTGGTGGCGTGGACCTTTGTTCCAGTGAGGGATGACGGGGGCAAGGGTCAGGTTGAGCAGGCCGAAAAAGGCCAGGTACAGTGCATCGGGGTGTTGCAGGTAAGGTGTGGCTTCGGAACCCAGGCTAGGGATGAAGGACAGCAGCAGGGCAGCTGCGCCCATTAGCAAGTGGACGATTTTCAACATTTTGATTGGCTCACGGTTAAGACAGATCACAAGGAAGAGCGGGTCGGGCACGGTTCGCTTCGAAACAATGAGAGGCGTTGGACACGTACCCGAATCAGCCTATGCGTTACGCCCGGGAAAATTAGGCGTAGCGACACACTGCCTATTTAACAGCAAAGCTCGGGCCTTCTCAAACCCGTTACGGGCGCGTACCGCGCTGTTCGTCGGCCAGAAAAGCACCGCGGCTGCTTGAACGCGCCTGGCAAGCGGCGTTGAATTTCCCGGGTGTCGGAACCGTCGGCTGCCTTGGCTGGTCGGTTCTGCAGGGCTGGCAATCTGTCGCAGGCCGTAGGCGGCCAGAACCACTAGAGTGGTAGGGCCGTTGTCGAATTCATCACCCTAAGGAGATCTACCCCATGGCAATTGATATCGGTATCAGTGAAGAAGACCGCAAGTCCATCGTCGACGGGCTTTCGCGCCTGCTGTCGGATACCTACGTGCTGTACCTCAAGACCCACAATTTTCACTGGAACGTCACCGGGCCGATGTTTCGGACCCTGCACCTGATGTTCGAGGAGCAATACAACGAGCTGGCCCTGGCGGTGGACCTGATTGCCGAGCGAATCCGCGCCCTTGGCTTCCCGGCCCCGGGTGCCTACTCGGTGTATGCGCGCCTGTCCTCTATCAAGGAAGAGGAAGGCGTGCCTGCTGCCGAAGACATGATCCGGCAACTGGTCGAGGGCCAGGAAGCGGTGACGCGTACGGCCCGTGGCATCTTTCCTTTATTGGACAAGGTCAGCGACGAGCCCACGGCCGACCTGCTGACCCAGCGCATGCAGGTTCACGAAAAGACCGCGTGGATGCTGCGGGCGCTGTTGGAAAACTAATAAGGCGCGCGTTGTATCGTGGCGAGGGAGCAAGCTCCCTCGCCACAAGGGCGATATCGCCTGCACGCTGGGTGTAGGACGGCGTAATTCGTCGCCGGCCTGCTGTTGGCTTGTCCTACGTCCATGGTCATAAAGTCGTCTGGAACTGGCGATGCCGTTGAGCTTCCATAGAGCCACAGATGGGTTGTTCCAACCCAGAGGCTCGTATGGCAAAGGAGTGTCAACGGTATGATTCAAGGAAAGGAACCCGGGGAAGGGCGGCTGGGGCGTTTTCAGCCTATCAGCGTCGACCCGTTCATCCGGGGGTTCGATATGCAACTGGCCCGGCCCTTGGCCCGATCCATTCGCCTGAACGGGTTCGCCACCTGTCTGCGGCTGGAACAGGTCTATTGGGATATCCTCGGTGACATGGCCGAGCTCAATCGCTGCTCCATCAGCACGTTGCTGTCCCATGTGGACAGGGAAGTGCACCTGCGCCATGGCGGGGTGCGCAATTTCAGCGGGTTGGTGCGCGTGGTCTGCGTGGTGCACAGTTTGAAGGAAACCGGGATGGATCATGGTGCGGCGTAGGCGCTGCCGGAGGCTGCGATCTTTTGATCTTGCGCTTGGGACTCAAAGGGCTGGGGCAAGATCGCAGCCTCGTTGCACTCGTCAGCTCCTGCACGGCGTCTGCTCGACAATGACTGTGCGGTCTTACGGCTGCACAGGCCGCATTTAATGGATATAATCCCGCTCTTTGCCGCAAAGCCCCGCCTTTGCGCGTGTAACCTGATCGCCGAGACAACCCCATGCCGATGTACGACTATCAATGTGCTTCCTGTGGTCATCAGATGGAAGCCATTCAAAAGATCAGCGCGGCACCGCTGGTCGACTGCCCTGCCTGCCAGGCGCCGGAACTGAAAAAGATGCTCTCCATGCCTGGTTTCCGCCTCGGCGGCACGGGCTGGTATGAAACCGACTTCAAGACCGGCGCCAAGAAAAACCTGGCCGGTGGCGACAAAGCTGATTGAGTTGAATACGCGCGAGTTCTTGCACGGGCAGGGCCTCCAACCGAATGTCGAATTACGAGAAGTGAAACCACTACCATGATGCGCAGCCATTATTGCGGCCAACTGAACGAAAGCCTGGAAGGTCAGGAAGTTACTCTTTGCGGATGGGTCCATCGTCGCCGTGACCATGGCGGGGTGATTTTCCTCGATATCCGTGATCGTGAAGGCCTGGCCCAGGTGGTGTTCGATCCGGACCGCGCTGAAACCTTCGCCACCGCCGACCGCGTGCGCAGCGAATACGTCGTCAAGATCACCGGCAAGGTGCGCCTGCGCCCGGCCGGCGCCGGCAATGCCAACATGGCGTCGGGCATGATCGAAGTGCTGGGCTACGAGCTGGAAGTGCTCAACGAGTCGGAAACCCCGCCGTTCCCGCTCAACGAATACTCCGACGTGGGCGAGGAAACCCGCCTGCGCTACCGCTTCATCGACCTGCGTCGCCCGGAAATGGCCGAGAAGCTGCGCCTGCGTTCGCGCATGACCACCAGCATCCGTCGTTACCTGGACGAAAACGGCTTCCTCGACGTCGAGACGCCGATCCTGACCCGCGCCACGCCGGAAGGCGCCCGCGACTACCTGGTGCCGAGCCGTACCCACCCCGGCAGCTTCTTCGCCCTGCCGCAGTCACCACAGTTGTTCAAGCAACTGCTGATGGTGGCCGGGTTCGATCGCTACTACCAGATCGCCAAGTGCTTCCGCGACGAAGACCTGCGTGCCGACCGTCAGCCTGAGTTCACTCAGATCGACATCGAGACCAGCTTCCTCGACGAAAAAGACATCATGGGCCTGACCGAAGGCATGATCCGCAACCTGTTCAAGGAAGTGTTGGGTCTGGAGTTCGGCGAGTTCCCGCACATGACCTTCGAAGAGGCCATGCGCCGCTACGGTTCCGACAAGCCGGACCTGCGTAACCCGCTGGAACTGGTGGACGTTGCCGATCAGCTCAAGGACGTCGAGTTCAAGGTGTTCAGCGGCCCGGCCAACGACCCGAAATGCCGTATCGCGGCCCTGCGTGTTCCAGGCGGCGCCAGCATGCCGCGCAAGCAGATCGACGATTACACCAAGTTCGTCGGTATCTACGGTGCCAAGGGCCTGGCGTATATCAAGGTCAACGAGCGCGCCGCCGGTGTCGACGGTCTGCAATCGCCCATCGTGAAAAACATTCCGGAAGCCAACCTCAATGTGATTCTCGATCGCGTGGGTGCGGTTGACGGCGACATCGTGTTCTTCGGTGCCGACAAGGCCAAGATCGTCAGCGAAGCCCTGGGCGCGCTGCGTATCAAGCTGGGCCACGACCTGAATCTGCTGACCTGCGAATGGGCACCGATGTGGGTCGTTGACTTCCCGATGTTCGAAGAAAACGATGACGGCAGCTTCTCCGCGCTGCACCACCCGTTCACCGCGCCGAAGTGCTCGCCGCAAGAGTTGGAGGCCAACCCGGCCACCGCTCTGTCCCGCGCCTACGACATGGTCCTGAACGGTACCGAGCTGGGTGGCGGTTCGATTCGTATCCACCGCAAGGAAATGCAACAGGCGGTGTTCCGCCTGCTGGGCATCGACGAAGCCGAGCAGGAAGAGAAGTTCGGCTTCCTGCTGGACGCGCTGAAGTACGGTGCACCGCCCCACGGTGGCCTGGCCTTCGGCCTGGATCGCCTGGTGATGCTGATGACCGGTGCCCAGTCGATCCGTGAAGTGATCGCGTTCCCGAAAACCCAGAGCGCGGCCGATGTCATGACCCAGGCGCCGGGCATGGTGGACGCCAAGGCGTTGCGCGAGTTGCACATCCGTCTGCGTGAACAGCCAAAGGCTGAGTAAGGCTGGCACCTGAGAGGGCGCATCTTCGGATGCGCCTTTTCATTGGGGTCGATATTTCTGATTGCCGGCCACTGCCCACGCGCAGGGCGGGCAATGTTCCAAAGAGAAACGGAGCGAGTTATGGCAGGTCATTCCAAGTGGGCGAACATCAAGCACCGCAAAGAACGTCAGGATGCCAAGAGAGGCAAGATCTTCACCAAGTGGATCCGTGAGCTGACGGTCGCGGCCCGCCAGGGTGGTGGTGATCCGGGTTCCAACCCGCGTCTGCGCCTGGCCTTGGACAAGGCCTTGGGTGCCAACATGAGCCGCGACATCATCGACCGGGCCATCGCCCGTGGCGCGGGTGCGACCGAGGCCGACAACGTCGAGGAGCTGACCTACGAAGGCTATGGCCCGGGCGGCGTGGCGGTGATGGTCGAATGCATGACCGACAACCGCAACCGTACCGCTGCCGCCGTGCGTCACGCTTTCAGCAAGTGCGGTGGCAACCTGGGTACCGATGGCTCGGTGGCCTATCTGTTCGAGCGCAAGGGGCAAATCAGTTTCGCCCCGGGCCTCGATGAAGATGCCCTGACGGAAGCGGCCCTGGAGGCCGACGCCGATGACGTGGTCAGCCATGAAGACGGCTCGTTCGACGTGTTCACCTCGTTCGCCAGCTTCTATGCCGTGCGCAATGCCCTGGAGGCGGCCGGTTTCAAGCCCGCCGACGCGGAAATCGTCATGCAGCCGACCACCGGTGCCGAACTGGACCTGGAAGGCGCCGAGAAGGTGCTCAAGCTGATCGACATGCTGGAAGACCTGGATGACGTGCAGAACGTTTATTCCAACGCCGATATTCCGGAGTCGGTGGCTGAACAGCTGGGCTGATATTGTTGTGTGCAATGCGTTCTATCCAAATGCATGATTGCCAGGGTGGGAGCGGGCTTGCTCGCGAATGCGGTGCATCAGTCGATATTCATGTCGGATGTGGCGCCCTCTTCGCGAGCAAGCCCGCTCCCACATGTCCAGGTAACCCCCTCTTCAAACCGCAGGCGTTATGACTTTAATCCTTGGTATCGACCCTGGTTCGCGCATCACCGGCTACGGTGTGGTTCGCGATACCGGGCGCGGCTGCGTGTACGTCGCCTCCGGTTGCATCCGTACCGGTGCGGGTGAGCTGCATGAGCGCTTGCAGATCGTTTATCGCGGCGTGCGCGAAGTCATCCAGACCTACGGCCCGGTGACCATGGGCATCGAACGGGTCTTCATGGCGCGCAACGCCGATTCGGCCCTGAAGCTGGGGCAGGCCCGGGGCGCGGCCATTGTGGCCGGTGCCGAGGAAAACCTGGAGATCGCCGAGTACACCGCGACCCAGGTCAAGCAGGCGGTCGTCGGCACAGGGGCGGCGAACAAGGAGCAGGTGCAAATGATGGTGATGCACCTGTTGAAACTGGTCAGCAAGCCGCAAATCGACGCCTCCGACGCCCTGGCCATCGCCATTTGCCATGCCCATACCCGTTCCAGCCTGTTGCCTCATGGCCTGGGGACTGCACGCAGTCGTGGCGGGCGCCTGCGTCTCTGATAGCATCAGCGCAATCTTCGTGAGCCCGAGCATCTTGCGCCTGTGTCGTCGGCCTTCCTGCCCGGGCTGTTATTCGCCAGCCCGCGGGCTGGCCAACACCCAAGGATCTGAAACGTGATTGGACGCTTGCGCGGCACCCTGGCTGAAAAACAGCCGCCGCACCTGATTCTGGATGTAAATGGCCTGGGTTATGAGCTGGAAGTGCCCATGACCACGCTGTATCGCTTGCCGTCGGTCGGCGAGCCGCTGACCCTGCACACCCATTTGGTCGTGCGCGAGGATGCGCAGTTACTCTATGGTTTCGTCGGCAAGCGCGAGCGGGATTTCTTCCGCGAGTTGATCCGTCTCAATGGCGTAGGCCCGAAACTGGCCCTGGCCTTGATGTCGAGCCTGGAAGTCGACGAACTGGTGCGCTGCGTGCAGTCCCAGGACACCTCGGCGCTGACCAAGGTGCCGGGGGTGGGCAAGAAAACCGCCGAGCGCCTGCTGGTCGAACTCAAGGACCGCTTCAAGGCCTGGGAGGCGGTGCCGGCGATGTTCGCCCTGGTGCCGAACCAGCCGGACGCGCCGGTGCCGGTGGTCAGCGCCGAAAACGATGCGGTCACCGCGTTGATCTCCCTGGGCTACAAGCCGCAGGAGGCCAGCAAGGCGATTTCCGCCATCAAGGAAAAAGGCCTGAGCACCGAAGACATGATTCGCCGTGCCCTGAAGGGAATGATTTAAGTGATTGAAGCTGACCGTCTGATCGCCGCCACGGGCGCACCCCGTGACCGCGAGGAAATCCAGGACCGCGCGATTCGTCCTGTCAGCCTGGCCGACTACATCGGCCAACCGACCGTGCGCGAGCAGATGGAGCTGTTCATCCAGGCGGCCCGTGGGCGCAGCGAGTCGCTGGACCACACCTTGATCTTCGGCCCGCCGGGCCTGGGCAAGACCACCCTGGCCAACATCATTGCCCAGGAAATGGGCGTCTCGATCAAGAGCACGTCGGGGCCGGTGCTTGAACGGCCGGGCGACCTGGCGGCGTTGCTGACCAACCTTGAGCCCCATGACGTACTCTTCATCGACGAAATCCATCGGTTGTCGCCGATCGTCGAGGAAGTGCTGTACCCGGCCATGGAAGATTTCCAGCTCGACATCATGATTGGCGAAGGGCCGGCGGCGCGCTCCATCAAGCTGGACCTGCCGCCCTTCACCCTGGTGGGCGCCACCACCCGCGCCGGCATGCTGACCAACCCGCTGCGGGATCGTTTCGGTATCGTCCAGCGCCTGGAGTTCTACAACAACGCCGACCTGGCGACGATTGTCAGCCGCTCGGCGGGCATCCTCGGCTTGCCGCTGGACCCGGACGGTGCTTATGAGATCGCCCGGCGTGCCCGGGGGACGCCGCGGATCGCCAACCGCTTGTTGCGCCGGGTCCGGGATTTTGCCGAAGTCCGGGCCAAGGGCCACATCACCAAGCCGATTGCCGACCTGGCGCTGAACCTGCTGGACATCGACGAGCGTGGTTTCGACCACCAGGACCGGCGCCTGCTGTTGACCATGATCGAGAAGTTCGACGGTGGCCCGGTGGGCGTGGACAGCCTCGCGGCGGCCATCAGCGAAGAGCGCCACACCATTGAAGATGTGCTGGAACCGTACCTGATCCAACAGGGCTATATCATGCGCACGCCTCGCGGGCGCGTGGTGACCCGCCATGCTTATCTGCACTTTGGCTTAAACATCCCGACACGAATGGGCGAGATGCCGGTGGTAGACGAATTCCTCGATGCCGTGGACGATTGAACGAGCTCTATACGCCGACTTTTTTCCGGTTCGTGCTGTCCCAGACGAAGCCCGGAGCGTCAATGCGTTCGAGAATGAAAAAACAGTTGCCTGGCCGATTGGCAACCTGAGGAGTAAGCACTAGAGTATGCGCGCGCAAAACGGGCTGGAGTCGTTCGCACATCGCTGTCGCGTTTATTACGAGGACACCGATGCCGGCGGCATCGTCTACTACGTCAATTACCTCAAGTTTATGGAACGGGCTCGAACCGAACGGCTGCGGGAACTGGGTTTTGCCCAATCCGCGCTGGCAGGGGAGGACCTGTTATTCGTCGTGCATTCCAGCGAAGCGCGTTACCACGCGCCGGCGCGACTGGACGACGAACTGGTGGTAAGTGCCGATGTCATCGAATTGAACCGTGTCAGCCTGCGCTTCAAGCAGCAGGTCAGGCGGGCTACGGATAACGTGCTGCTCTGCGAAGGGCAGTTTTTGGTGGCCTGTGTGCGCACCCATAGTTTGAAACCCCGGGCCATTCCCGAAGCTCTACGTGCGGCCTTTGCCGGCGTGAGCGGCGCGGGTACACACTCAGAGCAGGAGATAAAGCGTGGAAGCTAACGTCGTCGACCATTCCTCCATGTGGAGCCTGGTCAGCAATGCCAGCGTCGTGGTGCAACTGGTAATGCTGACCCTGGTAGCCGCATCGGTGACCTCATGGATCATGATCTTTCAGCGCAGCAACATGCTGCGCGCCGGTCGTCGTGCCCTGGAGAGCTTCGAAGAGCGCTTCTGGTCCGGCATCGACTTGTCCAAGCTCTATCGCCAGGCCGGCAGCAACCCGGACCCGGACTCGGGCGTCGAGCAGATCTTCCGTGCCGGCTTCAAGGAGTTCTCTCGCCTGCGCCAGCAGCCGGGCGTCGACCCTGAGGCGGTGATGGAAGGTGTGGCCCGTGCCATGCGCGTCGCCATTTCCCGCGAGGAAGAAAAGCTCGAACAGGGCCTGTCGTTCCTGGCTACCGTTGGTTCGGTCAGCCCGTACATCGGTCTGTTCGGTACCGTGTGGGGGATCATGAACTCCTTCCGTGGCCTGGCTTCCGCCCAGCAAGCGACCCTCGCCACCGTGGCCCCGGGCATCGCCGAGGCACTGATCGCCACCGCCATCGGTCTGTTCGCGGCCATTCCGGCCGTGATCGCCTACAACCGCTTCGCTGCCCGCAGCGAAATGCTGACTGGCCGTTACTACACCTTCGCCGATGAATTCCAGGCGATCCTGCACCGTAAAGTGCACACCAGCGAAGAATAAGCAGGTATTTCCCAATGGCTTTAATCGCTCGAGCCCGAAAAAAGCGCAAGCCGGTCGCCGAGATGAACGTGGTGCCCTACATCGATGTGATGTTGGTGCTGCTGGTCATCTTCATGGTGACCGCGCCCATGCTCAATCAGGGCGTGAAGGTCGATCTGCCCAAGGTTTCCAGCGAAGCCTTGCCGCAGGACAACAACACCCAGGTACTGACCATTTCGATCAAGGCTGACAAGACCTACTACTGGAACCTTGGCAGTGAAGTGGACACCGAGAAGCAGCAGGACCGGGCCATGACCTTGCCGCAGATGACTGATGCGGTGACCAAGATCATTCGTGTCGGCAACGATGCCGGCAAGCGCACGCAAGTCTTCATTCGCGGCGACAAGACCGTCGACTACGGTGCCGTGATGGGCGCCATGGGCGGCCTGCAGAAAGCCGGGGTCGGTAATGTTGGCTTGATTACCGAGGCCCCCTGATGCAGCAACAGCGAGAGCCGTCCGCCTCGGAAAGCTACTTCTGGCCCAGTGTCCTGGCCATCGGCCTGCATGTGCTGGTGTTCGGCATGCTGTTCGTCAGTTTTGCCATGACCCCGGAGTTGCCGCCGGCCAAGCCGATCGTGCAGGCGACGTTGTACCAGCTCAAGTCGAAAAGCCAGGCGACGACCCAGACGAACCAGAAGCTTGCCGGTGAGGCGAAGAAATCCGCCGCGCGCCAGACTGAAGTCGAGCAGATGGAACAGAAGAAGGTCGAGCAGGAAGCGATAAAGGCCGCGGAACAAAAGAAAGAGGAAGCGGCTCAAAAGGCCGAGGAAGCCAAGAAGGCCGATGAGGCGAAGAAAGCGGACGAGGCGAAAAAGGCTGACGAAGCCAAGAAAGCCGACGATGCGAAGAAAGCCGCCGAGGCCAAAAAGGCAGAAGAGAAACAATTGGCTGATATAGCCAAGAAGAAAGCCGAAGAAGAAGCCAAGAAAGCCGCTGAAGAAGAAGCCAAGAAAGCGGCCGCTGAAGAAGCGAAGAAAAAGATCGTCGAGGACGCCAAGAAGAAAGCGGCCGAAGACGCCAAGAAAAAAGCTGAAGCTGAAGAGGCGAAAAAGAAAGTCGCCGAAGACGCGAAGAAGAAAGCCGCCGCCGACGCCGCCAAGAAAAAGGCCCAGGACGCAGCGCGTAAGTCCGCCGAAGACAAGAAGGCCCAGGCCTTGGCAGATTTGCTTTCCGACACGCCGGAGCGCCAGCAGGCCTTGGCCGATGAGCAGGGTGATGAAGTTGCCGGCAGCTACGATGATCTGATTCGGGCTCGAGCGGCAGAAGGCTGGGCTCGTCCACCTTCGGCGCGCAAAGGCATGACGGTAGTATTGCAAATCGGCATGTTGCCCGACGGTACGGTTACCTCGGTCAGCGTCGCCAAGTCCAGTGGTGATGGTCCGTTCGACGCTTCGGCGGTCGCGGCGGTCAAGAACATTGGGCGTTTGACGGAAATGCAAGGAATGAAACCGAGCGACTTTGCTCCCTATCGTTCATTCAAGATGACATTCACACCTGAGGATCTAGCCTTGTGAGAAACCTTCTTCGATCAATGCTGGTCGTTATCTGCTGCCTGGCAGGGATAGCGGTAGCAGAGGAAAAGAACATTCTGGTCACCAGCGGCAGCGACCGGGCCACCCCGATCGCCGTCGTACCGTTCGGCTGGCAGGGCGGTAACGTCCTGCCGGACGACATGGCGGAAATCATCGGCAACGACCTGCGCAACTCGGGTTACTACGCGCCGATTCCGAAGCAGAACATGATCAGCCTGCCAACCCAGGCCAGCGAAGTCATCTACCGTGACTGGAAGGCCCTGGGCGCCCAGTACATCATGGTCGGCAGCATCGTTCCGGCCGGCGGTCGCCTGCAGGTGCAGTACGCCCTGTTCAACGTCGCCACCGAGCAGCAGGTGCTGACCGGCAGCGTGTCGGGCAGCGTCGATCAGTTGCGCGACATGGCGCACTACATCGCCGACCAGTCGTTCGAGAAACTCACCGGTATCAAGGGTGCGTTCTCCACTCGCATGCTCTATGTGACGGCCGAGCGTTTCTCCGAGAACAACACCCGCTACACCCTGCAGCGTTCCGACTATGACGGCGCGCGTGCGGTGACCTTGCTGCAATCGCGCGAGCCGATCCTGTCGCCGCGCTTCGCCCCCGATGGCAAGCGCATCGCCTATGTCTCGTTCGAGCAGAAGCGTCCGCGTATTTTCGTGCAGCACATCGACACCGGTCGTCGTGAGCAGATCACCAACTTCGAAGGCCTGAACGGCGCGCCAGCCTGGTCGCCGGACGGTTCGCGCCTGGCGTTCGTGCTGTCCAAGGACGGTAACCCGGACATCTATGTGATGAACCTGGCTTCGCGCTCGATCTCCCGCGTCACCAACGGCCCGGGCATCAACACCGAACCGTTCTGGGGCAAGGATGGCTCGACCATCTACTTCACCTCCGACCGTGGCGGCAAGCCTCAGATCTACAAGACCAGCGCCGGTGGCGGTGGCGCCGAGCGCGTGACTTTCGTCGGTAACTACAATGCCAACCCTAAACTGTCGGCGGACGAAAAGACCCTGGTGATGATCCATCGCCAGGACGGTTTCACCAATTTCAAGGTGGCGGCCCAGGATTTGCAGCGCGGAAGTGTAAAAATCCTCACTGATAGCACTCTGGACGAGTCACCCACTGTTGCGCCCAACGGCACCATGGTAATCTACGCCACCCGCCAGCAGGGCCGGGGAGTCTTGATGCTCGTGTCCATTAATGGACGCGTGAGGCTCCCGCTTCCTACCGCACAAGGCGAAGTCAGAGAACCGTCCTGGTCCCCTTACCTGAACTGACGCGGCGCAATACGTTTTACTTAACACACTGGGGTTCATTAGGAGTTTCACGATGGAAATGCTGAAGTTTGGTAAATTTGCTGCGCTGGCTCTGGCCATGGCTGTGGCTGTAGGTTGCTCGTCCAAAGGCGGCGACAATGCCGGTGAAGGCGCTGTTGATCCAAACGCTGGTTACGGCGCTAACACTGGTGCCGTTGACGGCTCCCTGAGCGAAGAAGCTGCTCTGCGCGCAATCACCACCTTCTACTTCGAATACGACAGCTCGGACCTGAAGCCAGAAGCCATGCGCGCTCTGGACGTTCACGCCAAGGACCTGAAAGCCAACGGCGCTCGCGTTGTTCTGGAAGGCAACACCGACGAACGTGGTACTCGTGAGTACAACATGGCACTGGGCGAGCGTCGTGCGAAAGCCGTTCAGCGCTACCTGGTACTGCAAGGTGTTTCCCCAGCTCAGCTGGAACTGGTTTCCTACGGCGAAGAGCGTCCAGTTGCCACCGGCAACGACGAGCAGTCCTGGGCTCAAAACCGTCGCGTCGAACTGCGTAAGTAATTCGTCATGCGAACGTGCCGTCGTGCTGTAACTGTTCTGGCTCTCAGCCTCGCGCCGCTTGCGGCGTGGGCTGCGGTTCCTGTGGTCGATAACGATGCCGGCTATAACAATAGCGGGAGCAGTTATCCGCCTGCAGGTTACGGTACGAACGGCGCCTATGCCGGGGGAGGGGTTTCGGCCCCTGTCTCGGCACAGGGCCAGCTGTTCAACCAACTGCAGCAAATGCAGGATCAGATCTCGCGCCAACAGGGTGTGATCGAAGAACTGCAAAATGATATTTCGCGCATGAAGCAGGAAAACCTGGAGCGATACCAGGATCTTGATCGGCGCATAGGATCCGGCGTTGCACCTGCCGCGACTCCTGAGAATTCTCCAGCCGGTGGCGACTTGAATGCCCCCGGTGCAGCCGCAGGCGCGGGGGCAGCTGCTCCAGCAGCGCCTGCCGCCGGTGGCGAGCCGGCTGATCCGGCGAAGGAAAAGCTCTACTACGATGCTGCCTTCGACCTGATCAAGGCCAAGGATTTCGACAAGGCCAGCCAGGCCTTTGCCGCTTTCCTGCGCAAATACCCGAACAGCCAGTACGCGGGCAATGCCCAATACTGGCTGGGTGAAGTGAACCTGGCCAAGGGCGACCTGCAAGGTGCCGGCCAGGCGTTCGCCAAGGTTTCGCAACTGTATCCCAAGCACGCCAAGGTGCCGGATTCGCTGTACAAGCTGGCTGACGTGGAGCGCCGTCTCGGTCACGCCGACAAGGTGAAAGGCATTCTGCAGCAGGTGGTGGCCCAATATCCGGGTACATCCGCGGCTCAGTTGGCCCAGCGTGATCTACAACGCATGTAAGCCGGTTTGACCTGTTTTGAAGAAACCCGCGCCTGTCGCGGGTTTTTTCGTTAGAATTCACGCCCTTTTTATGAAACACGCTTTTTGGGATCTGCGCGTTGGCGGGGTTCCTTGAAGTGCCTGACGGAGGCGGACAGCCTGTTTAGCTGTTACGCCCGTGGCGACTATGCAAGACACATTGAGAATCACCGAAGTTTTTTACTCGTTGCAGGGTGAAACGCGAACGGCTGGGCTGCCCACGGTATTCGTGCGCCTCACCGGTTGTCCGTTGCGTTGCCAATACTGTGACAGCGCCTACGCCTTCAGCGGCGGCACCGTGCGAACCCTCGACGATATCCTGGAGCAAGTGGCCAGTTATCGTCCGCGTTATGTCTGTGTCACGGGCG
Source organism: Pseudomonas sp. NFACC56-3 (assembly GCF_900100025.1). Lineage (NCBI taxonomy): Bacteria > Pseudomonadati > Pseudomonadota > Gammaproteobacteria > Pseudomonadales > Pseudomonadaceae > Pseudomonas > Pseudomonas sp. NFACC56-3. The sequence goes on along the minus strand of NZ_FMTK01000006.1, from coordinate 64,341 downwards.
GTGAGCCCTTGGCGCAACCCAACGCCATCCCCTTGCTCAAGCAGTTGTGTGATGCCGGTTACGAGGTTTCGCTGGAAACCAGCGGCGCCCTGGATATCTCGGCCGTCGACCCGCGCGTCAGCCGCGTCGTGGACCTGAAAACCCCAGGCTCCAAGGAAGCGCACCGCAACCGCTATGAGAATATCGAACTGCTGACGCCCAACGATCAGGTCAAGTTCGTGATCTGTTCGCGGGAGGATTACGACTGGGCCGTGTCCAAGTTGATCCAGTACGGACTCGACCAGCGGGCCGGCGAAGTGTTGTTGTCGCCGAGTCATCACGATTTGAACGCGCGGGATCTGGCGGATTGGGTGGTGGCGGATAACTTGCCGGTGCGCCTGCAACTGCAGCTGCATAAATATCTTTGGAACGACGAGCCGGGGCGCTGAGATGACTGAACATTCGAACATGGTTGAAAAACGTGCGGTCATCCTGTTGTCCGGGGGACTGGATTCGGCCACGGTCGTGGCCATGGCCCGTGCCGAAGGCTACCGCTGCTATACCATGAGTTTCGACTATGGCCAGCGCCACCGCGCTGAGTTGCACGCCGCGGAACGGGTTGCCCGGGATTTGGGCGTGGTGGAACACAAGGTGATCGGCCTGAACCTCAACGGCATCGGCGGCTCGGCCCTGACCGACAGTTCCATCGACGTGCCCGAGGCGCCTAGCGAGGGCATTCCGGTGACCTATGTGCCTGCGCGTAACACGGTGTTCCTGTCCCTGGCGTTGGGGTGGGCCGAAGTGCTGGGTGCCCGTGACATTTTCATTGGCGTCAATGCCGTGGATTATTCCGGCTACCCGGATTGCCGCCCGGAGTTCGTCGAAGCGTTCGAGCGCATGGCCAACCTGGCGACCAAGGCCGGCGTGGAAGGGCAGGGTTTCCGCATCCAGGCGCCGTTGCAGAATCTGAGCAAGGCCGACATCGTCAAGGCGGGTGTGAAGCTTGGCGTGGACTACGGGCTCACCGTTTCCTGCTATCAGGCCGACGATCAGGGCCGCGCTTGCGGCAAATGCGACAGCTGTCGCCTGCGTGCGGAAGGCTTCGCCGCGGCGGGTGTGAGCGATCCAACCCGTTATTTTTGATTTATTTCAAATTAAGTGTTGAATAGTCCTTAGAAATCAGTATTATACGCGCCACCACACAGCGGGTCGTTAGCTCAGTTGGTAGAGCAGTTGGCTTTTAACCAATTGGTCGTAGGTTCGAATCCCACACGACCCACCATTTTTAGCTGTTTTAAAAGTCTGGAAGGCCCACGAAAGTGAGGATTTCCGGATTTTTTTTTGCCCGCGAAAAAGTCCACCAACCGAAGTGGCCCTCAGAGCAGGCCCTCCTCGGCGCATACTTTCATGATCTGCTCGCGAAGCCAGATGTTTGCGCTGTCCTGGCTCGCTTTCTCGCTCCACATCATGTCCAGCGTAAAGTTCGGTAGACCCGCAGGTGGCTGGCGTTCGCCGAATCGTTCTTGATCGCAAATCAATGCCTGGATGCGCCGGGGCAATGTCAGGATAAAGTCGGTTCCGGCGATCAGGTTTAACGCTGCTACGTAGCTGTTGGCTCTTGCGATTATCTTGCGGCTATAACCCTGTCGAGCGAGCCAGCCATCGATCATGTTGGTGTCAGATGTCCACGGTGTCGGAAATACGTGCTGGCGGGCGGTAAACGCTTGCAGGCTGAAGTCTTCTTGCGGCGCTGGGGCATTTTTATCTAGGACGCACACCAACTCGTCTTCGAGCAGTACCTGTGAGCGCAGACCTTTGACGTCGCCATGGAAGTTCGGCCCGAAACAGACGATAAGATCGAAGCGATCGTCTCGCAGTGCATCAACTGGGATATCCCGTTTAAATTTCGTCGTGTTGATGACCACCGCAAAGCGCTTGCCAATGAAGCGTTTGATCAATTTGGGCAGGATCAGCAGTTCGAAGTATTCCGGTGCACAGAGGTTGAACGTGATTTCTTCCTGATTCGGATCGAATGTCTGGAAACCGGAATGGCATTTATTGATAGCCTCGAGAGCCCCCAGTATCTGGCCGTACATGGCGGTGGCTTTATGAGTGGGGCTCATGCCGGAGCGGGTATTGATGAACAGATCGTCTTCGAAACTGGTGCGCAGTTTCTTCAGGCAGTAGCTCACGGTTGACTGGCTGACGCATAAGGCCTCGGAGACCTGGGTGACGCTACCCTGTTCGTACACCGCCACAAATACCATCAGGTCCTGCATGTCCAGCTTTCTGAGCAGGTTACTGACCAGCATCAGCTATTCTCGGCGTCATCCCTGCGTCTCTCTTTGTCCTGACGAAAGTCTCCATTTATACATGAGCCTGGGTTTTTTATCCTTCAAGCAGGGTGCTGGGCTCGCGGCAAGCGCTGCCTAGTCAATATGCCGCGCGTACTGCTTGGGATTGAAGCGCAGGACCATCAGGAGCATCAGCGCCATGACGGCGGTGAGCGACCACCAGGCCCATTCGAAGCTGCCCAACTGATCGCGGATCATCCCGGCAATCAATGGCGAGAGCCCGGCGATCAGGTAGCCGATGCCTTGCACGAACGCGGTCAGGCCACCGGCCCGTCGCGGGTTGTCCAAGTGGTCGAGGGACACGATCAGGCTCATCGGGAACAGGCCGCCGATGCCCAGGCCCAGCAGGCAAGGCCACAACAGGCTGAAGCGTTCCGGGCTGAGGATCAGGCCGCAGAAGCCGCCCATGATCAGGACCAGCAACACGGCGAGGACCACGCGCTTGTCCTGGCTGCGGTTGGCAATCGCCGGGGTGACGAGGCCGGACAGCACTTCCATGGCCGTGAGGAACCCCAGCAGCAGGCCCGCGTGTTGTTCACTCCAGCCCTTTTCCACGTAGTACGGGGCCAGCCAGGCCAGTACACAGGTGTAGGAGGCGGTGCCCAGACCGAAGAAAATCGCCAGCAACCAAGCCCGGGAATTGCTGAAGAATGACTCTTGCTGCTGGGCAGGGGCTGCGGGTAACGGGGTCACGGCTGAGCGCTGGGCGTACCAGCAACCCAGGGCGACCAACGCCAACAGCGCCCAGATCGCCAGGCCGATGCGCCAGCTGCCGGTCTGCGCCAGGACAAACGGCGAAAACGACGCGGCAAGCGCCGCGCCGCCCATGATCGACGTGACATACAGGCCCATGAACAACGAGACGTTGTCGACGTAGCGTGACTTGATCAGCGCCGGCATCACCGCTTGGATCAGCGCGATGCCGAGTCCGGCCAGCACTGCGCTGACGATCAGCTCGGCGGAGCTGTCCAGGTACAAGCGCGATGCGGTGGCGATACCGATGATCAACAGCGACAGGACAATGGTGCGGTGCTCACCGATGCGCAGGGCGATGCGCATGCCCAGGAACATCGCCAGGCCCATGGCCATGACCGGCAACATGGTCAGCAGCGAGGCCGTGCTGAAGCTCAGGGGGACCTCGCCGCGAATGGCTGACAGCAACGGCCCGACCGCGGCCATCGAGGGCCGCAGGTTCAGCGCCACCAAGACGATGCTGACCATCAGCCAGATGGCGTGGGTGCTTGATGTTCGAACGTTTTCCATAACAGAGCCTTGGTTAACAAAGCGTCATTTAGGCTGGGGCGGCCTGTTATGGGCAAACTGAAAACTGGCGGGGGGTATTGAAAAATTAAATGCGGCGCGCAATCAGTCAAGACCCAGGGCTTTTGTGGTGAGGGAGCAAGCTCCCTCGCCACACTGTAGTTCACAGCCTCTTATTCCATCCCCGGGCTCAGCGTGCCCAACCACGCCACCAACCCCAGGATGACCACCGCCACGGCGAACTCCAGGACCATGCTGAGCCGCAGGGCCTTCACCGCAACCCCGTGCTCGCCGCTCTGTCGGGCTTGTTCCAGCAGCGGGCTCAGGTGAAAACGGTTCAACGCGGCGAACACCAGCATGGCCGCGAACAAGATGAGTTTGAGCGCCAGCAACTGACCATAGGTGCTGTCCAGCAGCCCTTCGACACTCGGGCCGACGATAAACAGATAGTTCACCACCCCCGTCACGCCGATGACCAGCACGATCACCGCTCCGGCGGTTTCGAACCCGGTCAATGTCCGGGCCAGCACCGCCAACGCAGGTTCGGCCTGGCGAAGCAGCAGGGCAAACGCGGCCAAGGCACCGACCCAGCCACCCGCGGCCCACAGGTGCAGGAAGTCGGTGATAAAGTGCCAGTTGCGACGGCTGCCTTCGTCTATGGCGCCGTGACCTGCCCAAGCCAGTGTCGCCAGCGCTACGGCCCCGGCCAGTGTGACCAGGCCGAGGCTGGCGCTCGGCCAACGGTGATTGAGGGTCACGGCGAAACCGGCCAGCAGCAGCGCCGCCATGCGCAGCGTCCAACTCAAGCCGACATCGGTTTGCACGACCATCATTTCAATGTGCGGCCACAGTTCGGCCCACGCCGAAACACCGCTCATGGCCCAGGCCATGCACGCCATGGCCGCCAGGGAGAACAAGCCCCCCAGCGCCGCCGTGATCAACAGCAGCGGCGCGAAAGGCAACTGTACCCCCGAGACCCGCTCCTGGCCTCGCAGGCTATAGAGGCCAAACGCGGCCAGGCCGAACAGCAACATCAAATCCAGGTACAAGGCAAAGCGCAGCGCGATGTTGAACGAGTCGCTCATCAACTCACTTCACCTTGAATGTGACGTTGCCGGTGATCGGGTGAGTGTCGGACGACACCGCGCGCCACTGGACTTGGTAAGTGCCGGTGGTAAGCGGGGCATTCGGCGTGATGACCATGGTTTTCGGATCATCGCTGCCGGACACCTTGGCCGGCATGGGCATCGGCGAATGCGCCGCCATGCCCGGCATCGCGGTCATCATCAGCTTGGCGCCGGAAAACTGGGTCATCAGGTTTTCGGAAAAGTGCAGCTCGATTTTCGCCGGCGCCGCCCCTTCGGCGCCTTCGGCCGGGGAAGAGGACAGCAGTTTCGGGTGGGCCTGGGCCAGGCCACTGAGCAACAGGCCGGCGGACAAGGCGACGGCGGTTTTGATGAATGACATGCAAGGACTCCTACAGCTCGGTTTTTAGTTTTAGTGAAACAGGTCAGAACCACAGGCGCAGGCCCAGCACCAGGCGCGCTTCGCTGCGGTCTTCGCCGTCTTCTCGGGCGTAGTCGGCGGTGTTGCCGTAGGCCCGATTCCAGGTGACGCCAATGTAGGGCGCGAATTCGCGGCGTATTTCGTAGCGCAGCCGCAGGCCCAGCTCGGTGTCCGACAGCCCCGAGCCGACGCCACGGGCGGGATCGTTCTTGCCATAGAAGTTGGCTTCGGCGGTGGGCTGCAGGATCAGGCGGTTGGTCAGCAAGATGTCATAGTCGCCCTTCAGGCGCGCCGCGCTCTGGCCACCTTCGCCGATGAACGCGGTGGCCTCGGCTTCGAAGTTGTAGAGCGCCATGCCTTGCACACCGAAGGCGGCCCAGGTTTGCGGATCGCCTGGCTTGAAGTCCTGGCGCACGCCGGCCACCAGATCCCACCAGGGGCTGACGGCGTGGCCCCACAGGGCCTGCAATTCGGCTTCTTCGGTCTTGCCGTTGAGGCGTTCACCTTCGGAGCGCAGCCATAAACGATCGATGTCGCCGCCGATCCAGCCCGATGCATCCCAGCTCAGGGCGCTACCGTCATCGGCGTCCTGCCATTCCAGTTGGTCGATGAGGAAAAACGAATGGATGGCGCTGTCATGCACCGCGTGTCCGCCATGATCCTCGTAGACGGCGGCGCGGTCGGCGGCGGTCAGCGCCGGGATCGGCGTGCGGCTGCTGGCCGGCGCTGATTGCATGGGTTCCATGCCCTGCATTGAATCCATGCCTTGCATCTGGCTGTGGTCCATTCCCGGCATCTGGCTGTGATCCATGCCGGGCATGTCGTTGCTGGCCGCCCAGGTCGGGGTGCCGAGGGCCAGGCTGGCAATGAGTGCCGTGGAATATTGAAAAACAGTGGTCATGGTCGGCTCCTCATTCCTGCACCCGAACTTCACGGAACATGCCCATCTCCATGTGAAACAGCAGATGGCAGTGATACGCCCAGCGCCCGAGGGCATCGGCCGTGACCCGGTAGCTGCGCCTGGCACCCGGTGGCACGTCGATGGTGTGCTTGCGGACCATGAACTGGCCGTTCTCATCCTCCAGGTCGCTCCACATGCCGTGCAGGTGGATGGGGTGGGTCATCATGGTGTCGTTGATCAACACGATGCGCAGTCGCTCGCCGTACTTGAGCAGCAGCGGCGCGGCGTCGGCGAACTTCACGCCGTTGAACGACCAGACGAATTTCTCCATGTGCCCGGTCAGGTGCAGCTCGATCGTGCGGCCCGGCTCGCGGCCGTCGGGATCGGGAAAGGTGCTGCGCAGGTCAGCGTAGGTGAGCACTTTGCGGCCGTTGTCCCGCAGCCCCATGCCCGGGTCATCGAGCTTGGGCTTGACGCTCATGGCCTGCATGTCCACCAGGGGATTGTCTTTCTCGGTGTCGGGGTGCGCGAGCATGCTGTCCATGCCCTGCATGCCGCCGTGATCCATGCCGGCCATGTCGCCCATGCCCTGCATCTGGCTGTGATCCATGCCTTGCATCGAGCTGTCGTCCATTCCCGCCATGCCCTGCATCGAGCCGTGGTCCATGCCGCTCATTTGCCCCATGCCGCCGTGGGCCATGCCACCCATGCCCATGTCATCCATGGTCACCAGGGGCCGAGGGTCCAGGGGCGGCACCGGTGCCGACAATCCGGCCCGGGTCGCGAGGGTGCCGCGGGCATACCCGGTGCGGTCCATGGACTGGGCGAACAGGGTATAGGCCTCTTGGGTCGGTTCGACGATGACGTCATAGGTTTCGGCCACGGCGATTCGGAACTCATCGACGCTCACCGGTTTGACGTATTGGCCGTCGGACGCCACCACTGTCATCTTCAAGCCGGGAATGCGCACGTCGAAATAGCTCATGGACGAGCCGTTGATAAAGCGCAGGCGAAGGCGCTCGCCGGGCTTGAACAGGCCGGTCCAGTTCATGGCCGGCGCCTGGCCGTTCATGAGGTAGGTGTAGGTGGCACCACTGACGTCGGCCAGGTCCGTGGGGTTCATCTTCATCTCGGCCCACATCTTGCGGTCGGCCACGGTGTTGGCCCAGCCGTTCTTGCCCACGTCGTCGATGAAGTCGCCGACGGTGCGTTTGTTGTAGTTGTAGTAGTCCGATTGCTTCTTGAGCTTGCGCAGGATGTTGGCGGGGTCTTCATCGGTCCAGTCGGTGAGCATCACCACATAGTCCCGTTCGTACTGGAAGGGCTCGGGCTCCCTGGCGTCAATCACCAGCGGACCGTAGACCCCGGACTGTTCCTGGAAACCGGAGTGGCTGTGGTACCAGTAGGTGCCGTTCTGCCGGACCTTGAATTGATACACGTACAGGCCGCCAGGCTCGATGCCTTTGAAACTCAACCCCGGAACGCCGTCCATGTTGGCCGGCAGCAGGATGCCGTGCCAGTGGATGGAGGTGGTGTCCTGCAAGCGATTGCGCACCCGCAGGGTCACGGTGTCGCCTTCACGCCAGCGCAGCAACGGGCCGGGGATGCCGCCGTTGATGGTCTGGGCGGTGCGGGGGTTGCCGGTGAAATTGACCGGGCTTTCGCCGATGAACAGGTCGAACTCGGTGCCGCTCAGTACGTTGGGCTGGCCCGGGCCGGTGACTGCCCAGACGGGCGCGCGCCACAGACCCAGGCCGCCGAGGATGCCGCCGGCCGTCAGGCCCTTTACGAAGGTTCGGCGGGAAGTTTTTGTTTGCATGCGATGAAAGTCCGTCAGTCGATTCGCTGCGTGTATGGGGGGCGGCCCCCCGTGCAGATTTGAGCGAAAGATGACACAGGCGGACGAGGCGAGTGATTACATTTCAGTCAGCTTGGCGGGGTGCGAAGTCGCCTGGCGGGGCACAGGTCAGAATGATCTTTTGCATCGGCGGGATATTCTGTAGCCTTGCCGGCTTCACGCTATCCCGTGCCTGATTGATACCCACTTTCCCGGCGGTACCCGAGTGGTCCGGAGCCGGGTGTATACTCGACTTTCGCGCTAAACGCGCCTGCAGGTCTTGCGAACATGACGCAAATTTCCGAACGCCTTCTGGTCCAGGCCCACCTCGACGCCAAGCAGCCCAAGCCGCTGACCGCCGAGCAAGAAGCCTGGTACCGCGCCGCCATCGCCGCCGAGCTCAAGGCTCAGGACGCGGTGCTGGTCGCGCATTTCTACTGTGACCCGATCATCCAGGCCCTGGCCGAAGAGACCGGTGGCTGCGTGTCCGACTCCTTGGAAATGGCCCGTTTCGGCAATGCCCACCCGGCCAAGACCGTGGTGGTGGCCGGGGTCAAGTTCATGGGCGAGACCGCCAAGATTCTCAACCCCGAAAAACGCGTGCTGATGCCCACCCTGGAGGCCACCTGCTCCCTGGACCTGGGTTGCCCGGTGGACGAGTTCTCGGCGTTCTGCGACCAGCATCCGGAGCGCACCGTGGTGGTTTATGCCAACACCTCGGCGGCGGTCAAGGCCCGGGCCGACTGGGTGGTGACGTCCAGTTGCGCCCTGGAAATCGTCGAGAGCCTGATGGACAACGGCGAGACGATCATCTGGGGGCCGGACAAGCACCTGGGTACTTACATCCAGCGCAAGACCGGCGCCGACATGTTGCTCTGGGACGGTGCCTGCATCGTCCACGAAGAGTTCAAGTCCAAGCAGTTGGAGGACATGAAGGCGCTGTACCCGGACGCCGCGATCCTGGTGCACCCGGAGTCGCCGACGTCGGTGATCGAGCTGGCGGACGCCGTGGGCTCCACCAGCCAGTTGATTGCCGCGGCCCAGACCCTGCCGAACAAGACGCTGATCGTCGCCACCGACCGGGGCATTTTCTACAAGATGCAGCAGCTGTGCCCGGACAAGGTCTTCATCGAGGCCCCTACCGCCGGTAACGGCGCAGCGTGCCGCAGTTGCGCGCACTGCCCATGGATGGCCATGAACACCCTGGAGCGCACCCTCAAGAGCTTGCAGGAAGGTGCCAACGAGATCTTCGTCGACCCGGCGCTGATCCCCCAGGCGATTCGCCCGCTCAAGCGCATGCTGGACTTCACCCAGGCGGCGCGGATGAAGCTGGCGGGCAATGCGTGATCGTTGGCAGGCTGACGGTTTTTGAGCGTTAGGGCTTGAGGCTTTAAAGCTTTTTGTGGCGAGGGAGCTTGCTCCCGCTGGGCTGCGAAGCAGCCCTTCTTGCCAGCAGCCCGATCACTCAGTGCAAGCCATCCACGACTGCTGCGCAGCCGAGCGGGAGCAAGCTCCCTCGCCACAAGGCTGTTTTGCAGTCGGGAATTACTTGGTCTTCTTGGGAATCCGCACCAGCTGCGTTTCCGAGTAGATGTCATGCCAGCTGCGCTGGCGCTTGTCGAACAGCGCCCAGATGAAACCCAACCCCACCAGCAGCAGTGACGCGATCGACACCACGAACCGCAACAGCGCCTGCCACAGGCTGATGGCCGTGCCATCGGCGTTCTGTACGCGGATGCACCACACTTGCATGCCCAAGGTCTGGCCGTTGTGGGTCCAGAACTTGGCGAAGAAGCCGAACAGCACGAACAGCAGCACCGTGGACAGCAGTGGGTCGCCGTCCAGCGCACCGGCTTCGGTCAGGGCGCGCATTTTTTCTTCGCCGATGATCGCCATCTGGATCATCTTGTAGGCACCGCTGGTGACGATCAGCAGCGCTGTGCACAGCAAAAAGTCATAAAACATCGCCGCCAGGCGACGGCCCAGGCCGGCGGGGGGAAAGTCGCCCTGGGGCGTGAGCAGGTGTTTCGGCATGACGGCCTCGGCTGAAAAAGGAAGCCATTTTACGGATTTACGCCCATAAAAAAGCCCCTGATATCAATCAGGGGCTTTTTTAGTGTGCGAAAGCCTCAGGCCTCGGCTTGAACCTCGTCAGCCTGCATGCCTTTCTGGCCTTGCACGGCAACGAAAGTGACTTTCTGGCCTTCTTTCAGGCTCTTGAAGCCGTTGCCCTGAATGGCGCGGAAATGCACGAACAGGTCCGGACCGCTTTCAGGCGTGATAAAACCAAAACCCTTTTCGTCGTTGAACCACTTGACGGTACCGCTCTGACGTTGAGACATTTTCTTATTTCCTTTGACGCTAAAATTGATGACAGCCTCTTTCGCATGAAAGAGTACTGGGCTGGGTTGCAGGAAAGTAAGAGACGTCGAACGGGATGTAGCGAACTTCATAAGCTACTGCCCAGGTCACGATTCCAAGCGACCCATGCAAACACAGTGACCAAACTCTACGCCAACTTCGAATAAAAAAACAACCCCCCCGGAAGGGCCCGTATTTGCTCAGCTTGCCCGCATTTACGCCGCTTGCGGAGCAGGGCTTATTCGATAGGCTAGTTCAATTGTTTACGACCGTTATAAGGTCGGTTGAATGTCTAAAGATATGCACCTTTTTATGGCGGTTGCGTGACACATTAGTGCACGTATAACGCAACCGCGTTACTTATAGAAACAACCAATCAGCCGCGGTAGTAGCGCTGTGGGACGAATGGCATTTTGCTTACAAGCAAAGGCACCTTCTTCCCACGCACGATGGCCCAGACCGGCGTATCCAGCGCCACATAGGCGCTGTCCAGGTAACCCATCGCCAACGGAGCGCCCAGGGTCGGGCCGAAACCGCCGCTGCACACAGAGCCGATGGTCTCGCCGGCTTCGTTGACGATCTCCGCGCCTTCACGCACGGGTGTGCGTTCCTGGGGCAGCAGGCCGACGCGTTTGCGCTTCACGCCGCCCTGTTGTTGGGCGAACACACTCTCGGCGCCGGGGAAACCACCGGCGCGGGTGCCATCGGCACGGCGTACTTTGGAAATGGCCCACAACAGGCTGGCTTCGATCGGCGTCGTCTCGGTGTTCATGTCGTGGCCATACAGGCACAGGCCGGCTTCCAGGCGCAGGGAGTCACGAGCACCGAGGCCGATGGCCGCGACTTCCGGCTCGGCCAGCAAGGCGCGGGCGAGTTTTTCCGCGTCGGCGGCGGGTACGGAGATTTCGAAACCGTCTTCACCGGTGTAGCCCGAACGGCTGACAAAGCAATCCACGCCCAGCAGCGTGACGCGCTGGAATTGCATGAAGGTCATCTTCGCCACGTCAGGCGCCAGGCGGGCGAGCACGGTGACGGCGGCCGGGCCTTGCAGGGCGAGCAGGGCACGGGCCTCGAACAGCGGCTCGATCGTGCACTGATCGCCAATGTGCGCACGCAGGTGGGCCAGGTCCTGTTCCTTGCAGGCGGCGTTGACCACCAGGAACAGCTCGTCATTACCCAGGTTGGCGACCATCAGGTCGTCGAGGATGCCGCCGTTCTCGTTGGTGAACATGGCGTAGCGCTGCATGCCCACCGGCAGGTCGATGATGTCCACCGGCACCAGGGTTTCCAGGGCCTTGGCGGCGCCTGCGCCGCTCAGGCGGATCTGGCCCATGTGGGACACGTCGAACAGCCCGGCCTGATCGCGGGTGTGCTGGTGTTCCTTCATCACGCCCAGTGGGTACTGCACCGGCATGTCATAGCCGGCGAACGGCACCATGCGGGCGCCGAGTTCGAGGTGCAGGGCGTGCAGCGGGGTTTTCAACAGTTGTTCGGTGGACATATCAGCTCCTGGAAAATGAGAGTGGCGCGCGTCAGCATTCGATGATGTTGACCGCCAGACCGCCGCGGGCGGTCTCCTTGTATTTGCTTTTCATGTCGGCGCCGGTCTGGCGCATGGTGCGGATGACTTTGTCGAGGGAGACGAAGTGATGCCCATCGCCGCGCATGGCCATGCGCACCGCGTTGATGGCCTTCACCGAGCCCATGGCGTTGCGTTCGATGCACGGCACCTGCACCAGCCCGCCGATCGGGTCGCAGGTCAGGCCGAGGTTGTGTTCCATGCCGATCTCGGCGGCGTTTTCCACTTGCTGCACGGTGCCGCCGAGTACTTCGCACAAGGCGCCGGCGGCCATGGAACAGGCCACGCCGACTTCACCCTGGCAACCGACTTCGGCGCCGGAGATGGAGGCGTTTTCCTTGTACAGGATGCCGATGGCGGCGGCGGTCAGCAGGAACCGCACCACGCCATCCTCGTTGGCTCCGGGGATGAAGCGCATGTAGTAATGCAGCACAGCCGGGACGATGCCCGCCGCGCCGTTGGTCGGAGCGGTGACGACGCGCCCGCCGTAGGCGTTTTCTTCGTTGACGGCCAAGGCGTACAGGTTGACCCAATCCAGCACCGACAGCGGGTCACGCAGAGCGGCTTCGGGGTTCTTGCACAACTGGCGATGCAACGCCGCGGCACGGCGCTTGACCTTCAGTCCGCCCGGCAGAATCCCTTCGTTGCGACAGCCGGCCGCCACGCAATCCTGCATCACCTGCCAGATCTTCAGCAGGCCGGCGCGGGTCTCGGCTTCGGGGCGCCAGGCGCTTTCGTTGGTCAGCATCACCTGGCTGATCGATAGGCCATAGGTGGTGCAATGGCCCAGCAGGTCCTTGGCGCTCTTGAACGGGAAGGTCAGGGGCGTGGCGTCTTCGACGATGCGGTCGGCGCCGGCGGCGTCTTCATCCACGACAAAGCCGCCACCGACCGAGTAGTACTCGCGGCTGCGCACTTGCAGCCCGGCGGCATCAAAGGCGCGGAAGATCATGCCGTTGGGGTGAAAGGCCAGCGGCTTGCGGATCATCGCCAAGTGCAGTTTTTCGTTGAATTCGATGGCGTGTTCGCCGAGCAGGTTCAGGCGACCGTTGCTGCGGATCTCCTGGAGCCGGGCGTTCACCGTTTCGGTGTCCACGGTGTCGGGATGCTCGCCCTCCAGGCCCAGCAGCACGGCCTTGTCACTGCCGTGGCCCTTGCCGGTGGCACCGAGGGAGCCGTAGAGCTCGACCTTGACGCTGGAAATGCTTTCAAGCAGGTCGTCACGGCGCAGCCCCTCGGCGAAACGGGCAGCGGCACGCATCGGGCCGACCGTATGGGAACTGGAAGGGCCGATACCGATCTTGAACAGGTCGAACACGCTTAACGACATGGTGTTTCTCCGGTTTCTTTTTATGAGGATCGACGGTTATGAAATGGGGCACAGGCTCCTTTGTGGGAGCGAGCTTGCTCGCGATAGCGGAGTGTCAGTCAACATTTCTGTCAGCTGTCACACCGCTATCGCGAGCGAGCTCGCTCCCACAGGGAGATGTGGTTTCCTTGAGAAGGTGACCTTCCACAAGGTTCGCGGTGTTGTTGAGAGGTGGCGAGCAAGCCCGCCACCCCACAGGTCAAGCGTAGCTTTCGATCGACGGGCAGGCGCAGACCAGGTTGCGGTCGCCGAACACGTTGTCGACCCGGCCCACCGGCGGCCAGTACTTGCCGTCGATCAACGACGCCACCGGGTACACCGCCTGTTCACGGCTGTAGGGGTGGGTCCACTCGCCGACGAGCTCCGCCGCGGTGTGCGGGGCGTTCTTCAGCGGGTTGTCGTCTTTGTCCAGGCTGCCATTTTCCACCGCGCGGATTTCTTCGCGGATGCAGATCATGGCGTCGCAGAAGCGGTCCAGTTCTTCCTTGGATTCGCTTTCGGTCGGTTCGATCATCAACGTGCCGGCCACCGGGAACGACATGGTCGGCGCGTGGAAACCGAAGTCGATCAGGCGCTTGGCCACGTCATCGACACTGATGCCACTGCTGTCCTTGAGCGGACGCAAATCGAGAATGCACTCGTGGGCCACCAGGCCGTTGCTGCCGGAGTAGAGCACCGGGTAGTGCTCTTCCAGGCGACGGGCGATGTAGTTGGCGTTGAGGATGGCCAGTTGCGAGGCGCGCTTGAGGCCCGCGCCGCCCATCATGCGTATGTACATCCAGGTGATCGGCAGGATGCTCGCGCTGCCGAACGGCGCCGCGCACACCGCGCCTTCCTTGCGCGCCATGTTGGCATGGCCCGGCAGGAACGGCGCCAGGTGCGACTTGACGCCAATCGGGCCGACGCCCGGGCCGCCACCGCCGTGGGGGATGCAGAAGGTCTTGTGCAGGTTCAGGTGCGACACGTCGCCGCCGAACTTGCCCGGGGCGCAGAGGCCGACCATGGCGTTCATGTTGGCGCCGTCGATGTACACCTGGCCGCCGTTTTCATGAATGATGCCGCAGATTTCGCGGATGCCTTCTTCGAATACGCCGTGGGTGGACGGGTAGGTGATCATCAGCGCGGCGAGGTGTTCGCGGTGCTCGATGGCCTTGGCCCGCAGGTCTTCGATGTCGACGTTGCCACGGGCATCGCAGGCGGTCACGACCACGCGCATGCCGGCCATGTTGGCGGTGGCCGGGTTGGTGCCGTGGGCCGAGGACGGGATCAGGCAGATGTCGCGACGGTCTTCGCCACGGCTCTGGTGATAGGCGCGGATCGCCAGCAGGCCGGCGTATTCGCCCTGGGAACCGGCGTTGGGTTGCAGCGACACCGCGTCATAGCCGGTGGCGGCGCAGAGCATGGCTTCCAGTTCGTCGGTCAGTTGCTGGTAGCCGGCGCTTTGCTCGGCCGGGGCGAACGGGTGCAGGGCGCCGAACTCGGCCCAGGTCACCGGGATCATTTCGCTGGCGGCGTTGAGTTTCATGGTGCAGGAACCCAGCGGGATCATGGTGCGATCCAGGGCCAGGTCCTTGTCGGCGAGCTTGCGCAAGTAGCGCATCAGCTCGGTTTCGGAGTGGTAGCGGTTGAACACCGGGTGGCTGAGGATCGCCGATTGGCGCACCAGCTCGGCCGGGATGCGGCTTTGCACGGTGGCGGCCAGTGCCGTGAAGTCCGGCAGTGCCTTGCCGTCGGCCAGCAGGCTCCACAGTGCTTCGACGTCAGCTTGGCTGGTGGTCTCGTCCAGGGACAGGCCCAGGCGTTCCGTGTCCACCACGCGCAGGTTGATGCGTTGGGCGCGGGCCTTGTCGTGCAGGGCGGCGGTTTGCGCGCCGGTGTGCAGGGTCAGGGTGTCGAAGAAGCTCTCTTGCTCGACGCTCAGGCCCAGCGTGCCGAGGCCCTTGGCGAGGATTGCGGTCAGGTGATGGATGCGATTGGCAATTTGCACCAGGCCCTTGGGACCGTGGTACACGGCGTACATGCTGGCGATGTTGGCCAGCAGTACCTGGGCGGTGCAGATGTTGCTCGTGGCTTTCTCGCGGCGGATGTGTTGCTCGCGGGTCTGCATCGCCAGGCGCAGGGCCGGCTTACCGAAACGGTCCACGGAAACACCGACCAGGCGGCCCGGCATGTCGCGCTTGAAGGCGTCCTTGGTGGAAAAGTACGCCGCGTGCGGGCCGCCGAAACCCAGCGGCACGCCAAAGCGCTGGGCGCTGCCGATGGCCACGTCGGCACCGAATTCACCCGGCGGGGTCAGCAAGGTCAGGGCCAACAGGTCGGCCGCAACGGCCACCAGGGCGTTGGCGGCGTGGAAGCGTTCGGTCAGTTCGCGGTAGTCGAACAGGTCGCCGTTGCTGGCGGGGTACTGCAGCAGCGCGCCAAAGAAACCGCTGACGTCGCTCAGTTCGCGCTCATCGCCCACCACCACGTCGATGCCCAGGGGCTCGGCACGGGTGCGCAGCACGTCGAGGGTTTGCGGGTGGCTGTGCACGGAGGCGAAGAAGGCCTTGCTGCCCTTGTTCTTGCTCAGGCGCTTGCAGAAGGTCATGGCTTCGGCGGCGGCGGTGGCTTCGTCGAGCAACGAGGCGTTAGCGATCGGCAGGCCCGTGAGGTCGCTGATCAGGGTCTGGAAGTTCAACAGCGCTTCGAGACGGCCCTGGGAGATTTCAGGCTGATACGGGGTGTAGGCGGTGTACCAGGCCGGGTTTTCCAGCAGATTGCGCAGGATCGGTGCCGGCGTGTGACAGTTGTAGTAGCCCTGGCCGATGTAGGTCTTGAACAGTTGGTTCTTGGCGGCGATGGCCTTGATCGAGGCCAGTGCGTCGGCTTCGCTCTGGCCGTCGCCCATGTCCAGCACGCTGGTGCCCTTGATGCTTTCCGGGATGACGCTGGCGCTCAACGCTTCCAGGGAGTCGTAACCCAGGCGCTCGAGCATGGCTTGCTCGTCGCTGGAACGCGGGCCGATGTGGCGGGCGATGAATTCGTTGGCGGTGCCGAGATTTACGGTCATGGTGCGCTCCTCAGGCTTCGGCGTTGGCTTTGATCAGGCGATCGTAGGCGTCTTGATCCAACAGCTTAGCCACTGCATCGGCGTCGGTCGGTTTAAAGCGGAAGAACCAGCCTTCGCCCATCGGATCTTCGTTGACCAGTTCCGGGCTGGCGTCGAGTTTGTCGTTCACTTCGAGCACTTCACCGTCCAGGGGCATGTACACACCGCTGGCGGCCTTGACCGATTCCACGGTAGAGGCCTCGGCGCCTTTGTCATAGGCCTGCAATTCAGGCAGTTGCACAAAAACCACGTCGCCCAATGCGTTCTGCGCGAAAGCGGTAATGCCTACGGTGACGCTGCCGTCGGCTTCGGTGCGCAGCCATTCGTGATCTTCAGTGAAACGCAACTCGCTCATGGAAACTCCTGGGGCCAGATTCGTCTGGTGGACGCGAAGAAAGGCGCGGGGCTTGGCCCGGCCGAATGGCTATACCCATAGCAAGAACGCGGCCAATGTTTATAAGTGCTTATAAATCAATGGATTGATTGATTTTATCGAGACTCGATTCAACTCGGCTGTAGCGAAATCGCTACAGTTGTACGGCTGGATAAAATCGTTGTGGGATCAAAGCCTTGTACAGTGCCGGTTAGCGGTAAGTGTATCGATATCGTTCCGCTGTAGCGCTTTCAGTACAGGTGGAGGTCGTTTTTGGCTTGATTCTGAACGCAACGCCGGCCCCTTGTGGGAGCGAGCTTGCTCGCGATCGGGGACTGCCAGTCACCTCAGTGCAAACTGAACCACCGCTATCGCGAGCAAGCTCGCTCCCACAAGGGGCCTACGGCTTCCCGGAAATCCCGTACTTGCGCAACCGATGGGCAATCGCGGTGTGGGAGGTTTGCAGGCGGCTGGCGAGCTGGCGGGTGGAGGGGTAGTTGGCGTAGAGGCTTTCGAGCAGGTGCTTCTCGAAGGTTTCCACGGCCTGTTCCAGGCTTTCGACTTCCACATCGCCCTGGCGCGCCACGGAGGTGCCGGCGATGTCCAGGTCACCGATGTCCACCAGGCTGCTTTCGCAGATGGCGGCGGCGCGGAAGATCACGTTCTGCAATTGCCGCACGTTGCCCGGCCAGCGGTTGCCCAGCAGCGCCGGATACGTGCCGGGAGCCAGGCGGCAGACCGGGCGCTGGATCTGCGCGCAGGCCTGCTGCATGAAGTAGCGCGCCAGCAGCAGGATGTCCTGGCCGCGTTCACGCAGCGGTGGGACTTCGACATTGAGCACGTTCAGGCGATAGAACAGGTCCTCGCGGAACGAGCCTTCGCTGACCATTTTCTCCAGGTTGCGGTGGGTGGCGCTGAGGATCCGCACGTTGACCTTGACTTCCCGGTCGCCGCCCACCCGGCGGAAGCTGCCATCGTTCAGGAAACGCAGGAGCTTGGCTTGCAGGTACGGCGACATCTCGCCGATTTCATCGAGGAATACCGTGCCCTGGTTCGCCAACTCCATCAGCCCTGGCTTGCCGCCCCGTTGCGCCCCGGTGAAGGCGCCGGGGGCGTAGCCGAACAGCTCGCTTTCCGCCAGGTTCTCCGGCAGCGCGGCGCAGTTCAGGGCCAGGAACGGCGCGCTGTGACGGGCGCTGATGGCGTGACAGGCCCGGGCCACCAGTTCCTTGCCAGTGCCGGTTTCGCCCTGGATCAGCAGCGGTGCATCCAGGGCCGCGACCCGCTGGGCCCGGGCCTTGAGGGTGCGGATCGCCGGGGATTCGCCCAGCAGCGCGTCGAAACCTTCGGCGTGGTCGTGGTGCAGGGCTGACAGACGCTCGCCGATGCGATTGGGCTGATAGAGCGTCAGCAGCGCGCCGGCGTCGGTGATGGGGGTGGCGTCCAGCAGCAAGGTCTGGCCATTGAGGGTGACCTCCCGCAATGGCAGGCGGAACCCATTTTCCAGCAGGGCGCCGAGCAATGCCTCGTCACTGAACAGCTCGGCCACGCTTTCCCCGGCCGGTTCACGACCATACAGGGCGATCAGCGCCGGGTTGGCCAGCAACACCTTGCCGACGCTGTCCAAGGCCAGCACCGGGTCGGTCATGGCGGCGAGCAAGGCATCGAGCTGCAGGTGCCGACGCTGGCCCGGCAAGATGTCCACCACGGTGACCGCCTGCACGCCGCGCACGCTGAACAGCGCCTCGCGCAGCTCGTCGAGCACTTGCGGGCTGAGGGTCGGGGCATCGATGTAGACGTTGGGTGGCACCATCTCCACCGCATCCAGGTTGAGATTGCGCCCACCGAGCAAGGCCAGGACTTCCTGGGTGATGCCGACGCGGTCGATGAAACTGACGTGGATACGCATGGGGCGGTTTTGGGTTCTGGGTTGCGGAGGGTGGCCAGTATGCCTTGGGGCGGGCTGTTGGTGAAATCCTGGTGCAAGGCTTGGGGCTGTACAGCGATTCCTTGTGGGAGCGAGCTTGCTCGCGATAGCTGAATGTCAATCAACATCTCTGCTGGCTGTCACACCGCTATCGCGAGCAAGCTCGCTCCCACAAGGGGGACAGTGGTGAGGCGAGTATTTTCTACAACCCCACATCCCACTCCGGCGTCTCGGGAAACTTCAGCACCAGAAAATCCAGCAGGCTGCGCAGCGCCGAGGGCATGTGCTTGCGTGAGGCGTACACCGCGTACATGTTCATCCGGCGCGGTTCGGCATGGGGCAGCAGGCGGATCAGTTCGCCGTTCTTGAGGTGGGCGCCGGCCTGGTAGCTGGGCAGCATCGCCACGCCTGCGCCGGCTATCGTGGCTTGAAGCAATGTGCTGGCTTCGTTGGCGCTGATGTTGCCTTGCACCGGCACCGAGACCTGCTTGCCGTCCTGCTCGAAATGCCACAGGCTCTTGCCGACGTAGGAGTGGGTGAGGCAGTTGTGCCGGCTCAGGTCTTCCACGCGCAGCGGTGTCGAATGCTCACGCAGATACCGCGGCGAAGCGCAGATCACCGAACGGCAGACCGTCAGGCGGCGGGCGATCAGGTTCGGGTCCAGGTCGTTGCTCATACGGATCGCCAGGTCGATGCGCTCGTCCACCAGGTTCACGGTGCGGTCGAGCATCTGCAGGTCGACGCTCACCCCTGGGTAGCGCTTGACGTAGTCGGCCATGGCGCTCGCCAGTTGGGCCTGGCCGAACGAGGTGCTGGCGCTGATGCGCAACAGGCCCCGTGGCGCATCGTCCGGGGCGCCGACGGCGGCTTGCATGTCGCCGGACAGCTCCAGCATCTGCCGGCAGCGCGGCAGGATCTCGGAACCTGCGGCTGTCAGGCTCAGCTTGCGGGTGGTGCGGTGCATCAGCCGGGCACCGACCCAATCTTCCAGCTCCGCCAGGTAGCGCGATACCACTGGCCGCGACAGGTCCAGATGCTCGGCCGCCGCCGACTGGCTGCCCAGGTCGACCACCGTGACGAACACCCGCATTGCTTGTAGACGATCCATGATTTGCCCGATTTCAGAAACAAACTATGTTTCAGCATCGCATTTTTTGTAACGAGTCAGGTAACTAAGCTCCGTCTCATTCCCCTGGCGGGTTTTTCGACAACGGAGCACACATGACCGGCTTTATCCCACTCAAGCGCCTGCTGCTGGCAACTGCCGCCCTGGCTTTCACTGCCCAGAGCTGGGCCGCCGGCTTGACGCTCGACGTCTACAACCCTGGCGCGGCGGCGGTTTTCCCGGTGACTTCGGTGTTGGTCAGCGGTGAAAAAGAGGCGATTCTGGTGGACGCCCAATTCGGCAAATCCCAGGCCGCCGAGGTGGTGGAAAAAATCCGCGCCAGTGGCAAGCGATTGACCACGATCTACATCAGCCATGGCGACCCAGACTACTATTTTGGTCTGGAGACCCTCACCGCCGCGTTCCCTGAGGCCAAGGTGCTGGCGTCGGCGCCGACCGTCGAGCACATCAAGCACACCATGGACGGCAAACTGAAATACTGGGGGCCGATCCTGAAGACCGATGCGCCGGCCAAAGCCATCGTGCCCCAGGTGCTCAAGGGCGACAGCCTGACCCTGGAAGGCCAGCGCTTGCAGGTCGTCGGCCTCGATGGTCCGCAGCCGGACCGCAGTTTCGTGTGGATTCCATCGATCAAGGCGGTGGTTGGCGGTGTCGTGGTGGCCGAGAACCTTCATGTGTGGATGGCCGATACCCAGACGCCGCAGTCTCACAAGGATTGGCTGGCGACGCTGGACGCTATCGAAAAGCTGCAACCGGCCACTGTGATCCCCGGCCATTACCTGGGCGAAAGCGCCCGTTCCCTGGCCCCGGTGCGTTTCACCGCCGATTACATCAAGGCTTTCGACGAAGAAACCGCCAAGGCCAAGGATTCCGCCGCGCTGATCCGTGCCATGAAACTACGCTATCCGGACCTGGGTGAAGACAGCTCCCTGGAGCTCAGTGCCAAGGTGGCGAAGGGCGAGATGAAGTGGTGAATACCGATCTTTGATCAGAGCACAAACGCATGTATTTCAACATCGCTAATCACTGGAGAACACCATGAGCAAAATCGCAATCATCGGCGCCACCGGGCGTGCGGGTAGCCAACTGTTGGAAGAGGCCCTGCGCCGTGGTCACAGCGTGACGGCCATTGCCCGCAACACCGCGAAAATCGGCGAAAGGGCCGGAGTGGTCAGCAAGCAGTTGGACGTATTGGACAGCGAGGCGCTGATCGCCGCCATCGCCGGGCATGACGTGGTGATCAGTGCCACGCACTTTGCCAGCGTGCCGGCCGACAAAGTCATCGCACCGGTGAAAGCCGCCGGGGTCAAGCGCTTGCTGGTGGTTGGCGGGGCCGGTTCGTTGCTGCTGCCGGATAACAGCCGGGTGATCGACAGCGATGGCTTCCCGGAGGAATACCTGGCCGAAGCCAGCGCCGGTGCATTGTTCCTGGATGTGCTGCGCAAGGAACAGGACCTGGACTGGACGTTCCTCTCGCCTTCGGCGGAGTTCGTGGAAACCGAGCGCACGGGCCAGTTCCGTGTCGGCAAGGATCACTTGCTGTTCGACGCCGATGGGCGTAGCTGGATCAGCTTCGCCGACTATGCCATTGCGATGATCGATGAAGTGGAAGCGCCGCAGTTTTCGCGGACGCGGTTTACCGTCGGTTATTGAGCCGTAGGTTTTTACAGGGATCAGCCGTGAACCCGCACCCAGACGGTGACCAGCACCGTCGCTGCCATCAGCCAGGCGACGGCTGCCACGGCCAATGAGGCTTCGAGGCGCAGGCGGTCGACCATGACGTACAGCGTTGCGAGATAGACGAAGTACGGAATGATCGACCACATGCCAAACACGATGGTGGTCTTCAGATCGTCCACCGAGCGGCCTTTGCCAACGATGTAGTGGGCGATCAGGGCGAAGGTGGGGAACAGCGGCACCAGCCCGGCGATGTAGTAATTCCGGGTCTTGGCCAGCATCGCCAGGATGACCACCACGGCTGCGCCCAGCGCCGCCTTGAAAATCAGGTCCACACGTTCACCATTGGGGTTAATGGCTCAGGCCATATTTTTTGACTTTGTCGAACAGCGTGGTCTTGGCCATGCCCAGTTCCTGACTGGCCTGGGTCAGGTTGCCACCGCTGCGTTGCAGGGCGTCCACCAGCAGGTTGCGCTCGAACGCTTCCACCGCTTCGGCGAAGGTCAGGCCCTGGCTGCCGCCACTGGCACCGGAGCGCTTGAATGCCGGCAGGCCGAGGGCGTAGCGCTCGGCGACGTTGCGCAGTTCGCGCACATTGCCCGGCCAGTCGTGGCTCATCAGGTTCGACAGAGTCTGGTTGTCCAGCTCCGGCACCGTGCGGTCGAAGCGCAGGGACGACTGCTGAAGAAAGTGCTCGAACAATTGCAGGATGTCTTCGCGCCGCTCGCGCAGGGGCGGCAGTTCCAGGGTCACCACGTTGAGGCGGTAATACAGGTCGCTGCGAAATTGCCCGGACCGGCCCATTTCGTCCAGGTCGGACTTGGTGGCGGCGATCACCCGGCAATCCACCGCCACGCTCTGGTTCGAGCCCAGGCGTTCGAGGGTGCGTTCCTGCAACACGCGCAGCAACTTGATCTGCAAGGGCAGGGGCATGCTTTCCACTTCATCGAGAAACAGTGTGCCGCCATCGGCGTGCTCGATCTTGCCGATCCGGCGTTTGCCGGCCCCGGTGAAGGCGTTGGCCTCGTGGCCGAAAATCTCGCTTTCGAACAGATTCTCCGGCAGGCCGCCGCAGTTCAGCGCGACGAACTGCTTGTTATGGCGTCGGCTGAAATCATGCAGGCAGCGGGCGACCAGTTCCTTGCCGGTGCCGGTTTCGCCTTCGATCAGGACGTTGGCCAAGGTGTCGGCGACGTTGGCGATCAGTGCGCGCAGATGCTGCATGGCCGGCGAGCGGCCAATGATCCGGCCTTCCAGGGAGTCGCGTTCGGCCAGTTGCCGACGCAGCGATGACACTTCCCGGGCCAGGCTGCGCTGTTCCAGGGCGCGACGGGCGACATCCACCAGGCGCTCAGGGGAGAAGGGTTTTTCCATGAAGTCATAGGCGCCTTTTTGCATGGCCCCGACGGCCATGGAAATGTCGCCGTGGCCGGTGATCAGCACCACCGGCAGGCTGCGGTCCCGCGCCTTGAGACGCGTCAGCAGTTCCAGGCCGTCGATGCCCGGCAGCCGAATATCGCTGATGACGATGCCGGCAAAGTCATCGTCGACTCGCTCCAGGGCCTCTTCGGCACTGCCCACGCCGATGCAGGGAATGTCTTCCAGACTCAGGGCCTGCTGGCAGCCCAGCAGGACGTGGGGGTCGTCTTCGACGATCAGTACGCTCAGGTCGTGGTTCATAGCGGCTCGGCAGGTGAAAGGCTGACCAACGGTAGATTGAGGACAAACGTAGTGCCACGCTCAAGCGGGTACTCGACGCCCAGGTGCCCACCCGCGGCGGCGGCCAGGCTCGCCGAGAGCGTCAGGCCCAGGCCCAGGCCCTGTTCGCCAGGTTTGGTGGTGAAGAACGGTTCGAACAAATGCTTGCGGGCTTCAGGATCGATGCCGTGACCATTGTCCCGCACCCGAAGGCGATATTTGCCATCGGCGGCCTGGCCGTCGAGCCATAGTTTCGGCTCGGGTTGCGTTTGCATGGCGTCCAGGGCGTTGCCGATCAGGTTCACCAGGATCTGTTCGAGGCGGGTCTGGTCGATTTGCAATTGGACGTCATCGAAACCGCTGTGGATCTGGATGTCCAGGTTTTCCAGGCGCCCGCCCAGCAATTGCAATGCGGCCTCGACGGCCTTGCCCAGGCTCGCCCGGCCCTGGTCGTCGCCGCGCCGGGCGAAGGCACGCAGGCTGGCGGTGATCCGGCCCATGCGGTCGATCAATTCGTTGATGGTCTTGAGGTTGGTGCTGGCGATGTCCAGCTGGCCGCGCTCCAGGAAGCGCACGGTATTACCGGACAAGGTGCGCAGTGCCGCCAGCGGCTGGTTGAGCTCATGGGCGATGCTGGTGGACATCTGGCCGATGGCCGCCAGTTTACCGGCCTGGACCAGTTCGTCCTGGGCCCGGCGCAAGGTCTCTTCGGCCTGGCGCCGCTCGCGGATCTGGCCCTTGAGTCGTTCGTTGCTGGCGCGCAGGTCGGTGGTGCGTTCGGTAATCCGACGCTCAAGCTGGTTGTTGGCTTCCTGCAAGGCTTCCCGGGCCGCCAAGCGGGTGGCGATGACCTTGCGTCGTTCGTTCCAGGCGATCAGCAGGAACGCCACCAGGGCGAAGGCCACGGCCACCAGGATGCCTTGGTTGATCGCCTGGCGACGCAGGTCTTCAAGGGGCGTCAGCAGGGTGAAATTCCACGGGGTATCGCTCAAGGGTCGAGTCTGCGACAGGTAGCTGATGGCGCGATCGTCGGACACCAGTTCGGTGTTGGCCGGGAAGGTCAGCTTCTCCATGCCTTCGGCCAGGCGTTCCCGGGCCAGGGGCACCAATTCATTGAGCGGGAACCAATAATATTGCAGGCTGCGGGCCAGGCGTTCCTTGGTCTCGTCGCTCAGGGGCCGCACCGACTTGAGCCGTCGCGCCGGGTCGCTGGAGAGGATGATGATGCCGTTCTCGTCACTGACGAACGCCTCCAGCCGCGCTCGCTGCCAGCGCTCTTCCATGGCTTCGAGGCGCACCTTGACCACCGCCACGCCAATGATCTTGCCCTGTTGCTCCAGGCCATGGGCCAGGTAGTAACCGGGTTCGCCATTGGTGCTGCCGATGCCGTAGAACCGTCCCGGCTGGCCGCGTACGGCGTTCTGGAAATAGGCACGGAAGGACAGGTCTTCGCCCAGGTAACTGTCGACATCGCGCCAGTTGCTGGTGGCCAGCACCCGACCGGTGGTGTCCATCACGTAGATGGCCCGGCTGCGGCTGCGGCGGTTCAGGCCTTCGAGGTATTCGTTGACGGTCTTGCGATGCTCGGGCGTGGGGTCGTCGAGCAGTTGCGACACACTCGATTCAAGCTCCAGCAGGCTGGGCAGGTAGGTGTACTTGCTGATTTCGCTCTCGACCGCACGGGCGTGCAGCTCCAACTGGCGCTCGCCATTCTCGGCGAGGCCACGTACGCCATAGTGCTCGCTGATCCAGAAGCCGAGGTAACCCAGGCCGATCATCAGCGCAATGATCAGGGGCGGCAGGAACAGATGGCGGATCAGGCGGGGTTTCACGGCGAGTGATGGCGGCGCGGCGCGATAAAGGGTGGGGTCGCATTTCATCACAGAAGCCTTGGGTCAACCACAACACAAATCTACAAACCAACTCCTATCCCCTGTGGGAGCGGGCTTGCTCGCGAAAGCGGTGTGTCAGCCACATTGATGTTGAATGTGCTGCCCTATTCGCGAGCAAGCCCGCTCCCACAGAGGAGAACGGTGTTGTTTAGTGCTGCAGGATTTTCTCGAGGAAATGCTGCGCGCGTTCGGAGCGGGCACTGATGTCGCCGAAGAACTCTTCTTTCTTGCAGTCCTCGATGATCTGGCCCTGGTCCATGAAGATCACCCGGTTCGCCACTTTGCGGGCGAAGCCCATTTCGTGGGTCACGCACATCATGGTCATGCCTTCATGGGCCAGTTGCACCATCACGTCGAGCACTTCGTTGACCATTTCCGGGTCAAGGGCCGAGGTCGGTTCGTCGAACAGCATCACCACCGGGTCCATCGCTAGGGCACGGGCAATCGCCACGCGTTGCTGCTGGCCGCCGGAGAGCTGGCCCGGGTGCTTGTGGGCGTGGGCCGAGAGGCCGACCCGCTCGAGCAGTTGCAGGCCTTTCTTGGTGGCTTCTTCCTTGCTGCGGCCCAGCACCTTGATCTGCGCGATGGTCAGGTTTTCGGTGATGGTCAGGTGCGGGAACAGCTCGAAATGCTGGAACACCATGCCCACCCGCGAACGCAATTTCGGCAGGTTGGTCTTCGGGTCGGCGATGGAGGTGCCATCTACCACGATGTCGCCTTTCTGGAACGGCTCCAGGGCGTTCACGCATTTGATCAGCGTGGATTTGCCCGAACCCGATGGCCCGCACACCACCACAACCTCACCCTTGCTGACCTCGGTGCTGCAATTGGTCAGTACCTGGAAGTCCCCATACCACTTGTTGATGTTCTTGATAGAGATCATACGGCGAACCTTTTTTGCAGACGCTTGACCAGCAGCGAGGCGGCAAAGCTGATTGTGAAGTACACGAGACCTGCGATGATCAGGAACTCATTGGAGCGGCCGATGATGTCGCCATTGGCCCGCGAAGCATTGAGGAAGTCCACCAGGCCGACCGTGTAGACCAGCGAGGTGTCCTGAAACAGGATGATGCTCTGTTGCAGCAGCAGCGGGGTCATCTTGCGAAACGCCTGGGGCAGGATGATCAGGCGCATGGTCTGGCCATAGTTCATGCCCAGCGCCTGTGCCGCGCCCATCTGGCCCTTGGGGATCGACTGCACGCCGGCCCGCACGATTTCGCAGAAGTACGCGGCCTCGAACATCATGAACGCCACGACGCAGGAGCCGAACGCACCGATCGGGGTGTCCTCGCCGGTGATCCAGCGCAGCACGAACGGCACCGCCAGGTAGAACCAGGTGATGACCAGCAGCAGCGGAATCGAACGGAAATAGTTGACGTAGGCGCCCGCGATATTGGACACCAGCTTGTTGTGGGACAGGCGCATCAGCGCCAGGATCGTCCCCAGGATGATCCCGCCGACGACACCCAGGGCCATCAGCTTGAGGGTCATGACCATGCCGTTCCACAAGCCGGGAATGGCCGGTATGACGCCAGTGAAGTCGAATTCCATCATTTACCCCCCACGGAGATCAGGCCGGGCACCGCGACCTTCTTCTCGACCATGCGCATGAGCAGCATCAGGCTCATGTTCAGGGTGAAGTAGATCAGCGTCGCCAGGGTGAAGGCTTCGAACAGGTTGGCGGAGAACTCGGCGGTCTGTTTGGTCTGCGCGAGCAGCTCCATCAGGCCGATCAGCGAGGCCACGGAGGAGTTCTTGAAGACGTTGAGAAATTCCGAGGTAAGCGGCGGAATGATGATCCGGTAGGCCTGGGGCAGCAGCACGTTCCAGTAGATCTGGGGCAGCTTGAAGCCCATGGCCCGGGCGGCGGATTCCTGGCCGCGCGGCAACGCCTGGATGCCCGTGCGCACTTGTTCGCAGACCCGGGCGGCGGTGAACAGGCCCAGGCACACCACCACGCTCAGGTAGGCCGAGGTGGTCGGGTTCAGGTCCTGCTTGTACCACTCCTGCATATCGGCGGGCAGCAGGTCCGGCACCAGGAAGTACCAGATGAACAGCTGAACCAGCAGCGGCACATTACGGAAGAGTTCCACGTAGCAGGTGGCGATCCCCGACACCAGCCGGTTCGGCACGGTGCGCATCACGCCGAGCACCGAGCCCAGCAGCAGGGCGATGATCCAGGCCACGACGGCGATAGCGATGGTCCAGCCCAGGCCGGCTACGTACCAGTCGAGATAGGTCTCGCTGCCCACGCCGGTGGACTTGAAGAACACGCCCCAGTCCCAGTTGTAATTCATTAGGGTCTCCCCTCAGATCGTTCGATATACAAGTGCCCGCCTGGGGAAACTCCGTTCCCGCCCGGCTCGGAGGCCAGGCACACGCGATCGGCTCGACAGCCACCGGTTCGAGTGTTTCCAGATTTGCCAGCAGGGAGTGACCATCCCCTGAAAGGGCCGGGCCCCTTCAGGAGATAAGGTTAGTCAGAAATCAGGATTTCTTGTCGTCAGCCGCTTTATCGGTCGGCTTGGCGATCAGTGCCTTGAGTTCGTCGCTCATCGGGAAGTTCAGGTTCAGGCCTTTTGGCGGGATAGGTTGCATGAACCATTTTTCGTAGATCTTGTTGATCTCGCCCGAAGCGTAGGTGGCCTTGATGGCGTCATCCACAGCCTTTTTGAACGGCTCGTCACCCTTGCGCATCATGCAGCCATAGATTTCGTAGGACTGTGGTGTACCGGTCACGGTCCAGTCGTCGGCTTTCTTGGCCTTGGCGGCTTCGCCGGCCAGCAGGGCATCGTCCATCATGAAAGCGACGGCACGGCCGCCTTCGAGCATCTGGAAGGACTCGCCATGGTCCTTGGCGGAGATGACGTTCATGCCCATTTGCTTGTCGGCGTTCATGGACTTGAGGAGGCGCTCGGACGTGGTGCCGGCGGTGGTCACGACGTTCTTGCCCTTGAGGTCGTCGAAATCCTTGTACTTGGAATCTTTCTTGGTCAGCAGCCGAGTGCCGATCTCGAAGATGCCAACGGAGAAGTCAACCTGCTGCTGACGCTCGACGTTGTTGGTGGTGGAGCCGCATTCCAGGTCCACGGTGCCGTTCTGCACCAGAGGGATACGGGTTTGCGAGGTGACCAGGTTGTACTTGACCTGCAGGTTGGGCAGGTCCAGGTCTTTCTTGATCGCTTCGACGACTTTCAGCTGGATGTCGTGGGAGTAGCCGACCGGCTTGCCGGAAGCATCCGCGATGTAGGAGAACGGAATGGAAGCGTCGCGATGCCCAAGCGTAATGACGCCGGACTCTTTGATCTTTTTCAGTGTGCCGGTCAGTTCGGCTGCGAAAACCGGAGTGCTGATCAGAGCGGCAGCAATGGCTGCGCCCAGGAGATGGGGAACGATACGCATCGATGTTTCCTCGACATTGTTTTTTTTATTTCGGCCGGTTCGTCGGCCCTGAGTACTTCGAGATGCCTGGCAGCTCCTGGTGTGTTGGCGTACAGGCATTCGTCTCCAGAAGTGTAGAGCATGACTCGTGCCAGGCCAGGACAGCCTGTTTAACGTGTTGTTTTAAATGGTTATTCATGTGTTGTTTCAGGTTTTATGCCGGCTGGTTTATCCGGTTAGCCGAACTGACTGGCGGGTCGTGTTCGGAAAACCGAATGGCTTGGGCCTACCCCGATCCATTGTGGGAGCGAGCTTGCTCGCGATCGCGGTGTGTCAGTTCCATGGATGTTGAATGTGCCGGCCTCATCGCGAGCAAGCTCGCTCCCACAGAGGGCATCGGTGGACGACAGATAGCAAAAAGCCCCTGAATCGCTGGATCCAGGGGCTTTGGGGGTTGCGGGGTATCGGTCAGGCCGCTTCGATCTTGCGACGGTTGTGCTCGACTTTATCCAGGTACTGTCGCAGCTTCTCCTGCTCGGCCGGGGTGGTGAACAGGCCCAGCTTGCTGCGACGCCACAAGACGTCCTGGGCATCGACGGCCCACTCGTCGCTGCACAGATAATCGACTTCGCGGGTATAGAGGCCGGCGCCAAGGTGTTCGCCCAGGCCGCCAAGGTCATGCACGCCTTCGAGCATGCGCCAGGTACGGCTGCCATAGGTGGTGGCCCAGCGGCGGGCGATGTCGGTCGGCAGCCAGTCGAACTTGTCCCGCAACGCCGAGCACAGCGCTTGCGGGGTGGTCATGTTTTCGCCGCCGGGAAGGGCCTCTACGGCGGTCCAGCTTCCGCGCATCTGCGTGAAGTAGGGCGCCAGTTGCGCCATGGCCGATTCGGCCAATTTGCGATAAGTGGTGAGTTTGCCGCCGAACACCGACAGCAAGGGCGCTTCTTCGCCGCCACCGGAAAGCGCCAGGGTGTAGTCCCGGGTAACGGCCGACGGGTTGTCGGATTCGTCGTTGCACAGCGGCCGTACGCCGGAATAACTGTGCAGGATATCGTCGCGGCTGATCTGCTTCTTGAAGTGGGCGTTGACCACCTTCAGCAAGTAATCGGTTTCGCCTTCGGTGATCGCCACGTTGGCCGGGTCGCCGGTGTATTCGCGATCCGTCGTACCGATCAGGGTGAACTGGTTCAAGTACGGAATGGTGAACACGATGCGCTGATCTTCGTTTTGCAGAATGTGCGCATGCTCGCCTTCGTAGAGTTTCGGCACGATCAGGTGGCTGCCCTGGATCAGGCGAATGCCGTAGGGCGATTCCAGCTTCAGGTCATCGCGAATGAACTTGGCGACCCACGGGCCGGCGGCATTGACCAGCGCCTTGGCGCGGATCGAAAACAGGCTGCCGTCGGCACGTTCCAGGTGCAAGTGCCACAGGCCTTTGCTGCGGCGGGCGTTCACACAGCGGGTGCGGGTGTGGATATGTGCGCCTTTTTCCCGGGCGGCCATGGCATTGAGTACCACCAGTCGCGCATCGTCGACCCAGCAGTCGGAGTATTCGAAACCTTTGGTGATTTCGCTTTTCAGTGGGCTGTCGGCACCGAATTTCAGGCTTTTGGAGCCTGCGAGCAGTTCACGTTTGCCCAAGTGATCGTAGAGGAACAGGCCGGCGCGAATCATCCAGGCCGGGCGCAGGTGCGGGCGGTGGGGCAGCACAAAGCGCATCTGCTTGACGATGTGCGGGGCCTTGGTCAGCAGCACTTCGCGTTCGGCCAGTGCTTCACGCACCAGGCGGAATTCATAATGTTCAAGGTAGCGCAGGCCGCCATGG
Organism: Pseudomonas sp. NFACC56-3; assembly: GCF_900100025.1. Classification (NCBI taxonomy): domain Bacteria; kingdom Pseudomonadati; phylum Pseudomonadota; class Gammaproteobacteria; order Pseudomonadales; family Pseudomonadaceae; genus Pseudomonas; species Pseudomonas sp. NFACC56-3. The sequence continues at coordinate 34,205 of NZ_FMTK01000006.1, read as the reverse complement.
ATCAGCTTGCTGCTGGCCGACGAGGTATGACTGGCCAGGTCGTCCTTTTCGCAAAGGAACACCGAAAGGCCGCGGCCGGCAGCGTCCGCGGCAATCCCCACGCCATTGATACCGCCGCCAATGACGGCGATGTCATAGATCTCGGCGAGAGGGGGCGTAGGCAAGGTAGAAGTGGGCATCGGCTGGCCTCGGGTTCTTTTCGTAATATTTGAATTCGAACATAAATGTTCATTTGCGAAAATACTAGCCCATAAATACAGCCACAGCCAGTCGTCTTCAATTGAAAATACTGATCAAAGGAAAGCGAAAGGAAAATTTTCGAAGAAAAGAGGGGGGAGGGAAGCTGGCACCGGCGACACGGATAGCGCATCGCCGGCGCTTGTTGGTATCAACTGCGGCTGACTTGTAGGACGGCGGGAAGCGAATGTATGAGAACGTTTTGATCATTACCCGTGTAGTAGGTAATGCGTACTTCTCCGCCATCCTCGGTCAGGTCCAGGACAGAGCGAACAATGACTACGGAGAGATCGGGGCCTACCCCAAAGCGCTCCATATAGATCACTCTGCCGTCGCGTCCATAGCTTGTCCATCGAGCGTCAATAACCACAGGCCGGGGGAAAAGAACAGTAAGTCCGGGGGCGGCTATCTGGTCCGGATCCAGCAGGCCATCAGCTGCTGCGGGTACAGTAGGAGGTGGGTTCGACGGGGTTGATGCCCAGGAGACTACAAAATACAGTCCGGTAATCGCCGACTCCTTCTTCGGACCACCGGAAGTCGGAAAAACTTCGTAGCTGACCTGGGGCCGCGCTAAATCATCTCCTGGAGGCGTGCCTGGGTCTGCCAATAGAACGCTCTTGGGCACAATGAAATCCAGGAAGCGCTCCGTGTCTCTTACGGATAACTTCGTGTAATAACTGCTCGCTTCATGACTGCCTCGCCATAACAGCTGGACTGTGTCGTTTTTTGCCATTTCCGGATAGACCGCCACGCGGACCACAACCCCTGAGTCAGGAGTCGCGGGCAAATCCAGCACCCCTGACTCTGGAGGGACGTCCATGACCATCGGACGATCGAGGATGTTGGCAATTGAAAGAGGGCGTAGATCTTTCATGGAATCGGTCATGTCAGCTCCGTACACGTAATAGTCGCGGCAGCTACTACGTGCCGTAGTCATTTGTGGAACTCCTCGACCCAGCAATCGAGCGGGCGGGCAGGTCGGCGCGGTCGCACGCGATTCTGGGAAGGAGTTCAGAGACTCAATCGGCGACGCTGCAAGCGCGTCGTCGGGGCTTGAACAGCTATCAATCGCGCGTGACTTTCAGCACGGCAGGAAGAGATGTCCCCAGGATATTTTCATCATCGCCCGTGTAATAGACGATGCGTACCTCGCCACCATCCTCGGTCAGGTTCAGGACAGGGCGAAAAATGACCACAGAGAGGTCATCGCCTACCCCAAAGCGTTCCATATAGATCACCCTGCCGTCGCGTCCGTAGCTCGTCCACCTAGCCCAAAGGGCAACGAATCGGGGAAAAATAACGGTGAGTCCTGGATCGGGGATTTTGTCAGGATCGAATTGGCCTCCGATAGCAGCAGGCACGTCGGCTGGCGGGTTCGATAAGCGTTCGTTTCGATGGAAAGACAGGGAGTTGACGGCTGATTCCTTGTTTTCCCCAGAGGCTGGAAAAACCTGATAGCTGACATGAGGGCGGGCGTAATACCCTCCCGGAGGCGACCCAGGGTCTGCGCGCAGAACGTTCTTTGGCACAACGAAATCGAGAAACCGCTCGGGATCCCGTACCGACGACTTTGCGTAATAGCTGCTCGCCTCATCCCCGCCCAGCCATGAAAGCTGGACAGTATCGTTTGTATTCATGCCTGGATAAACCGCTATGCGGACGACGGCTCCTGACTCGGCAACCGCCGTCAAATCAAGACTTCCACTCTCCGGCGAATGCTCCATGACCATCGGAAGATCCAGTACGTCGGCACCAGGAAGGTAATGCAGGTCTTTTGGCAAATCGGTCATGGTAGTAACTCCATACACTCAAGTTATGGCAGCTACTACGTGCCGTGGTCATTTGGTTAGCGCCCGCTCGACTGGTGCGCAGCGGATCCCCAAACGAACGCAGGATTGAGAAGGCACAAACCCAATGTCAGGGTCTGTCAGCAAATCTGGTATTCGACAGCTTGGCTAAATTTCAAGCTAGCAGAGTTTTCAAGCCCGTAACGCTGGGCGGATAGATGGCAGTCAGACCACCTCCAACCGAATCTTGTGCTGGCTCAACAACTGCGCCAGGGCCGGCACCGGTTGCTGGTCGGTCACCAGGCAATCGATCAGGCTGATGGGGCCCAGGCGGACCATGGCATTGCGTCCGAACTTGCTGGAGTCCGCCGCCAACAGCACTTGCCGGGCGTTGGCGATGATGGCTTGGGAAACCCGCACTTCCTGGTAGTCGAAGTCCAACAGGCTGCCGTCTTCGTCGATACCGCTGATGCCCACCAGGGCGAAGTCGACCTTGAACTGGTTGATGAAGTCGACGCTGGCCTGGCCCACCACACCGCCGTCACGCCGTACGTTGCCGCCGGCGATCAGGACTTCGAAGTCGTCCTTGGCGCTGAGGATCGAAGCCACGTGCAAGTTGTTGGTGATGACCTTCAGGTGGTTGTGATTGAGCAGGGCCCGGGCGATGGATTCGGTGGTGGTGCCGATGTTGATGAACAGCGAGGCGTGATCGGGGATCTGGGCGGCGATGGCTTCGGCGATGCGTTGCTTTTCGTCGCGCATCTGATCGGCGCGCATGGCGTAGGCGGTGTTTTCCACGCTTGAATCGTAGGCGGCGCCGCCGTGGTAGCGGCGCAGCAGGTTCACTTCCGCCAGTTGGTTGATGTCACGGCGGATGGTTTGCGGGGTGACGACGAATAACTGCGCCATTTCCTCGATGCTGACATAGCCGCGTTCGCGGACCAGTTCGAGGATTTGCTGCTGGCGGGGAGGCAGATTCATGGGGCTTCCTTTGGGCTGCCGTACAAAATTTGCCCATGATGCCGCAGGAATCCGATCCCGACCAGTTTCAGAACCTTATCAGGCTTATTCAGCGTCTTCGTGGGGCTCCCAATCGCGGGTGCGGCTGACCGCTTTCTGCCAGCCGGCATAGAGTTTTTCTTTCGCCGCCTCGTCCAGTTGCGGTTCGAATTCGCGCTCGATCACCGCTTTGCCGCGCAGCTCTTCCAGGCTGCCCCAGAAGCCGCACGCCAGGCCGGCCAGGTATGCCGCACCCAGGGCCGTGGTTTCACGCATTTTCGGCCGCTCGACCTGGGTGCCGAGGATGTCGGCCTGGAACTGCATCAGGAAGTTGTTCGCCACCGCGCCACCGTCGACGCGCAGGGCCCTGAGGCGTTCGCCCGAGTCCTGTTGCATGGCGTCGAGCACATCGCGGGTCTGGTAGGCGATCGACTCCAGTGCTGCGCGAATGATGTGATCGACCCGTACGCCGCGGGTCAGGCCAAACAGTGCGCCACGGGCATAGGGGTCCCAGTACGGCGCGCCCAGGCCGGTGAAGGCGGGCACCAGGTACACACCGTTGCTGTCCTTGACCTTGTTGGCAAAGTATTCGGTATCCAGGGCGTCGTTGATGATCTTCAATTCATCACGCAGCCACTGGACGGTGGAGCCGCCGTTGAATACAGCGCCTTCCAGGGCGTAGGCCACTTCGCCACGGGGGCCGCAGGCGATGGTGGTGAGCATGCCGTGATTGGATTTCACGGCCTTTTTCCCGGTGTTCATCAGCAGGAAGCAGCCGGTGCCGTAGGTGTTTTTCGCCTGCCCCGGCTCCACGCACATCTGCCCGAACAGGGCTGCCTGCTGGTCGCCGGCGATGCCGCCGATGGCGATACCGCTTTTGGTACGGCCATAGATTTCCGAGGACGACTTCACTTCCGGGAGCATTTCCCGGGGGATGTCGAGGATCTCGAGCATCTTCGCATCCCATTCCAACGAGTGAATGTTGAAGAGCAGGGTGCGTGAGGCGTTGGTGTAGTCGGTGACATGGACCTTGCCACCGGTGAATTTCCAGATCAGCCAGCTATCGACCGTGCCGAACAGCAGCTCACCGTTGCGCGCACGTTCGCGGCTGCCTTCGACGTTGTCCAGGATCCACTTGAGCTTGGTGCCGGAAAAGTACGGGTCGGTGACCAGGCCGGTGGTCTGGCTGATGTATTGCTCGTGGCCGTCGCGCTTGAGCTGTTGGCAGATCTCGGTGCTGCGGCGGCACTGCCAGACGATGGCGTTGTAGATCGGACGGCCGGTGGTCTTGTCCCAGACCACGGTGGTTTCCCGCTGGTTGGTGATGCCGATGGCGGCCACCTGGTCATGGTGCAGGCCGGCCTGGGCCAGTGCTTCGACCATGACCGCGCTTTGGGTGGCGAAGATTTCCATCGGGTCGTGTTCGACCCAGCCGGCCTGCGGGTAGTGCTGGGCGAATTCGCGTTGGGCGGTGCAGACCACATTGGCATCACGGTCGAAGATGATCGCGCGGGAGCTGGTCGTACCCTGGTCGAGGGCAATGATGTAGTTCTTGTTCTGGATATCGGTCATTTCGATTGCCTCGGGTCTTTCATAAAGGGAGACGTAAGAAGAAGCCACGGCGCCGGCTTCGAATGGCAGGGCCTGCGCCGACTGTTTCAGGATGTTCTGGGCTTGCCGTCAATGGCCGGTTCTGCATCCTTTGTCGCTGTCATGGCGCTGGGCAGGTGGCGGGCAATCAACCCGCGATAGGCCGCAGCACCGAGGCATGCACCCACGATCGGCGCAAAAATCGGAACCAGGAAGTACGGGATGTCGCGTCCACCCGTGAGGGAAATTTCACCCCAGCCTGCGAAGAAAGTCATCAGTTTAGGACCGAAGTCCCGCGCCGGGTTCATCGCAAAGCCCGTCAACGGCCCCATGGAGCTGCCGATCACGGCAATCAGCAGGCCGATCAGCAATGGCGCCAGTGGGCCACGGGGCAAGCCGTTGTTGTCATCGGTCAAGGACATGATCACCCCCATCAGGATGGCGGTGATGATCGCTTCCACGAGGAAGGCTTGGCCAGTGGAGAGTGCCGCGTGCGGGTAGGTGGAGAACACCGAAGCCAGTTCGAGGCTCATTTCGGTGCCGCGAACCATGTGCCGGGACTGTTCGAAATCGAAGAATAGATTGCTGTACAGCGTGTAGACCAGAAGGGCGCCGCAGAAAGCGCCGGCCACTTGGGAAATTATATAGAAGGGCAGCTTGCGCTTTTCGAAGTCGGTGAACATGCACAGGGCGATGCTCACGGCGGGGTTGAGGTGGGCGCCGGAAATGCCCGCGCTCAGATAGATTGCCATGCTGACACCGACGCCCCAGATGAGGCTGATTTCCCACAAACCGAAACTCGCACCCGCGACCTTGAGCGCTGCGACGCAGCCGGTGCCGAAAAAGATCAGCAGGCCAGTTCCCAGGAATTCGGCCAGGCATTGGCTGGCCAGGGACGGCTGTTGTAAAGCAGTTGTCATTCAAACCTCGGTTTTTTGTTGTTCTGCAGCGCATTCGATACAGCACGATTGCGCGATTTCCACCGAGGCAGGATCCCCATCCTGATCTCGGGTTGCTGCTTGAGACATGCAATGTGGCTTTCAGTTTCGAAAAAATATAGACAAGAAACGCTGGTGTCAAAGGTCGAAAGTGAACCACTGGTCACATTTCAACTATTCGTGCTGTGAATGACTCCGACCCAAGAGAGGCCGCAGCGGTATGGGCCGTGCAGCCGCAAAGCCTTTTCGCAGACGATGGCTTAGAATCCGCTCACTCTTTTTTGATTTCCTTATCAGGAGCGGTCATGACACCCGCGTTGGATCTGCTTAAGAAAGTGCGCGCCGAACATCGTATCCACAGTTATGAACACGATCCCAAGGCTGCGTCCTATGGCTTGGAGGCGGCGGAAAAGCTCGGGCTGGATCCGGCCCAAGTGTTCAAGACGTTGTTGGCGGCCAGTGAAAAAGGCGAGCTGTTGGTGGCGGTAGTGCCCGTGGCCGGGAGCCTGGATTTGAAAGGCCTGGCCCACGCCGCTGGCGTGAAGAAGGTCGAGATGGCCGACCCGGCCGCCGCACAGCGTTCGACCGGTTATTTGCTCGGCGGTATCAGCCCGCTGGGGCAGAAGAAGCGTTTGCGCACGTTTATCGACAATTCCGCACAGCCACTCGCCACCATGTTCGTCAGTGCGGGGCGGCGTGGGTTGGAAGTCGAGTTGGCGCCTTCGGTATTGAAGGAGCACACCGGGGCGGTGTTTGCTGATATCGGGCGCGCTTGATAGAGCAGGGCGGCCATTACGCAGCCTGTAGGGTGAAAATTCTGCTGATCTGTCACTGGATAATCCGTGCCGCTACACCCCATGCTGGGCATCAGAAAAATAAGGAGAAGTGCCATGCAGCTTGCGTTTCATCAGGTCGATGCGTTCAGTGACCGGCCGTTCGGTGGTAATCCGGCGATGGTCTATCGGCTCGACGGCTGGCTTGCCGACGAGCTGATGCAGAAGATCGCCGCCGAGCATAACCTGGCTGAAACCGCGTTCCTGGTGCGTGAAGGTCAGCATTGGCATATCCGCTGGTTCACCCCCACCACCGAAGTCCCGCTGTGTGGCCACGCCACGTTGGCCAGCGCTTATGTGCTGTTCGAGGTCTATCACGAAACCGTCGAGCGCCTGGATTTCATCTGCCGGTCCGGTTCGTTGAGCGTGACGCGCGAGGGTGATCGGCTGTGGTTGGATTTTCCGGCCGTCGTGCCTGCGGAATTGGGCGTGTCCCTGGCCGTGCAGAGTGCCTTGGGCGTTGAAGCGGTGGATGTGCTGAGTTCCAACGAGTTGTTCGTGGTGCTGGAATCGGAGCAAGCGGTGCTCGATTGCAAGCCGGACATGGTGGCCCTGGCAAAATTGCCCTGGCCCGGCGCTATCGTCACCGCGCCGGGGAGCAAGCATGATTTTGTTTCGCGCTATTTTGCCCCGGCGATCGGCATCAACGAAGACCCGGTGACCGGCTCGACCCATTGCAGCCTGATTCCCTATTGGTCCAAGCGCCTGGGCAAGCACGGACTGACGGCTTATCAGTGTTCGGCCAGGGGCGGGGCGTTATTTTGCCGGTTGGAGGGAGAGCGGGTGAAGATCGGCGGGAATGCGACGTTGGTGGCCAGTGGGACGTTGATGCTGCACTCAAGCCAATGACATCAAATGTGGGAGGTTGCTCGCGATAGCGATGGTTCAGCCTGCACTGGTGCTGAATGTGGCTATGTCATCGCGAGCAAGCTCGCTCCCACAGGATGTGTGGATGACAGTCGATTTGTGCCTGTTGCAATTTCCCATGTGGGAGCGAGCTTGCTCGCGATGGCGGTGGTTCAGCCTGCATCGATGCCGAATGTGTCCGCTCCCACAATGATTAGCTGGCCGCGCTGTAGCGTCGCACGCCGCTGTCCACGGATGGGATATGCGCCGCGGTGCTGCCCGAGGCCTGGAACAGCACCAGGTGTTCAGCCGCTACGCGGATGCCGACGGCTGCTCCGACCTGATGGTCGGCATGGCTAGGGAAGATCGATTCCAGTTGCGCCCCTGTGGGCAATTGCAGGCGATACAAGGTTGAAGCGCCCAGGAAGGTCTTGCCAACGATTCTGGCAGTAAGCGGGCTGTCCGGGGCGTAGACGATATCGTCTGGCCGCAGCAACACATCCACCGCGCCGCCGATGGGCCAGGTATAGGCCCGGTTGCCGCGCAGCAGGCCCAGCTCGGTCTGTACCGATTCCGGGCTGTCGAGCTGGCCGCGAATGAAGTAGCCCTGGCCAACGAAACTGGCGACGAATGGCGTCAGTGGTTCGTGATACAGGTTGTAGGGCGTGTCCCACTGTTCCAGGCGACCTTCCCTGAATACGCCGACATGGTCGCTCACGGCGAAGGCTTCTTCCTGGTCGTGGGTGACCAGGATCGCGCTGGTGCCGCGGGCCTTGAGAATGTCCCGCACTTCATGGCTGAGCTTGCGGCGCAGCTCGCCATCGAGGTTGGAGAACGGTTCATCGAGTAACAGCAGCTGCGGTTCCGGCGCCAGCGCGCGGGCCAGGGCCACGCGCTGCTGTTGTCCGCCGGACAGCTCATGGGGAAAACGGCTGCCCAGGTGTTTCAGGTTGACCAGTTCCAGCAATTCTTCGACGACGCGGTCCTTGTTCGGATGCTTGCGAATGCCAAAGGTAATGTTCTGGGCCACGCTCAGGTGGGGGAACAGGGCGTAGTCCTGGAACACCATGCCGATGCGGCGTTTTTCCGGGGCGAGGGTGAAGCCGGCGCGGGAGATGGTTTCTCCGGCCAACTGGATTTCACCCTCGTGCACCGGTTCGAAGCCGGCAATGGCACGCAAGGTCGTGGTCTTGCCGCACCCGGACGAACCGAGCAGGCAACCGATATCACCGGCATTGAGGTGCAGGTTGAGGTTCTGCACGACCCGCTGGTCCTGATAACCGCAGGCCAGGTTGTGCAAGTTCAGCAGCAGGGCATGGCTCATGCGTGGTGATACGCCGGCTCGACCAGGAACTCGAGCAAGGCCTTTTGCGCATGCAGGCGATTCTCGGCCTGGTCCCAGGCTACCGAACGCGGGTCATCCAACAGGTCCATGCTGATCTCCTCGCCACGGTGGGCCGGCAGGCAGTGCATGAACAACACGTCGGCATCCGCCAGGTCGAGCAGGGCCCGGTTGACCTGCAATGGCGCGAACAACTCCAGGCGCCTGGCGGTTTCTTCCTCCTGGCCCATGGAGGTCCAGACGTCGGTGCTCACCAGGTGCGCACCGGCCACGGCCTGTTTCGGATCACGGACGATGGTCACCCGGTCCCCGGCCTTGGCCAGCAACTCGGCATTGGGGTCAAAACCTTCGGGGCAGGCGACGCGCAGTTGGAAGTCGAATTGCATCGCCGCTTCTATATAGCTGTTGCACATGTTGTTGCCATCGCCGATCCAGGCCACGGTCTTGCCCTGGATCGGGCCACGGTGCTCGAGGAAGGTCTGCATGTCGGCCAACAACTGGCAAGGGTGCAGGTCGTCGGACAGGCCGTTGATCACCGGTACGCGGGAATGGGCCGCGAACTCGGTCAGGGTGCTGTGGGCAAAGGTACGGATCATCACCGCGTCCAGCATGCTCGACATGACGATGGCGCAATCGCCGATGGGTTCGCCACGGCCCAGTTGGGTGTCGCGGGGCGACAGGAAAATCGCCTGGCCGCCCAGTTGGATCATGCCGGCTTCGAAAGAGATGCGGGTGCGGGTCGATGACTTCTCGAAGATCATCCCCAGCACGCGGTTTTTCAAGGGCTCGAACAGTACGCCGCGATTACGCAGGTCCTTGAGCTCCACGCCTCGGCGGATCACGCCGAGCAACTCGTCGGGCGTGAAATCCATCAGGGAGAGAAAGTGCCTTGCGCTCATGATTGACTACCTTTTTGTAACTGACCGCAGATGCTCAAAGCCTTGTTTAATGAAAAAACGGGCGAGACCTGCGGCAAAAGCCGCACGGGGCGACGAAATAGGGGAAGGCGCGATCTTATAATTAAATGTCGCGTCTTACCAATAGGGCTACGGTTTTTGGGGATTTCAGCGAAGCCATCACGCGGATGCGATGGCGTATTTGAAGCCGGTTTCCTGACTGCAGCGGCCCATTTGTACACTGGCGCTGCTCGGCTTGGCAATCAAGCGCGGCGGGCGCGCCATGGATGGGGCGGTCTTGTGCCGTGTCCTCCGACTCTTGCGCCCGTCTGCTGGTAGTTGTGAAACATTTCCTAATGCAAAGGCCTGGGTTATAAATGAGCCTCAGCGGCACAGGAGCCCGAAATGGATTCGAAAGAGCAACAATTGATGGAATTGCTGGGGCTGACCGCACGCTCGCTGACCCACCTGACGGCATCGGTGACGTCCATGTCATTCGAATTGCTGCGCAGCGATGATGAAGTGACCAAGGCCGCCGGCCGCCGGATGATTGATCGCATGGCCACGATCAGCAGCGGCCTTGACGAGCATTGGCGATTGATTGGCGAACTGACTGGCGTACCCATCGCCCAGGAGGAAGTGGAAACCGTCGAGGAAATCCAACTCCTGGCACCGCCCCCCGAGGGCCCTTGATGGCACTTCATCGGCGGGCCTGATGCCCGGCAATTCACAGGACGAACGTCGCTGGCGCTGCCGGGAAGCACGGGCCATAGTTTTGTTCCCGCGGCCGAAAGTGCCCGCCACGAATAAAACAGAGACTGGCCATGACCAAGACTCTCCACCACCGTGCGTGCCATCTGTGTGAAGCCATCTGTGGCTTGACCCTCGAAACCACTGAAACCGACGGCCAGGGCCTGGCGATCACCTCGATCAAGGGCGATGCGCTGGACACCTTCAGTCGTGGTCACATCTGCCCCAAGGCAGTGGCCCTGCAAGATATCCAGAACGATCCGGACCGCCTGCGCCAACCCATGCAGCGCATTGGCAACGAATGGCACCCCATCGCCTGGGACGATGCCTTCGCGTTGGTGGCCGCGCGCCTGGCGGATATCCAGGCACGCCACGGCCAGAACGCGGTGGCGGTCTATCAGGGCAACCCCAGCGTGCATAACTATGGGTTGATGACCCACAGCAACTATTTCCTGGGCCTGTTGAAGACCCGCAGCCGCTTCTCGGCAACCTCGGTGGACCAGTTGCCCCATCACCTGACCAGCCACCTGATGTACGGCCACGGCTTGCTACTGCCGATTCCGGACATCGATCACACCGATTTCATGCTGATCCTGGGCGGCAACCCACTGGCCTCCAACGGTAGCATCATGACCGTGCCGGACGTGGAGAAGCGCCTCAAGGCGATCCAGGCCCGTGGCGGCAAAGTGGTGGTGGTCGATCCGCGCCGCAGCGAAACGGCGGCCATTGCCGACCAGCATGTCTTCGTGCGTCCCGGGGGCGATGCCGCGCTGCTGTTTGGCTTGCTCAATACCCTGTTCAGCGAAGGCCTGACCCGTGACAGCCACCTGCCGGTGGACGGCCTGGACGAGGTGCGCGCGGCCGTTGCTTCTTTCACGGCCGAAGCGATGAGCCCGCTCTGTGCGGTGCCGGCAGCGCAGATCCGGCAATTGGCCCGGGACTTCGCCGCCGCCCCAACAGCGGTGTGCTACGGGCGGATGGGGGTGTCGACCCAGGCGTTCGGTACGCTGTGCCACTGGCTGATCCAGGTGATCAACCTGGTGACCGGCAATCTGGACCGGGTGGGCGGTGCATTGTGTACCGAGCCGGCGGTGGACCTGGTGGCGACCACCTCGGGTGGGCATTTCAATCGTTGGCAGAGCCGGGTCTCCGGACGTCCCGAGTACGCAGGGGAGCTGCCGGTGTCGGCCCTGGCCGAGGAGATGCTGACCGAAGGCGAAGGCCAGATTCGGGCGCTGGTCACCGTGGCCGGCAACCCGGTGTTGTCTACACCCAACGGGCGGCAGCTCGAGCAGGCCCTGGATGGGTTGGAGTTCATGGTCAGTGTCGATCTCTACATCAACGAAACCACCCGTTATGCCGACCTGATCCTGCCCTCGACCTCGGCCCTGGAAAACGATCATTACGACACCACCTTCAACCTGTTCGCGGTGCGCAACGTGACCCGTTTCAACCGGGCGATCCTGCCCAAGCCCGAGGGGGCGCTGCACGACTGGGAAATCTTTGTCGGCCTGGCCAAGGCCTTCGCTGCCCGGACCGGCAAAGAACTCAAGCCGACCATGCCGCCGGCGCAGATGATCGATCTTGGCCTGCGCAGCGGGGCGTATGGCGACGCCTCGCCGCACAAACTGTCGCTGGCGACCTTGTTCGACCATCCCCATGGCATCGACCTCGGCGCACTCAAGCCCAACCTGGCCCCACGCTTGAAAACCGAAAACCAACGGGTGCAGGCCGCGCCGGCGGTGATTCTCGCCGACCTTGCGCGCTTTGCCGCGTTGCAGGCGCCAGAACCGGATGAGTTGCTGATGATTGGGCGCCGCCATGTGCGCAGCAACAACTCCTGGATGCATAACTTCCATCGACTGGTGAAGGGCAAGCCGCGTCATCAATTGCTGATGCACCCGGATGACCTCGCCTCCCGCGGGCTTGCCGACGGGCAGCGCGTGACGGTCAGTTCGCGGGTAGGGGCCATCGAAGTCGAGGTACTGGGCAGCCAGGACATGATGAAAGGCGTGGTCAGCCTGCCCCACGGTTGGGGCCATGCCCGGCCGGGCGTGCAGATGACCATTGCCAGCGGACAGCCGGGCTCCAGCGCCAATGACTTGACCGATGATTGCCAGCTCGATGAGTTGTCCGGCAACGCGGCGCTCAACGGTGTACCGGTGAAGGTGGCGGCTGCGTAGAATTGTCTCTGAGCAGCACGTTCTGCTTTCCGTTACAATGCGCCACCGTGTCGACAACTGACGTCGCAAAGTTTAAGCCGAGGTGCTCCGTGGATATCATCGAAACGATTAAAGACCAGATTGCCAACAACACCATCCTGCTTTACATGAAAGGCTCGCCGAACGCGCCACAGTGCGGTTTCTCGGCCAAGGCTGCTCAGGCGGTGATGGCATGTGGCGAGAAGTTTGCCTACGTGGACATCCTGCAGAACCCGGAAATCCGCGCCAACCTGCCCAAGTACGCCAACTGGCCAACCTTCCCGCAATTGTGGGTGGGCGGTGAGCTGATCGGTGGTAGCGACATCATGACCGAGATGGCCGCCGACGGTTCTTTGCAGGCCACGATCAAGGCAGCGGTAGAAAAAGCGGCGAACAAGACCGAAGCCTGATCCATGGAAGCCTGTTCACCACACCGGTTGTGGTGAACGGGAAACCTTGTGGGAGCGAGCTTGCTCGCGATAGCGGTTTGTCAGTCAGCATTTTTATATCTGATCCACCGCCATCGCGAGCAAGCTCGCTCCCACAGTGGTTTTGAGTAGGGCCTGGGAGAATCCAGGCAATAAAAAGCCCCGCCTCTCGAAAGAGGGCGGGGCTTTTTAGTGGCTGTCTGCCGGGGAAGGTTACTCTTCGCCCATCTGCGATTGCAGGTAGTTCTCAAGACCGACTTTGTCGATCAGGCCCAGTTGGGTTTCCAGCCAGTCGATGTGCTCTTCCTCGGATTCGAGGATGTCTTCCAGCAGTTCACGGCTACCGAAGTCGCCAACGCTTTCGCAATGGGCAATGGCGGACTTCAGGTCGGCGTGGCCGGTGCGCTCGATGCGCAGGTCGCACTCGAGCATTTCCCGGGTGTGTTCGCCGATGTGCAGCTTGCCCAGGTCCTGGACGTTCGGCAGGCCTTCGAGAAACAGGATGCGCTTGATCAGTTTGTCCGCGTGTTTCATCTCGTCGATGGACTCGTGGTACTCGTGCTTGCCCAGCTTGTTCAGGCCCCAATCCTCGTACATGCGCGCATGCAGGAAGTATTGGTTGATCGCGACCAGCTCATTGGCAAGGATCTTGTTGAGATGCTGGATGACTGTAATGTCGCCTTTCATGATGAGGCCTGCCCTGTAATAGCTGTGTATAGGGCGGAGTTTGAGCCGCGCATTTATCAGTGTCAAACCTAAGTTGTTGAATAATAAATGAAAATTAATCGGAATAAGAATGTTTGTGTTCCGCGTCTGGACGCTAAGCATTTGATTTACAGGCATAAAAAAACCGGACATCGAGTCCGGTTCCTTGAAAAGCTGTCTTTACGCGGCAGTAAATTCTACCGGGTAGGGGATCGAGGCCTGTGCCGTTTGCACCTTGGCGAGGGTTTCACGCACCACTTCCTTGGCCAGGCAGGCACATTTGCCGCATTGGCTGGCTACGCCGGTGGCCTGGCGGACTTCGCGATAGCTGCAGCAACCTTCATAGATCGCTTCGCGGATTTGTCCGTCGGTGACGCCAGTGCAGAGGCATACATACATAAGTGAGAACCGTCGCTGGTTGTGACTCAATTGAGACGGATCTTAATGTTAACGAGAATGATTGTCAAAGTGGTTTATCAAGGACTTGCGCCAGAGCGATGCCAGGCTGACGAACGGTTTTTCCCTTGGCAACGAAGGCGGCACGCAGCGGGGCGGCGATTTTTCGATACCACCGAAAAACCCTTGAAGACAGTCCAAATGCGCGGTGTATGATGGTCGGCCCTTGCAAGCGGGTTCGTGTCACAGGGCTGTCGCCTGAGGGTGGCAGGCTGGCCCGGACTCTGTTTTCACGCTAATTACATCAGGAGATATCCAATGAGCGTACTCGTAGGCAAACAAGCCCCTGACTTCACCGTGCCAGCCGTGCTTGGCAACGGCGAAATCGTCGACAGCTTCACCCTGTCCTCGGCCATCAAAGGCAAATACGGCCTGGTGTTCTTCTATCCGCTGGACTTCACCTTCGTCTGCCCGTCCGAGCTGATCGCACTGGATCACCGCTTGGATGACTTCAAGGCGCGCAACGTTGAAGTGATCGCTGTTTCGATCGACTCGCACTTCACTCACAAAGCCTGGCGCGACACCCCGATCAACAATGGCGGTATCGGCCCGGTGAAATACACCATGGCTGCCGACATGAAGCATGAAATCGCCAAGGCCTACGACGTTGAGTCCGAAGGCGGCGTGGCTTTCCGTGGCGCCTTCCTGATCGACGACAAGGGCGTTGTCCGTTCGCAGATCATCAACGACCTGCCGCTGGGCCGTAACATGGAAGAGCTGATCCGTCTGGTCGACGCCCTGCAATTCCACGAAGAGCACGGTGAAGTCTGCCCGGCCAACTGGAAAAAAGGCGACAAGGGCATGACCGCATCGCCTGAAGGCGTTGCCGCTTACCTGAGCGAGCACGGCGACAAGCTGTAAGCGCATCCAGGCATAAAAAAACCGGCCTTCGATGGGCCGGTTTTTTATGGGTGTTCCAAAGCAGAATAGAGTCCTGTGGCGAGGGGATTTATCTGTGGGAGCAAGGCTTGCCCGCGATGCGGTCTTCCAAAAAACGAGTCGCCTGTGTCGCGAGCAAGCTTTGCTCCCACCGAGTGGCACCGCCACAATGGCTCTGCTCTTTAGTCGTCGAAATCCTGCCAGCCGCCCATCTCTTTCCACCGGTTGACGATGCCGCAGAACAGCTCGGCGGTCTTCTCCGTGTCGTAGCGGGCCGAGTGCGCCTCACGGCCATCGAAATCGATGTCGGCGGCCTGGCACGCCTTGGCCAGGACGGTCTGGCCATACGCCAAGCCTGCCAGGGTCGCGGTGTCGAAGCTGGAGAACGGGTGGAACGGGTTGCGCTTCATGTCCAGGCGCGCGACGGCGGCGTTGAGGAAGCCCAGGTCGAAGCTGCTGTTGTGCCCGACCAGGATCGCGCGCTTGCAACCGTTGGCCTTGAGCGCCTTGCGCACACCACGGAAGATGTCGGTCAGGGCCGTTTCTTCGCTGACCGCCATGCGCAACGGGTGATCGAGCTTGATCCCGGTGAACTCCAACGCCGCCGCTTCGACGTTGGCGCCTTCGAACGGTTCGACCCGGAAGAAATAGGTGTGGTCAGGGAACACGAAGCCTTTTTCGTCCATGCCGATGGTGGTCGCGGCGATTTCCAGCAAGGCGTCGGTGGCGGAATTGAAACCACCGGTTTCTACATCGACGACGACCGGCAGATAACCACGGAACCGCGCGGCCATGGGGTGACGGGCGCCGCCCGAACCACCGTTGCCGTCCAGTTCGTCGTCGAAATGATCTTCACTCACGCGTTTTCCTCCAGCAGGCGCCAGCGCAGTTTTTCACCGGCGCGCAGCGGGATGACGGTCTGCTCGCCAAAGGGCAGGCTGACGGGGGCGGTCCATTCGTCACGGACCAGGGTAATACGGTCGGTGTTCACCGGCAGGCCATAGAAGCGCGGGCCATGCAGGCTGGCGAAGCCTTCGAGTTTTTCCAGCGCATTGCGCTGTTCGAACGCCTCGGCGTACATCTCGATGGCGGCATAGGCGGTGTAGCAGCCGGCGCAACCGCAGGCCGCTTCCTTGGCGTGACGGGCGTGGGGCGCCGAGTCGGTGCCGAGGAAAAACTTGGCGCTGCCGCTGGTGGCGGCGTCCAGCAAGGCTTCCTGGTGGGTATTGCGCTTGAGGATCGGCAGGCAGTAGAAGTGCGGCCGGATCCCGCCTACCAGCATGTGGTTGCGGTTGTACAGCAGGTGGTGGGCGGTAATGGTCGCGCCGACGTTGGCCGGGGCCTCGTTGACGAACTGCACGGCCTCGCCGGTGGTGATGTGTTCGAACACCACCTTGAGGGTCGGGAAACGCTCCACGACGCGGCGCATGTGCTCGTCGATGAAGATCTTCTCGCGGTCGAACACATCGACGTCGCCCCGGGTAACCTCACCATGGATCAACAACGGCATGCCGACTTCGGCCATGGCCTCCAGCGCCGGGAAGATCTTGTCGATGCTGGTGACACCGGAATCGGAGTTGGTTGTCGCGCCGGCGGGATACAGCTTGGCGGCATGGACAAAACCGCTGGCCTTGGCGTCGCGAATCTCTTCGGGCTGGGTGCGGTCGGTGAGGTAAAGCACCATCAGCGGTTCGAAGCGGCTGCCAGCCGGGCGGGCGGCGAGGATACGCTGGCGATAGCCATCGGCCTCGGCGGCGTTGCGCACGGGCGGAACCAGGTTAGGCATGATGATTGCGCGCCCGAAGGTGCGCGCGACATCGGCGACGGTATGGGTCAACACAGCACCATCGCGAAGATGAATATGCCAGTCGTCGGGACGCAGCAGGGTCAGGCGGTCGGACATTGGGGGGCTTCCAGGCGGGTCAAACTCTGGGGAATGCTACCGGAAAAGACCGATTCAGGCACCCGCTATCAAGTTCTGCCACAACTTACCGATAGCTCCTACAGGTGTGCCACGAATCCGTGCAGTGCCCCGGACAGGCGTCATGCCCCAAGCATGCGTCGATCTTTGTATAAAAGTCAGTGGAGCCTCCCGTGCGCCAGCGTTATCTAGCCTTGCTCAGTGTGTTTGCCAGCCTTCCCGCCATGGCGCTCACTTTCCAGACCCGTCTGGAGAGCATCGAGTGGACGGTCGAAGGCGACAAGTTCGAGTGCCGGCTGAGCCAGCCGATCACCGATTTCGGCACTGGCGAATTCGTGCGCCGGGCGGGCGAGCAGGCCACGTTCCGCCTCAAGAGCTATAACCCGATGCTGGGCGGCGGTTCGGCCACCTTGCTGGCGGCTGCCGCACCGTGGCAACCGGGGCGCGGCGATATCAACCTGGGCTCGGTCAGCATTGGCAGTGGCGATGTATTGTTCAACAGCTCCCAGGTCCAGGCCGGACGCTTGATCAGTGGGCTGATGGACGGTCGCAGCCCCGTGGTACGGCGCAACACCGAGGACGGTCGAGTGTCGGAAGTCCGGTTGTTGCCGGTGCGTTTCAACAAAGCCTTCAGCGATTATCAGAGCTGTGTGGCCAAATTGTTGCCGAAGAATTTCGAGCAGGTGAAGCAGACCCAGATCGGCTTCCCCGGCGAAGAAGTCGAACTCGATGCCCGGGCCAAGGCCCAGTTGCAGGTGATGCTCGACTTCATCAAGGCCGACCCGAGCGTCAATCATATCGAGCTTGACGGTCATTCCGACAACAGCGGCAATCGCCTGACCAACCGCGAGCTGTCGCGCCGCCGGGCCCTGGCGGTCCAGGACTTCTTCAAGGCCAATGGTTTCCAGGAGTCGCAGATTACCCTGCGCTTCCACGGCGAGCGTTATCCCCTGGTGCCCAACACCAACGCCGCCAACCGGGCCAAGAACCGTCGGGTGGCCGTGCGCCTCGAGCGCGTGGCGGCTAGCGAAGCACCGGCACCCCAGGCCCCCGCCGCGCAGCCTGCACCCGCTGCGGCCCCTGCCAAGGTGCCGGCGCCCACCGCGGCGCCGGCCAAGACCCCGACACCCACGCCCGCCGGGACGACCGCGCGGACCTCCTGATTCGATTTTGACCGTCGCGCGTTCGACATAATCTGTCGCTTCGTCGTCATAAGCTGTCGCGCCCCTGTAAATTATCCGCGCTGGACGTTAGACTTCACGGCTTTCCGTACAACCCGTGGAGTGATGGCATGGCGGACGTAAACAAGGTCGTTCTGGCGTATTCCGGCGGCCTGGACACTTCGGTGATCCTGAAGTGGCTGCAGGACACTTATAACTGCGAAGTGGTGACCTTCACCGCTGACCTGGGGCAGGGCGAAGAAGTCGAGCCTGCACGCGCCAAGGCCCAGGCCATGGGCGTCAAAGAGATCTACATCGATGACCTGCGCGAAGAGTTCGTCCGCGACTTCGTGTTCCCGATGTTCCGCGCCAACACCGTTTACGAAGGCGAGTACCTGCTGGGCACGTCCATCGCCCGTCCGTTGATTGCCAAGCGCCTGATCGAAATCGCCAACGAAACCGGCGCCGATGCCATTTCCCACGGCGCTACCGGCAAAGGCAACGACCAGGTGCGTTTCGAGCTGGGCGCCTATGCCCTCAAGCCAGGCGTGAAAGTCATTGCCCCGTGGCGTGAATGGGACTTGCTGTCCCGTGAAAAACTGATGGACTACGCCGAGAAGCACGCGATTCCAATCGAGCGTCACGGCAAGAAGAAATCCCCGTACTCGATGGATGCCAACCTGCTGCACATCTCCTATGAAGGCGGCGTGCTGGAAGACACCTGGACCGAGCACGAAGAAGACATGTGGCGCTGGACCGTCTCCCCCGAGAAGGCCCCGGATACCCCGCAATACCTGGAGCTGACCTATCGCAATGGCGATATCGTCGCCCTGGACGGCGTGGAAATGAGCCCGGCCACCGTGCTGGCGACCCTGAACCGCATCGGCGGCGAACATGGCATCGGTCGTCTGGACATCGTCGAGAACCGCTATGTCGGCATGAAGTCCCGCGGCTGCTACGAAACCCCGGGCGGCACCATCATGCTGCGCGCTCACCGGGCGATCGAATCGATCACCCTGGACCGCGAAGTGGCTCACCTCAAGGACGAGCTGATGCCCAAGTACGCCAGCCTGATCTACACCGGCTACTGGTGGAGCCCTGAGCGTCTGATGCTGCAGCAGATGATCGACGCCTCCCAGGCTCACGTGAATGGCGTGGTACGCCTGAAACTGTACAAGGGCAACGTGATCGTCACCGGGCGTAAGTCCGACGAGTCGCTGTTCGACGCCAACATCGCGACCTTCGAAGAAGACGGCGGTGCCTACAACCAGGCCGACGCGGCCGGCTTCATCAAGCTCAACGCCCTGCGCATGCGCATCGCGGCGAACAAGGGTCGCAAGTTGTTCTGACCCTGGCGATAAAAAAACGGCCTGCCTTGAGCAGGCCGTTTTTTTTGCCCTCTGTTTTGCGCGCGCAGCCTGTTTGCTGCAGCGCTGTCTCCTGATCGCTCATTCATCCTGCCCGCGTGTCGCAAGGTCTGCGTGGTGGTAAATGACGTACACAACGATGCCGGCGTGTTTCAAATGCTCCGGTCGGCAAGTCTCGATCAGGCGGCGGGATTGGCGGCATAGGATGCAAAGGGTGTCCGGCGGTTCATGCCTGGGGCGATGAAGGCTTATCCGTCGCCGCTGGTCCTTGCCCGTCCGGCGCAGCATTCGTTTGCGCCGACAGGTCGCGTCATCCATGGTCTTTATGAAGTGTTTGCTCTTGCGAAAATCCGAAGGCGAATACAAGGAACGATAATTGAAGTTGAGGGTGATGAAAAAAAGCAGCAATAAATAAAAGGGAAAGCTGATCAGGAACCAGAGATAATACTCACGGTCCTGATCATCCAGAAAAGGCAGGGAAACAGCCGCGGACGTTTCGGATAAAGTTGCGAATATGGCGATAAGGGTCATGGGGTTGGTGATGGTCTTCAAAGGTTTGTTCATGGTTAATGCTCATGGAATATTCATGCTCGTGAGTGGGTTGGAAAAAATAATATCGGTGACTAATAAGGTGTCGCTAAAACAATCAGGGCCGTCGATGTTTTATATCGGCTGCCTGAACGTCTCTTATATAGGAAATTCCGCTGCTGAAGTGAGGCGCGCCAGTTTTAACAGTAAATAATTCAGTTACTCTTTATGAGTGAAGTGCCTTCCGATGACCGGTCCGCAGGCAGGCATGGCGGTGAAAGAGCGCATTATTCATAGGGGTACCGGATGCTCAAGGGCGGTCGGTCCTTCTCTGTAAAAAATTGAGGACACATTTTTCCCGGCGGGATTTGTAGGAGTTTTCTGTATAGCTTGTAGGATCTGTCTCTCGGTGCGCGCGGTCTGGGGGGGGCGGCATGCCAAGGTAGAAATGACTAGGCTATTGTGCGTGCTCTAAAAATTCGAACAGCGAAGTTGGATTTGCCCATGAATAAAGTGCTGATCGTGGATGATCATCCCGTCATTCGTCTTGCTGTACGTTTGCTGATGGAGCGTCATGGTTATGAGGTCGTTGCCGAAACCGACAACGGCGTCGATGCGTTACAACTTGCTCGTGAACTTATGCCCGATATCGTCATTCTCGATATCGGTATTCCGAAACTGGACGGGTTGGAGGTCATTGCCCGTTTGACGGCCATACCTTCGTCAATGAAGGTATTGGTACTGACTTCCCAGGCGCCTGGGCATTTTTCAATGCGCTGCATGCAGACAGGGGCGGCCGGGTATGTCTGCAAGCAACAGGACCTTACCGAATTATTAAGTGCAATCAAGGCAGTGCTGTCCGGCTACAGTTACTTTCCCAACCAGGCATTGCACACGGTGCGATCGAGCCTGGGTAATGCCAGTGAGTCCGATATGGTCGATCGGTTGTCGGGGCGGGAGATGATGGTCTTGCAGCAACTGGCGCGCGGCAAGACCAACAAGGAAATCGCCGATGGAATGTTCTTGAGCAACAAGACCGTCAGTACTTACAAGACCCGTCTGTTATTGAAGCTCAATGCCCGTTCGCTGGTCGACCTGATCGAGCTGGCGCAGCGCAATGGGTTGGTGTGAGGCTGCTTCACGCGTACTCAGTAAAAAGCCTCCGTCGGGGAGGCTTTTACGTGTCAGAGGTCAAAGTCGTAATCGGCCAGTTGCTTCTGTAAACGACGCTCTTCCAGCAGGTTATCGATGGTGCGGCGCTTGCTCAGGTTGGTTTTCGCTACTTCCGGCACGACCGCAGGTTCACCGTCGTCGGCCTCAACGGCGATGAATTCGTCTTCTACATCCAGTTGTTCTTTGCCAGCACTCATGGGTTCGACTCCAGGCTAAGACTGCCATTGGCGCTCCTTATATCGATAAACCACGGGCTGGTAAAAAAGATTTTTTCAATCGATAGATCGATAAAAGCAATAGCGCCTCAATCGTCCGAGGTCTTGTGCTTGTATTCGCATAAGTCTTCGATTCGGCAGCTGCCGCAGCGGGGCTTGCGCGCCAGGCAGACGTAGCGTCCATGGAGGATGAGCCAATGATGGGAGTCCAGCAGGTATTCCTTGGGCACAAACTTCATCAGCTTCTTCTCCACCTCCACCACGTTTTTGCCGGGGGCCAGCCCGGTACGGTTGCTGACGCGGAAAATGTGGGTGTCGACCGCCATGGTCAACTGCCGAAACGCGGTATTGAGCACGACGTTGGCGGTTTTGCGGCCGACGCCTGGAAGGGCTTCCAGCGCTTCACGGGTCTGCGGGACTTCGCTGCCGTGGCGCTCGATCAGCAGGCGGCAGGTTTCGATCACGTTTTTGGCCTTGCTGTTGAACAGGCCGATGGTCTTGATGTACTCGGACAACCCTTCGACGCCCAGGGCGTAGATCGCCTCCGGGGTGTTGGCGACCGGGAACAATTTAGCCGTGGCCTTGTTGACGCCGACGTCGGTGGACTGGGCCGACAGGATGACCGCGATCAGCAATTCGAACGGCGAGGAATAGGCCAGTTCGGTTTTCGGTTCCGGGTTGTCCTCGTGAAAGCGACGGAATATTTCCAGGCGTTTTGCGGCGTTCATGGGCGCGGCGTTTCCTCGGTGGTTGAAGGGGATTTGGCTGCCGTCCAGGCCTGTCGGGCCGCCAACAGCAGCCCTAGCAGAATGAACCCGCCCGGGGCGAGCAAGGCCAGGGGGAGGCCGCTGCCGATCAGCCCACGCAGGGTGCCCAGGCTGACCATCAAGAGACCGAACACCCCAGCCAGCCTGAGGCGTCCAGGCAAGCGAGACTCGACGAAGAAACCCACATGCTCCAGCGCCACGCAGCTCAAGGCGCTCCAGCCCAGGTAAAGGCTCAGCGGTCGATACAGTTCCAATGCCCAGGCCTGGACGACAAAACCTATGCAGGTGGTCAAGGTAGCGGCCAGCACGATGGCGGCGAGCAGTTGTTGCGCGGAGGTCAGGTATTGTCGGACACACCCCATCGCCAAGCCCTGGCAGAAGAACATCAAGGCCCAGGCCAGCCATAGCACCAGTGCGGCCATCAGCGAATCGCTAGCGCCAACCAGCGGGACGAGCAGCAGGCCGTGTGTCAGGCCCCATGGCTTATTCATTGGCAGGCACTCCCAACCGAGCCTTGTGCTCGTCGAAGTAACGCAACGCGTCGTGAACCGCTTGGAGCACCGCCCGGGACGTCACCGTTGCACCGGCCAGTTGATCGAACTGTCCCTGGTCCTTCTTCAGGGCCCAGCCGCTGTCATCAGGCGCCTGGCGTGATTTGCCGGTGAAGGCCTGCATCCAGGCGTTCGGCCAGCCGGCAATCGCCGCGCCCAACCCGGGTGTTTCGGCTTGGCGCAGCGTCTTGACGCCCAGCAGCCGGCCCTGTGGATCGATGGCGACCAGCAATTCGATGCTGCCCTCATAGCCCGGCGCCTGGCTACGCAGCAGCACGGCGCTGGGCTGGCCATTGCGGGTCGCCAGATAACCGCCCAGCAGCGTGCTATGGGCCAAGGTCACCGAGGCGGTGAAAACGGGGTGCGCCAATGGCTGATTGTCGTAGAGGTCAGTGGGCAGCACCTCAAGCAAGGTCCTGTTCGCCAACGCTTGCCGCTGGGCCTCGATGCGCCCAGCGGTGCCGAGGTGCGTGAGGTACGTGGCACTGCTACCGAGGCCGATCAACAGGATCAGGATTGCCACGCCGCCAGGATTCTTCATGGCAGTGGCCGCCGTTGTCGCGTCTCGGCAAACCGGTCCAGTGCCGGCACGCCGAGGTTCATCAGCAACACCGCGAACGCAACGCCATCCGGGTAGCCGCCCCAGGTGCGGATCAGGTAGACCAGCAGCCCCATGCCCGCCCCGAACAGCAGGCGGGCGAGAGGAGTCTTGGCGCCCGAGACCGGTTCGGTCGCGATAAAAAACGCGCCGAGCATGGTCGCGCCGCTGAACAGATGAAACAGCGGTGAGCCATGGGAATCGGAGCCCGACCCGTTCCAGCACAGCAGGCTGACGATAAACAGGCTCGCCAGCAGGCCCACCGGCGCATGCCAGCTGAACACCCGTTGTTGCAACAGAAACAGACCGCCCGCCAGGAAGGCCAGATTGACCCATTCGGCACCGTGGCCACCGAAACGCCCGAACGCCGGATCGCTGGCGAACAGTTCATCGATGGTCAGGCTTGTGTTGGTCCGCAGGCTGTCCAGCGCGGTGGCCCCGGCCCAGGCGTCGGGCGCCGGATGAGTGCCGAACACCTGTTGCAAGCCTTCAAACAGGCCCAAACCGTGGGACGCGGGACTCATATAGGCGGGAAACGCCACCAGCACCAGGGCATACCCGAGCATCGCCGGGTTGAACGGGTTGCTGCCGACGCCGCCCCACAGGTGCTTGCCGAACAGCAAGGCGCAGGCGGCCGCGGTGACGGTCAGCCACCAGGGGCAATACGCCGGCAAGGCCAGGGCCAACAGCGTGGCACTGACCAGTGCGCTGCCATCGTTCAGCTCGGGTTTGAGCGGCCGGCGGCGCAAACGCAGCACCCACGCTTCGACCGCCAGCGCGGTGAGGCCGGACAACAGCAGGTTGAGTGCCACGCCCCAGCCCTGGAACCACAGCAACGCCAGCACGCCGGGCAGTGTCGCCAGCAACACCCGCGTCATCGCTGGCCGCAGCCGTTCGTCCACGGGCTCAGGAAGCGGCATGGACGTCCACCTGGCGTTCGGCATCCTTCACCGCTTGCTCCAACGCCTGCAGTTGTTCATCCGATGCCGCTGCCGTACGGGCTTTGCTGAGTTCGGCGCGGCGCATCGCCAGTTGGATCTTGGCCCGCTTCAGTTCGGCGCTTTGTGCCGGAGCCGGGGCTGGAGTGATCGCGGGTGCGGCGTTTTCCAGTTGGCTCAGGGCTTGCTCGGCCGCTTCGAACTGGCGTTGCAGCAGGATCAGTTGCGACTGCTGCTCGAAGGTGGGCGGATGGCCGAACGCTTTCAAGGATTTGTTCAACTGCGCCCGGCTCATGGCCAGGTCAACCTTGGCTTTTTTCAAGGCGGCATCGGCGGTGGCGGCTTTTTGCGCGCGCACGCGTTCCAGTGCGGCTTGTACGGGATCGAGCGGCTGTTCCTTGGTCTGGGCCGCGCGCTGGGTACGGGCCAAGCGCTCCGCCTGACGCTGTTCTTCTTCGCGGCGCAGGCGCGCATTGCGTTGTTCGAAGCGGCGCCGGGCGTGGTTGCGCTTGGCTGTTCGCGCCTGTTGCTCGGCGGCGCTGAAGGCCAGGCCGCCGACAATCGGCAACACGCTTGCCGTCGGCAGGGGCCGCATTTCGATGCAGTCGACCGGGCAGGGCGCCACGCACAGGTCGCAGCCGGTGCATTCGTCGATGAGGACGGTGTGCATCAGCTTGGCCGCGCCGACAATCGCGTCCACCGGACAGGCCTGGATGCACTTGGTGCAACCGATGCATTCGGCTTCGCGGATAAAGGCGATTTGCGCCGGAGCCACGCCGCGACTGCTGTCCAGTTCCAGCACCGGTATTTTCATCAGCTCGGCCAGGGCCGCGATGGTTTCGCGCCCGCCCGGCGGGCATTTATTGATCGGCTCGCCCTGGGCGATGCCTTCGGCGTAGGGCTTGCACCCGGGGTGGCCGCACTTGCCACATTGGGTCTGCGGCAACAGGGCGTCGATACGTTGAATCAGGCTCATGTTTTGACCAGCCCGCGTAATCCGAGAAAGGCCACCGCCATCAGCCCGGCGCTGATCAACTGAATCGGCAGGCCCCGAAAGGGCAAGGCAATAGCGTGATTGAAGGTGCGCTGGCGCAGGTCGTCGAACAGGCTCAGCACCAGCCAGAAGCCCAGCCCGGCACCCAGGCTCAGCGCCATGGCGTGGCCCAGGCCTCGATCTTCCTGACCGTTGAGCAGCGTGACGCCCAGGATGCCGGCATTGCCGAGCAGCAGCGGCCACAATCCATCGAACGGCATTGCTGGCAGCCAGCGTGTCAGCAAGCGCAGCAAGGGGCCGATCAGCAAGATGCTCAAGGACAGCCAGACCAACAGGCGCAGGAATGTCAGGTTGGTTGGCACGAGCACCCCATGGTCGACCAGATAACCCAGGGTGCCGACGATCAGCATCAGGCACGCCGTTGCCAGGCCCAGGGCGTGCACCTGCCTTCTGCCGTTGGCCGCCAGCAGCGGATCGACGCCCAGCGGCCAATGCAACACCAGGTTGTTGATCAGGGCAGCGCTGAACAGCGTGAGGACGATTTCGGTCATGGGCGTGGGGGCGACAAAGGGCCTGTTACAAGATTAGGCATTATCCGGCACGCCGGAAATGCGGGCCAGATATGAAAATCCCACAGCCACCTGCAAGGCGACTGTGGGATCGATGCAGCACGCGGTCGCGTTACTTGATCCGCTGGCCCGGCTTGGCGCCGCTGTCAGGGCTCAACAGGTAGATTTCCTCGCCGCCGGGGCCCGCCGCCATCACCATGCCTTCGGAGATGCCGAAGCGCATTTTGCGCGGCTTGAGGTTGGCGATCATCATCGTCAACCGGCCTTCGAGCTTGGCCGGGTCCGGGTAGGCACTCTTGATGCCGGAGAACACGTTACGTTGCTCATCGCCGATGTCCAGGGTCAGGCGCAGCAGCTTGTCGGCCCCTTCGACGGCCTCGGCCTTGACGATCAGTGCCACGCGCAGGTCAATGGCGGCGAAAGCGTCGAAGTCGATTTCCGGCGACAACGGGTCCTTGGTCAATTCACCGTTGCCGGTCGGGCCGCCGGTGTCGGTCTGGCTGGCGGCCAGGTCTTCCTTGGAGGCGTCGATCATGGCTTGGACCTTGGTGGCATCGATACGGGTCATCAACGGCTTGAACGCATTCAGTTGATGGTTGCTCAGCAGTGTCTGGTGGTCGTTCCAGGTCAGCGGTGCGACGTTCAGGAACGCTTCGGCATCAGCGGCCAGCAACGGCAGCACCGGCTTGAGGAAGATCACCAACTGGCGGAACAGGTTGATGCCCAAGGCGCAGATGGCCTGGACTTCGTCCTGCTTGCCTTCCTGCTTGGCCAGCGACCACGGGGCCTTGTCGGCGATCCAGGCATTGGCGCGGTCGGCCAGGGCCATGATTTCGCGCATGGCGCGGGCAAAGTCGCGGCTCTCGTAGGCATCGGCGATGCTGGGCGCCGCCGCCAGGAAGGCGTCGGTCAGTTCCGGCGCGGCGTTACCGGCGACCAGGACCCCGGCGTTGCCCTTGTGGATGAACCCGGCGCAACGGCTGGCAATGTTGACGACCTTGCCCACCAGGTCGGAGTTGACCTTCTGCACGAAGTCTTCGAGGTTCAGGTCCAGGTCGTCGACGCCGCGGCCGAGCTTGGCCGCGTAGTAGTAGCGCAGGTATTCCGGCGACAGGTGGTCCAGGTAGGTCCGGGCCTTGATGAAGGTGCCGCGGGACTTGGACATCTTCTGGCCATTGACGGTCAGGTAGCCGTGGACGTTGATGCCGGTCGGCTTGCGGAAACCGGCGCCTTCGAGCATGGCGGGCCAGAACAGCGCGTGGAAGTTGACGATGTCCTTGCCGATGAAGTGATACACCTCGGCCGTGGAGTTCTTGCCCCAGAACGTGTCGAAGTCCAGCCCAGGTGTGCGGTCGCAAAGGTTCTTGAAACTCGCCATGTAGCCGATGGGCGCATCCAGCCACACGTAGAAATACTTGCCGGGCTCGCCGGGGATTTCGAAGCCGAAGTACGGCGCGTCGCGGGAAATGTCCCACTCCTGCAGGCCGGCGTCGAGCCATTCGGCGAGCTTGTTGGCCACCGCGTCGTGCAACGTGCCGCTGCGGGTCCAGGTTTGCAGCATCTCCTGGAAGTCCGGGAGCTTGAAGAAGAAATGCTGGGAGTCCCTGAGCACCGGGGTGGCGCCGGAAATCGCCGATTTCGGGTCCTTCAGGTCGGTCGGTGCGTAGGTGGCGCCGCATTTTTCGCAGTTGTCGCCGTACTGGTCTTCGGTGCCGCATTTCGGGCAGGTGCCCTTGATGAAGCGGTCGGCCAGGAACATGTTCTTTTCCGGGTCGAAATACTGGGTGACCGAACGGGTGGCGATGTGCCCGGCGTCACGCAGCTTCAGGTAGATCTGGCTCGACAGCTCACGGTTTTCTTCGGCGTGAGTGGAGTGGAAGTTGTCGAAGTCCACCAGGAACTCGGCAAAGTCGGCGCTGTGTTCGGCCTGGACGTTGGCGATCAGTTGTTCCGGGGTGATGCCTTCCTTTTCCGCGCGCAGCATGATGGCCGAACCGTGGGCGTCGTCGGCGCAGACATAGATGCACTGGTTGCCGCGATGTTTCTGGAAGCGCGTCCACATATCGGTCTGGATGTATTCCAGCATATGGCCGAGGTGAATCGAACCATTGGCATAGGGCAGGGCGCTGGTGACGAGAATCTTGCGTGGCTCGGACATGGGGCTCGGCTACTTGATGAAACGGAGGTCGGCCACTATAAAGCGCCGGGAAATATATTTCACCCCACCGGCCTGTTTCCGCATGCATCGGTGGGGGGCCTGAGCCAGGCACAATCTGTGGCGAGGGGATTTATCCCCGCTGGGTTGCGAAGCAACCCCAAAACCTGGCACCTCGGTGAGTCAGGCTGATCAGGTTCGAATGTTTTGGGACTGCTGCGCAGTCCAGCGGGGATAAATCCCCTCGCCACAAAGGTGTTCGCCCTGCTGTAATCGGGTCGCCACGCGGGAGCGCTCGGCGTAGGATAGCGGCCTGTTTTTCAAGTCTTGCTATCGGAGTTGCCCATGAGCGCCGTCAACCGCGCAGCGGTGGAAACCGTCCTTCGCCAGTACACCGACCCCTACCTGAACCAGGACCCGGTCAGCGCCGGATGCGTGCGCGCCATCGACATCCAGGGCGATCGCGTCAGTGTCCAGCTGGAAATCGGCTACGCCGCCGACCTGTTCAAGAGCGGCTGGGCACAGATGCTGCAAATGGCGATCGAAGGCCTGGACGGCGTGACAGCCGCGACGGTCCAGATCACCAGCGTGATCGCCGCGCATAAGGCCCAGGCGCAGGTGCCGGGGCTGGCCAACGTCAAGAACGTGATCGCCGTGGCCTCGGGCAAGGGCGGGGTGGGCAAGTCCACCACCGCCGCCAACCTGGCCCTGGCCCTGGCCCGTGAAGGGGCGAAGGTCGGGATTCTCGACGCGGACATCTACGGTCCGAGCCAGGGCATCATGTTCGGGATCGCCGAGGGCACCCGGCCCCAGATCAAGGACCAGAAGTGGTTCGTGCCGCTGCAATCCCATGGGGTGGAAGTCATGTCCATGGCCTTCCTGACCGACGACAACACGCCGATGGTCTGGCGCGGGCCGATGGTTTCCGGGGCCTTGCTGCAACTGGTCACGCAAACCGCGTGGGGCGACCTGGATTACCTGGTGATCGACATGCCGCCGGGCACCGGCGATATCCAGCTGACCCTGGCGCAGAAAGTCCCGGTGGCCGGTGCGGTGATCGTCACTACCCCCCAGGACCTGGCCCTGCTGGACGCGCGCAAGGGCGTGGAGATGTTCCGCAAGGTGAACATCCCTGTGCTGGGCGTGGTAGAGAACATGGCCGTGCACATCTGCTCCAACTGCGGACATGCCGAGCACCTGTTCGGCGAAGGGGGCGGGGAAAAACTGGCGACCCAGTACGGCGTCGAATTGCTGGCTTCGCTGCCGCTGTCGATGGTGATCCGCGAACAGGCCGACGGGGGCAAGCCGACGGTCATCGCCGAACCGGACAGCCAGATCGCCATGGTCTATCAGGAACTGGCCCGCCACGTGGGCGCGCGGATCGTGTTGCAGGAGGCCGCTTCACCGGCGATGCCGAACATCACCGTCAGCGACGATTGATAGAGTGAAACCCTATCCACTGTGGGAGCGGTGACCTTAGATCCGCAACCCGCCATCCATCTCCAGAATCCGACCGGTGTAGTAGTCATTTTCGAAGATATACGCCGCCGAATGGGCGATCTCCTCGGGCTTGCCCATGCGCTTGAGCGGAATCCCCGAGGTCATTTTCTCCAGGGCTTCGGGTTTCATGCCCAGGGTCATCTCGGTTTCGATGAAGCCCGGTGCGATGCCGGCGACACGGATGCCGTAGCGCGCCAGTTCCTTCGCCCAGGTCACGGTGGCGGCGGCCACACCGGCCTTGGCGGCCGAATAGTTGGTCTGGCCGACATTGCCGGCGCGGGAAATCGACGAGATATTGATGATGGCGCCGCTGTTCTTCAGCTCGACCATTTTCGCCGCCACTTCACGGGTGCACAGGAACACGCCGGTGAGATTGACGTCGATCACGGCCTGCCACTGGGCCAGGCTCATCTTGGTCATTTCGCCGTCCTTGACCTTGAGCAGCAGGCCGTCGCGCAGGATCCCGGCGTTGTTGATCAAGCCGTGGATCGCGCCGAAGTCCTCGGCCACCCGGGCAACCATGTCGATGACCTGATCTTCATTGGCGACATTGCACAGGTAGGCACGGGCCTCGACGCCCTTGGCTGCGCAGGCGGCCACCGCCTGGTCGAGTTTTTCCTGGTTGAGGTCCACCAGCGCCAGCTTTGCGCCTTTACCGGCGAAATACTCGGCCATGGAACGACCCAGGCCCTGGCAACCGCCAGTGATAATGATTACTTTGTCAGTGAGTTGCATTCTCATGTCCAGGTGGCGCAGCGGTTTGGGGGGAGCTGTTGGGTGGCCTCTCGATTTGCGACGGTTAGCCCGACTGCACACGAGAACTGTCCCCTAGGTGTATCGGAACATTACTCCAGTCGCCTGACCGTTTTCTAGACGGATTTTATAGAAGGAGTCATAAATTGAGCGTTGAAGCTGCCAAGCATGCCCGGGAACTGCTGCTCAAGGAGTACCGTGGAATGCTCTCCACTCATTCCAAATCCATGCCCGGCTTTCCGTTCGGCTCCGTCGTCCCGTATTGCCTGGACGCACAGGGCTGGCCGCTGATCCTGATCAGCCGCATTGCCCAGCACACTCACAATCTGCAAAAAGACCCCAAGTGTTCGATGCTGGTGGGCGAGCGCGGTGCCGAGGATGTGCAGGCCGTGGGGCGCCTGACCTATCTGGCCGAAGCCCGGAAGCTCGAAGACAGCGCCGCCATCGAAGCGGCCGCCGAGCGTTATTACCGCTATTTCCCTGACTCGCAGAACTACCACAAGGCCCATGATTTCGATTTCTGGGTGCTCGAGCCGGTGCGCCATCGCTACATCGGCGGCTTTGGCGCCATTCACTGGGTCGACCGACTCACCCTGGCCAACCCCTTCGCCGGCAAAGCCGAAGCCAGCATGATCGAGCACATGAACGCCGATCACGCCAAAGCCATCGCCCATTACGTGGAGCTGGCCGGCCTGCCGAAAAGCGAGCCGGCGCAACTGGTGGGCATCGACAGCGAAGGCATGCACCTGCGCATTGGCCAGGGCCTGCACTGGCTGGCGTTTGCGACACCTTGCAACACCCCGACACAAGTGCGCGAAGCCTTGGTTTACTTGGCTCACGCCGAGCAATGGCCAAAAAATGCCGAGGCCGACGCTTGAATTCACGAAAGGGCGACGTCATTTAGGGTTTCATAGCAAGGCATTCTTGCGTTGAGGAACCATTTGATGCGCCCTTTTTTGTTGCTCTTTCTGCTGTTTCCGGTGTTGGAGCTGTTCGTATTCGTCAAGGTCAGCGGTGCGATCGGGTTTTTCCCGGCGCTGTTGCTGGTCATTCTCGGCTCGATGCTCGGCGTGTTCGTGCTGCGCATCGCCGGCCTCGCCACGGCATTGCGTGCCCGTGAAAGCCTGAACCGTGGCGAGCTGCCTGCCCAGACCATGCTCGAAGGCCTGATGCTGGCCCTGGGCGGCGGCCTGTTGATCCTGCCAGGCTTTATCAGTGACGTGCTGGGCCTGGTCATGCTGTTGCCGTTCACCCGTCGGCTGCTGGCCAATAAAATGCGCCAGCGCGCCGAAGAGCAGGCGATGCGCCAGCGGGCCTTTGCCGATGACCTGCAGCCCCGTGGCGGGCCGGCTCCGCGAGAACCCCTGGGCCGTGAGCCCAACGTGATCGAGGGCGAATTCGAACATCGCGACCCCAAGTAAAAAACCGCGACACGGCACCTTCGGGTGCCGTGTTCGTTTCTGGCTCCGAGAAGTAAAAAATTTCATACCCTGCCCTTGTAATCGCCTTGTGCGCCCTTATGTATGGGTCACCGCAAGGTTTCCGGTGGCAACACCGGACAGACTTCCGCGGTTCGCTTGACGAACCGCACCCGGCACAGCCGGATTCGTTAAACCCGCCGGGACTACACCGGCCGATGAAAACCACAATTAGGAGAGATCGACAATGAAGCTTCGTCCTCTGCATGACCGCGTCGTCGTCCGTCGCAGCGAAGAAGAAAAGAAAACCGCTGGCGGTATCGTCCTGCCAGGTTCGGCTGCTGAAAAGCCAAACCAGGGTGAAGTCCTCGCTGTAGGCCCAGGCAAGGCACTGGAAAACGGTGAAGTACGTGCGCTGTCCGTGAAAGTGGGTGACAAGGTTGTGTTCGGCCCTTACTCCGGTAGCAACACTGTGAAAGTTGATGGCGAAGATCTGCTGGTTATCGGCGAGAGCGAAATTCTCGCTGTTGTCGAAGGCTGATTTCCCCGCTCATTTTTCCGCGACTACAAAGTATTTAAGGAATATCGATCATGGCTGCTAAAGAAGTTAAATTCGGCGATTCCGCCCGCAAGAAAATGCTCGCCGGTGTCAACGTCCTGGCTGACGCAGTAAAAGCGACCCTGGGCCCGAAAGGCCGTAACGTGATCATCGAGAAGAGCTTCGGCGCTCCGACCATCACCAAGGACGGCGTTTCCGTAGCCAAGGAAATCGAGCTGAAAGACCGCTTCGAAAACATGGGCGCGCAGCTGGTCAAAGACGTTGCCTCCCGTGCCAACGATGACGCCGGTGACGGTACCACCACCGCGACCGTACTGGCTCAGTCGATCGTCAACGAAGGCCTGAAAGCCGTCGCTGCCGGCATGAACCCGATGGACCTCAAGCGCGGCATCGACAAGGCGACCATCGCCATTGTCAAGGAACTGAAGGGTCTGGCCAAGCCTTGCGCTGACTCCAAGGCGATCGCCCAGGTCGGCACCATCTCCGCCAACTCCGACAGCTCCATCGGCGACATCATTGCCGAAGCCATGGAAAAAGTCGGCAAGGAAGGCGTGATCACCGTTGAAGAAGGCTCGGGCCTGGAAAACGAACTGTCGGTTGTAGAAGGCATGCAGTTCGACCGTGGCTACCTGTCCCCATACTTCGTCAACAAGCCAGACACCATGACCGCCGAGCTGGACAGCCCGCTGATCCTGCTGGTGGACAAGAAGATCTCCAACATCCGCGAAATGCTGCCCGTGCTGGAAGCCGTTGCCAAAGCCGGCCGCCCACTGCTGATCGTGGCTGAAGACGTTGAAGGCGAAGCCCTGGCGACTCTGGTTGTGAACAACATGCGCGGTATCGTTAAAGTCGCAGCCGTCAAGGCTCCAGGCTTCGGCGACCGTCGCAAGGCCATGCTGCAGGACATCGCCGTACTGACCGGCGGTACCGTTATCTCCGAAGAGATCGGCCTGAGCCTGGAAAGCACCACCCTGGAGCACCTGGGTAACGCCAAGCGCGTAATCCTGTCCAAGGAAAACACCACCGTGATCGACGGTGCCGGCGTCGAGACTGACATCCAGGCTCGCGTGACCCAGATCCGCGCACAAGTGGCCGAGACTTCGTCCGACTACGACCGTGAAAAACTGCAAGAGCGCCTGGCCAAGCTGTCCGGCGGCGTTGCAGTGATCAAGGTCGGCGCCGGTTCCGAAGTTGAAATGAAAGAGAAGAAAGCCCGCGTTGAAGACGCCCTGCACGCTACCCGCGCAGCCGTCGAAGAAGGCGTGGTACCTGGCGGCGGCGTGGCACTGGTTCGTGCCCTGCAAGCCATCAGCGAACTCAAAGGCGACAACGATGACCAGAACGTGGGCATCCAGTTGCTGCGTCGCGCTGTAGAAGCACCGCTGCGCCAGATCGTTGCCAACTCCGGCGACGAGCCAAGCGTTGTGGTCGACAAGGTCAAGCAGGGTTCGGGTAACTACGGTTACAACGCTGCTACCGGCGAATACGGCGACATGATCGAAATGGGTATCCTGGACCCGGCCAAAGTGACTCGTTCGGCTCTGCAAGCGGCTTCGTCGATTGCCAGCCTGATGATCACCACCGAGGCGATGATCGCTGAAATCAAGGAAGACGCTCCAGCTGGCGGCGGCATGCCAGACATGGGCGGCATGGGTGGCATGGGCGGCATGATGTAAGCCAGCCTTACCCCTGTAGCGAAAAACCCCGCCTGCGAAAGCAAGCGGGGTTTTTTATTGCCTTGGATTTATGAACGACGCCAATCCCCTGTGGGAGCGAGCTTGCTCGCGATAGCAGAGTGTCAGCTCATATATCCGGCACTGACCCACCGCTATCGCGAGCAAGCTCGCTTGTATGGTAGGACTTGAAGGGGGGAGGAGGGACAAAGCTCGATTCTGACTGTTAGCCGCAGTACAGACCGTGGGAGATTTCACCCCTCCTCCTTTCACCCAAGCGCCGATAAAGAATGCATCTGGCCTAGACCGACGATAGGAACAAGCCTGCGCCTCTGGGTGAACCCTTCAAGTGTTCAAACCTTAGCCCGGAGGATTTTCAATGGCAATGCCGGTTTCTGTCGCAAAGCCGATCGTGGGTGTTGATGTCGCCAAAGATGAGTTGGTGATTTATCACGCAGAAACAGATCGACTGGAAGCGC